>CANQIJ010000062.1 GCA_947624025.1 uncultured Lachnospiraceae bacterium | reverse complement strand
CATCAGCCTGTTGTGCAGCGCCGGACTGTGCATGGCGGGCGTATGCGGCGGAATGACGTTCGGTATTCTGGCGGGGTTTCTCGATGTGCTTCCTTTTATCGGCACGGGCATGGTATTGGTGCCGCTTTCCGTCTGGCAGCTTTTGAACGGGCAGTATGTGCGTATGGCCGTGTGCCTTGTCCTGTATGCGGCATGTATCGTGATAAGGGAAATGCTTGAGCCAAGGCTGATCGGCAGACGGATCGGCATTGCCCCGGTCCTGATGCTGCTTGCGATCTATGCGGGAGTGAGATCGTTCGGCGTCGGAGGCATCATTAAGGGGCCGCTGGCGCTGATCGTCATGCTGGAGATCTATAAGGTCACGGAAAAGGGCAAAGCAGGATTTGACGAAACAGGCTCCTTAGATTATGATGGAGTCAGTAAGTAAAACGTGTACAGGGGAATGGATGAGGGATATTGAGTGAGAAAAGACCGGATCACGGCGAATGGGACCGGGAGAGCGCGCATCGGGATGATGCGGCAAAGGAAGTCAGGATAAAGGATGCGCCGGGAAGCTGGCACAGGGATGTGTGCCAGGGTATCGTCATGGCGTATTTTCTTGTGATGACTGTTATATATCCTTTCTATGCACCGGGAGGATATACGCGGATCGGAGAGACCAAGTATGAGTTTTTTCGCGGCACCGGTCTGATCACGGCGGCCGTTATGATCGTCGTGCTCCTTTTATCGATTCTGACGCGGCATGACAGTCATTGGATCTTTCGGGCCTGTCAGCAGATGACGGTGGCGGACTGGTTTGCCTACGGATATTTTGTGGCGGTGCTGATATCCTATCTGTGCAGTCCATATAAGAAAGACGCCCTGTGGGGAGCCCGGGGCTGGTACATGGGCGTTGTGACCCAGGTCATCCTGGTGCTGATCTATTTTGCGTTTTCCCGGTATTATCATTGCAGCGCGGTGTGGATCGGGGTGTGGCTTTCGGCGGCGGCAGCGGTGTTCATGCTCGGCATATGTAATCGCTATTCCGTCTATCCCGTGACGATGGAAGGAAGCACGGAGACCTTTATCTCCACGCTCGGCAATGTCAACTGGTTCTGCGGCTACTGGTCGGTGACGGCGCCTGTCGGCATCGCGATATACTGGTGTACCGATCGGACATGGATCAGGATCCTTTCGGCAGTCTACAGCGTTGTGGCGGTACTGTCGGGGATGACGCAGGGCAGCAGCAGCGCCTGCATCGTGTTTGGCGTAACGGCGGCTCTGTTGTTTTACCTGTCCGTCAGGCTCGGACGGCTGCTGCGGTTTCTGGAGCTGTGCCTGCTGTTCGCATCGGGCTGCCTTCTGGGGAACCTTATGGGGCGGCTGCCCAGGCTGCGGCTCAACTATCTGCCCGACGGCGAGGACCTGATTTCGCGCATCATCCGGGCATTGACCGTGGGGAATGCGGCATTCTGGTTGCTGGGTACAGTGGGCGCGGTCTATGTGCTGATACGGACGGCGCAGCGAAAAGGCCTCCTATGCAGGGAAACCCCGGCGGACGGGAGTGCCTGCAGGCGCCTGGGAAAAGTGCCGGCAGCCGCTTTTTTGACCGTGTGCTTCGGCATCCTGCTTCTGGGGACCGCCCGAGGTGCGTTTTCTACCGCCCGGGACGCGGCGGCGGGAAACGGTGTTTACAAGGCTGTCTTTGCGGAAGACTGGGGCAACGGAAGAGGGACGGCGTATAACTGCGGCATCAGTGCGTACGCGCACATGAATGGTTTACATAAAATGTTTGGCATCGGGCCGGACTGTTTCTCTGACTATGTGTACGATATACCGGAGGTACCAGCAAGGCTGGCCGATCAGTTTGAGAATCAGCGTCTGACGAACGCCCACAATGAATGGCTTACGATCCTGGTCAACACGGGTGCGCTGGGGCTGATCTGTTATGCCGGACTGTTTGCGTCCGTTCTGGTACGGTGCCTTAAGGGTGCGCCGGGGCAGCCGGTATTGTACTTATGCGCCGTAAGCATCCTGGCGTACACGGCACATAACATGGTCAGCTTTCAACAGGTACTAAATACTCCCCTGGCCTTTATCATGCTGGGGATCGGGGAACGCTTCTGCCGCAGCGCAGAGAGAAAGGATCTATATGAGTAAAGCATCCGGCAATCAAAAAAGACGCAGTCAATCTCATAAACGCACCGGGGCTGAGGACGGGACGAAACGCCTTGCGGAGTATCTGACAGCCGCTCTGACGGTCGTTCTGTGTGCGGCCCTGGTCTTTTATACAAGTGACGGTTATTATCAAATCGGCGCCGATAAGTTTACGGCTTACCGGAATGTCATGCTGACAGGCAGCGCGGTTCTTTTTCCCGTGCTGGCGGTCTATGCGGCCGTGGAGATCAGGGAACGGCGCAGGCCGCGCATATCCGTCACGGACGCTTTTGTGCTGGCATATCTGATCCTGGCGGGGATCTCGGTATTGGCGGGCGGGTTTTATCAGGACGCCCTGTGGGGATTTCCCGGCTGGAATATGGGGATCCTGTCGCAGATCGGATTTGTGATCCTCTATGTGATCCTGTCGCGGTTCGGAAGATACTACCGGGTCATTCTTGCAGCACTGTGCTCCTTTGCCCTTATTGTATATCTGCTCGGCGTACTGAACCGTTTGCTGATCGACCCGTTCGGGTTTTATGACGGTCTGAGCTATCTCCAGACGACGCAGTTTTTGTCTACTCTGGGGCAATCCTCATGGTACGGAAGCTTCTTAGCGGTGACGCTGCCGGTCGGTATGGCGGTGTTTCTGTATGCGGACAGCGGCAGGTACAGAGCGGCGGGCGCCCTGATGACGGCGGCGGGATTCTGTACGCTGGTAACGCAGAACAGCGACAGCGCTTACATCGGGCTGGCGGGTGCGCTCATAGTCTTTGGCCCGCTCTGTGCCGCAAACCGGCAGTATATGCGGCGCTTTTTAACGGCGCTTACGATGTTTTTTGCATCCGGCAAGCTCATGTATTTTCTGATGCGGTTCTGCTTTAATCCCGATTTTGAACCGGATTATGTGACAGAGCTCATGTGGACATCCCCGGTTACCTGGGCGCTTTTGTTCCTATGCCTTATTGCGGCGGCGGCGCTGTATGTGCCGTGGAAGCACACGGATCCATGGGAGCCTCCGAAAATGGCGGTGCGGCTGTTCCATGTTGTTCCCGCTGCGGCGGTCGTTGCGGCGGCGGCAGCAGTCTGTGTCCTGATCCTGCAGTCTAAGGGCCTCATGCCTGCGCCGATCGCAGGGAAGCTGGAGAACATCTCCTATTTAAACTGGGGAAAGGAATGGGGCAACGGACGGGGAAGGATCTGGAGCTTTGGCGCAAAGATGTTTACGGAGACGAACCTGCTGCATAAGCTGTTCGGCGTCGGGCCGGATTGCTTTCACAGCTATGTATCATCCCGCTACGGAGCCGAGCAGAGCCTGTTCTGGGGAGACAAGCAGCTGACGAACGCCCACAACGAATGGCTGACAAGCCTTATCAATGTCGGGATTGTAGGCACGGCGGCTTATGCCGGGATCTATGTGACGCAGATCTTCAGATCGCTGCGCATATCCGCACGGAATTTCCTGTCGGCGGGGATCGCGGCCGCCTGCGTGTCCTATATGCTGTACAATTTCTTCTGTTACCAGCAGGTGCTTTGCACGCCTTATGTCTTCATGCTCATGGGTACGGGCGAGTATATTCTGCGCCAGGCAGTTGACGAAACACCGCCAAACGGCTAGAATGAATAGGAATACGCAAGGAAAGGAAGAGAAGAGATGGCTGACAAAAAATTAGTGGAAGCGATCACGTCTATGGAAGACGATTTTGCGCAGTGGTACACGGATGTGGTGAAAAAAGCGGAGCTGCTGGACTATACAAGCGTTAAGGGCTGTATGGTATTTAAACCCGCAGGTTATGCGATCTGGGAACTGATTCGGCAGCAGATGGACGCGATGTTTAAGGAGACGGGGGTGCAGAACGTATATCTGCCGATGTTCATACCCGAGAGCCTTTTAAATAAGGAAAAAGAGCATGTGGAAGGCTTCGCGCCCGAGGTGGCGTGGGTGACCCACGGCGGTCTGCAGCCGCTGCAGGAGAGATTGTGCGTCAGACCTACATCGGAGACGCTTTTTTGTGATTATTATAAAAATGTAGTTCAGTCCTACAGGGATCTGCCGCAGGTGTGCAACCAGTGGTGTTCCGTAGTCCGCTGGGAGAAGGAGACGAGACCCTTCTTAAGGAGCCGTGAATTCTTATGGCAGGAGGGGCACACCGCCCACGCGACTGCCGAGGAGGCCGAAGAGAGAACGATACAGATGCTCAATGTATATGCGGATTTCTGTGAAAATATACTTGCAATACCGATTATAAAAGGACGCAAAACCGACAAGGAGAAGTTCGCGGGCGCGTTGGCGACCTACACGGTCGAGGCGCTGATGCATGACGGCAAGGCGCTGCAGTCCGCCACAAGCCACAATTTCGGCGACGGATTTGCGAAGGCGTTCGGTATTCAGTATACGGATAAGGACAATACTCTGAAATATGTGCATCAGACGTCATGGGGCTCCACGACCCGCCTGATCGGCGCCGTGATCATGGTGCACGGCGACAACTCCGGGCTGGTGCTTCCGCCTAAGATCGCGCCCACACAGATCATGATCATTCCGATCCAGCAGAAGAAGGAAGGCGTCCTGGATAAGGCATATGAGCTGCGTGACAGATTAAAGAAGGATTACCGCGTCAAGGTGGACGATTCGGATAAGAGTCCCGGATGGAAGTTTTCCGAGCAGGAGATGCGCGGGATCCCGATCCGAGTGGAGATCGGTCCGAAGGATATCGAGGCGGGTAAGTGTGTGATCTGCCGCCGCGATACGGGCGAGAAGACAGAGGTTTCCCTGGATGAGCTGGAGACGAAGGCGGGAGAGATCCTTGCGCGGATGCAGACAGAAATGCTCGAGCGCGCCAGGGCGCACAGGGATGCGCACACTTACACGGCGGAAAACATGGATGAGTTTAACAGACTGTTTACGCAGGAGGCCGGATTTGTCAAGGCGATGTGGTGCGGAGAGCGTGAATGTGAGGACAGGATCAAAGAAGAGCTTGCCGTCACGAGCCGCTGCATACCCTTTGAACAGGAGCATATCGGCGATACCTGCGTCTGCTGCGGCAGGCCCGCGAAGAAGATGGTATACTGGGGCAGAGCTTATTAAATGTAAAATGGGAGGTCAATTATGAATATACTGGTTATCAACTGCGGTTCTTCTTCTTTAAAATACCAGCTGATCAACAGCGAATCGGAGGAAGTGCTGGCAAAGGGATTATGCGAGAGGATCGGGATCGACGGCAGCGCAATCATCCACCAGCCCGAGGGCGGTGAGAAGGTCAAAACAGAAGCGCCGATGCCGGATCACACGGCGGCGGTCAGGCTTGTCATTGAGAAGCTGACGGATCCGCAGGTCGGCGTGATCGGGTCCCTTGACGAGATCGATGCCGTGGGGCACCGTATCGTACACGGCGGTGAGAGATTTGCCGCTTCGGTCGTATTGAATGATGAAGTGATCAAGGCGATCGAGGAATGCAACGACCTGGCGCCGCTTCACAATCCGGCGAACCTGATCGGGATCAATTCCTGCCGGGAGATCATGCCGAAGGTGCCGATGGTGGGCGTTTTCGATACGGCTTTTCATCAGACGATGCCTAAGAAGGCATATCTGTACGGTCTGCCGTTATCTTATTATAAGGAGCATAAGGTGCGCCGCTACGGATTCCACGGCACCAGCCATGATTTTGTGTCCAAACGCGCCGCGCAGATCCTCGGCAAGGACAGAAAGGACTTAAAGATCATCGTGTGCCATCTGGGGAACGGAGCTTCCGTTTCCGCTGTCAGGTACGGTGAGTCTGTGGATACTTCCATGGGACTTACGCCCCTGGAGGGGCTGATCATGGGTACGCGTTCGGGCGATCTGGACCCGGCGATCATTACTTTTATCGCACAGAAAGAGCATATCAGCGCCGATCAGGTCATAGAGATCTGTAATAAGAAGTCCGGCGTGCTTGGATTGTCCGGCGGGATCTCCAGTGATTTCCGCGATCTGGCGGAGGCGGCAGACGGCGGGAGCGTGGACGCGAAGACGGCGCTTGAGACTTACGCCTACCGCGTGGCCAAATATATCGGCGCATACGCGGCGGCGATGAACGGCGTGGACGTGATAGCCTTTACCGCGGGCGTGGGAGAGAACAATGCCGAGGCGAGGGCAGAGATCGGAAAATATCTGGGGTATCTGGGAACCAATATCGATCCGGAGAAGAATAAGCTGCGCGGCGAGGAAGTGATCCTGTCCGACGCCGACGCGAAGGTAGTGGCCATGGTGGTTCCCACCAACGAAGAGCTTGCGATCGCAAGAGAGACGGTGCGGCTGGTGAACGCATAACGCACAGGCGGCTGCCGTAGACCGGGCGGTCGTCGATATAGGAAAAAGAACAGGTACGAAGATATGAAAAGAAACCGAAATTTACCGCGCACAGGCTCTGCACTGATAGTGGTGGGATGTATCCTGGCGCTCTGCTCATGTGCAGGCAGCCCGGACAGTGCGGATAACGCAGCGGATATGCAGACATCGGGGCAGTCTTCTCAGATAACAGAACAGCAGCAGACGCCGGAGCAGCAGGAGCAGACCGCTCAGACGCAGGAACCGACAGAATACGATACAGCCGGAGAAAAAGAGGAAGATCTTATGGCAGCATTTGAAAATCTTACGCTCACGCAGAGTTATAAAGGATTTGAAGACGCTAATCCGTTGATGACGCAGCGATTTGGCGCAGACCCGTACGCCCTTGTCTATGGGGATAGGGTGTATATCTATATGACGGCGGATGTCTTTGAATATGACGGCACTGCCAAGCTCAAGGAGAATACTTACGGCAGGATCAATCAGATCAATGTGATCTCCACAGACGATATGGTGAATTTTACCGATCACGGCTCGATCCATGCCGCATCGGTATCCGGAAGCGCTAAGTGGGCGCGTAATTCGTGGGCGCCTGCCGCGGCATGGAAGGAGATAGACGGAAAGCCGCAGTTTTTCCTGTATTTTGCCGATGCCGGCGGAGGGATCGGCGTCCTGCAGGCGGACAGCCCCACGGGACCCTTTTATGATCCGTTAGGCAAGGCGCTGATCAGCAGAGATACGCCTGAGTGTGCCGATGTGCTGTGGCTGTTTGACCCTGCAGTGCTTATGGATGACGACGGCAGGGCATATATTTATTTCGGCGGCGGCGTTCCCGAAGGACATGTAGCAGACCCCGGAACGGCAAGAGTGGCTGAGCTTGGGGAGGATATGATAAGCATTGTGGGAGAACCGCGGAGACTGGATGTTCCGTATCTGTTCGAGGATTCGGGCATACATAAGGCCGGGGATAAATATTATTATACATACTGCACCAACTGGCAGGTGGATGAGGCGGGAACGGAAAAGTACGGATTTCACAATGCAGAGATCGTAAGTATGGTAAGCGATAATCCGATGGGACCGTTTGCGTTTAAGGAGATCATACTCCGCAATCCGGGAAGCGTGTTTGGCTTATACGGCAACAACCACCACTGTGTTTTTCAATTCAGGGACAGGTGGTATATTACCTATCACACGAGAGTGCTCGAACAGGCTATGGGGATAGAACAAGGCTACCGTTCAACGCATATCGATGAATTTACCATGCAGGAGGACGGCACGATAGGAATCATAGAGCAGACGCTGAAGGGCCGGGAACAGTTAAAGTACGTGGATGCGTATGCGGAAAACAGGGCGGCGTCCTTCTCGGTCACGGGCGGCGTGGACACGACTGCGGCCGACAGTGCAAGCAAAAGCTGCGGCAGCGGCAATATGGCGCTGACCGATATTCAAAACGGCGATTTCATTAAAGTGACAGGCGTGGATTTCGGGGCTGTATCACCGTCGTCCCTGCAGATGACGGTCAGAAGCAGAACCGGCGAACATGCCAAAGGAGCTGTCTATGCCGTTACAGACAGTCCTGACGGCGAGGTGCTTAGCTGTCTTCCCATTGAAGATGTGGCTGACGGCGATGCTTTTACGCCATGCACGGCGCAGCTTACCGGGAAAGCAACGGGCGTACACGACCTGTATTATATCTTCAGCGGACAGGGCTATGAGGTAGAGAGCTGGAAATTTGTGAAGTGATCTTGTCTTAACAGGTTGACAGGTGTATACCAGTGTGGTAACATATGCCCATAAGGTAGACAAATGTATACCTATAGCGGAGTCGATATCCTGCACGCTGCGGCTGTGGCGGAAATATACCGCCGTCAGTACCGCCAGGCGGAATGGCTCTGTCAGGGGATGTTATGGAACAGGAAACGGAAAGGAGTAGTCGGCGCATATGATAGGATTATCGGACGGCGAATGGAAGATCATGAATCTGCTCTGGGAGAGCCGGGGGAGCACGATCATGGAGCTGACGGCGGCATTGGAGGAGGATACCGGCTGGGACAAGCATACCGTCATCACCATGCTGAACCGCATGGAGAAGAAGGAGGCCGTAACCTACAGGCGGGAAGGAAGGACGAAGATCTATCATCCGGCGGTGCCAAGGGAAGAGGTGTCCCTGCAGGAGACGAAGGGCTTTCTGCAGAAGGTGTACAAGGGAAGCATCGGCATGATGGTCAACGCCATGGTGCAGGATGAGGCGTTGACGCCTAAGGAGATTGAGGAACTGTACGACATTCTGGCCAGGGCCAGGAAGAATGATCTGGCGCCGGGAACAGACAGCACCCCGTCGGATCGGTGACGGATGCAGCGCCTGAGAGGCAGGGAGAGAGATTTATGAAGGAGATTATCATAACATCATCGGTTCTGATCCTGTGTATCATGTTGATAAGGATCATATTTAAAGGAAGGATCAGCAGCAGATTGCGGTACGCGCTGTGGCTTCTGGTGGCGCTGCGGCTGATCGTGCCGTCATCGGCGCAGATCCGTATGGCGATCGGCTCTCTGGAAGGATTTCGGGTCATGGATATCGCAGAGACGCTGGAGGAGAAGACGGAAGATGCGGCCGCGCGGTTTCTGCTTCGCGCAGAAGGAGCACAGGAGCAGAGCATATCTGCAGACGGACCGGGCAGCGTGTTGATAGCGGGAACGATGCCTTTGGTCCGGCCGGGCATTGTCAAAGGGGTTTGGAAAGGCGGCATGGCCGTCATGGCAGTGTGGGTGATCACTGTCAACGCAGTGTTTGCCCGCCGTCTGCATAAAAACAGGAAACCGTTGGAAATATTCGGTGATACGGGAGAGGTAAAGATCTATACGGCGGAATGCCTGTCATCTCCCTGCCTGTACGGGATCCCTTTTCGGGAAGCCGTGTATCTGACGCCGGATGTGGCGGAGGATGCGGATAAGCTGCGACATGTACTGACGCATGAGATGTGCCATAAGAGGCACGGAGACGGGTTCTGGGCGGCGGTGCGCGACATTCTTCTGATCGTATACTGGATGGATCCGCTCGTGTGGGCGGCAGCGGCACTGTCCAGACGGGACTGCGAGCTGGCCTGCGACGAGGCGGCGCTTGCGATATTGGGCGATTCCCAGAAGATCGCATACGGAGAGACGCTTCTATCCATTATTGCCGGCGGCAGGAAGCTGTCGGATGTGACATGTACCGCTACGACCATGACGGAAAGCGGCAGGCGGGTCAAAGAACGGATCCGGTATATCGCGGATAAGCGGCATATGTCCCGTGCGGCGGCGGCCGCAGTGCTGGCGCTTGTCCTGATCGTGTCGGTGTTCGTCTTTACCAGGGATCCGGGGCATGTGGGCCATACGTGGAAAGGGGAGATCGTGCTGACCTCCGGAAACGGGCTGCAGGTGAGGCTGCCGGAGACGATCGCGCGGATCAGCAGCTATGACATAGAGGAAGAAGGCGATATCGTTATCTATCAGCTTGGATCCGGCTGGGAGGCAGGCAGATTTACAAAAGCAGAGCCGGCTGACTCTGCAGGGGCAGCCGCGCAGCGGCCGGGAAATGCGGATGCGGATGACAGAGAGGGTGTGCCCGGAACGGACAGCAGCCGGGATGCCGCCTACTTTGTCACAACGGAGGACGACGCGCAGCTTTTTGTCAAAGAGAGACAGATGACGGGGGAGACGTTTGACGAGTCGGCGGAAGTCGTCTATCTGCCGGAGGAAAAGATAACGGTCACCTATGTGCCGGAGGAAAAGACCGTGGTCACGACCTATGCTCCGGACACAAGGGCTTATATAGAGGGAGATTACACCGGACTGCCGGAAAAGTATCGGGAAGAGATGGACTATATCAACAGCGAGCTTAAGGCAGCCGCGCAGAAGAGCCTTCGGTGATGAGCGGGTTTCCTCGCGCCGGGCGGATGTCAGGCGTTATCGGCAGCAAGCGTCATCTCACGAATGGATTTCTTCAGAGGCAGCAAGGCGCCAGGCGCTACGCTTAAGGCGTCTATGCCCATAGACAGAAATGTTTTGGTCAGCGTAAGATCCGCCCCCGATTCTCCGCAGATGCAGACGGGGATGTTGTGCCGGTGCGCAGCCTCGGCGGTCATGCCGATCAGCCGGAGCAGGGCCGGATGATGCGGGTCATAGAAGGTGTGAAGTCTGGCATTGTTGCGGTCGAGCGCCATGGTATACTGCGCCAGATCGTTGGTGCCGATACTGAAAAAGTCCGCTTCCGCAGCCAACTCATCCGCCACCAGAACGGCGGCGGGCGTTTCTATCATAACGCCGAGGACGGGATCCCCGAAGGGGGTTCCTTTCTCGGCCAGTTCTTTTTTACAGGTCTCCAGCAGTTCTCTGGTCTGCCGTATCTCCCGGACGGAAATGATCATCGGGAGCAGAATGTGCAGACTGCCGTGAGCTGCCGCGCGCAGCAGTGCCCGCAGCTGTACCTTGAACAGCTCCGGCTGGTTCAGGCAGATACGGATCGCACGATAGCCCAGCGCCGGGTTATCCTCCGGCTCCAGAGCCAGATAGGGACTTTTCTTGTCGGTGCCCAGATCCAGGGTGCGGATGACGATATGTCTGTCCGGCATACGTTCCAGAACGCTGCGGTATATGCTGTATTGTACCTCTTCATCGGGATATTCCTGTGCGTTCAGATACAGAAATTCGGAGCGGAACAGGCCGATGCCCTCCGCACCCTGACGAATGGCGGCATCCATGTCGGAGGGCGTGTTGATGTTGGCGTACAGCTTTACCTCGTGGCCGTCCCGCGTGACGGCCGGAAGATGGAGGATCGCCTGAAGGGCTTCTCGTTTCTTTCTGTCGGAATTGATTTTCGTCTGGTATTCCCGTATCAGCGGTTCGTCGGGATCGATATAGAGGCACTGATTTTTCCCGTCGATGATGGCGAGATGTCCGTCCCAGTTCTCATCGATGTCGATATGCATGAGCGCGGGTATGCCCATGGTCTTGGCCAGAATAGCCGTATGGCTGTAAGGGCTGCCCTGACAGGTGATAAATCCCAGCAGCCGGGAGGTGTTCATCTGTACCGTTTCACCGGGAGACAGATCCTGCGCCATCACGATAAAGGGTTCGGTGATCTGATCCAGTGCGCTCTCGTTTTTGCCGGACAAGACCGACAGAAGGCGGTTCATCACATCCTGTATGTCGGCGCCGCGCTCCCTAAGATAAGGGTCGTCCATGGCCGCAAAGCGTTCCCACAGCTTTTGGCCCACGCTGTAAACGGCGTATTCGGCGGTCTTCTGCTCCTGAGCGATCGCGGCTTCGATGGCGTTATGAAACTGGCTGTCGGCAAGGAGCATACGGTGCATCTCGAATATGCCCGCTTCCCTGGCGCTGAGCTGCTGCAGGGTGTTCGTATAGAGCTGCTGCAGCTGGTCCATGCATTTGCGGTAGGCGGACCGGTAGCGCGCAAGCTCGGCATCCGGGTCCGATGCTACGGCGTCCCCGATGATATTTTTCATCTGTCTGTAATAGCGGATCGTTCCGATGGCAAGCTCGGAAGAGATTGATTGTCCTGTGATCTTAAGCATGGATTGTGGCGTATTCCCCTGTCTGACCGATCGTGGTCCGATTACCGGATCATGCTGTCTGTCTGATCCGGTTTCTGTTATTTCTTACTATTACTTTAATATAGAAATCTTCACAAGTAAAGGGAAAACCTTGACTTTCCGCCCTTCACACAGTACACTTGATTCTATGAACGTTTGCGGAACAGGTATTTTGGAAAAAAGCATGGAATCTGCGGCATTTTAATGATACAATAGAAATAACTGCAGCATGCTTTGGACATTTGCCGG
>CANQIJ010000061.1 GCA_947624025.1 uncultured Lachnospiraceae bacterium | reverse complement strand
TTATCGTATCCCGCCATCTCGATATGGCATGGCACCTGTATTTCCTGAAAATGATCCGCCGGGTAATCCTCCCTGTAAAAATCCACGGGACGGCTTGCGGGATTAACGGAATACATAAACTGCCACTTGCCGTTTAACGACTGGCACAGTGAGCTCTCCCCTCGTTCCATCTCCGCTGCATCCGCATAGATCTTGTGATCACTGTGCGCCGGAAGCTGACCCACCCGGAATGTCTGCGGATCATCCAGCCATCTGATATCAGGTTTCATGATGCTATTTCCCTCCTGCTTTTCGTCTTTTTTCGCCACAACAATACCCCCAGGGCTCCCAGAGTCAGTGCGGAAACAAGATCCGCCAGTATCAACGCAGGACCCTGGCCGTAACGAACCCGGATCGTGTGCGGCACACCGTCGCCCTGCACGGCAAGGCGTATCCGCCCTCCTTCGCCCTGTTCGATCGAAAGCTTTTTCCCGTTCTCATCAACGGCGCGGTAGCCCGGATAATTCTGCACGGGCAATTCTATATAACCCCCGTCCGCGTATGCGGTATACGTCACCGAGGACTTCGTCCCCTTCCGCTCATAATCCGATACCGTGATCTCGTTGGGATCTAAGATCACAACGCTGCCTGTCAGCTTGTCCTCTACAGCCCCGTCGATACGCCACTCATAGGGATAGAACAGGCCGATATTGGCGACGAGCTTGCTCTCGTGCCCCTTGGACGCCGCCGCGTCCACATTATCATAGGGCATATGGCTGTTGTCGGTCGGCACCGACAGGATCACCAGGAGATTCAGCCCTATCAGCAGGGTAAAAATATGATTCCGAAACGGCTTAAGGACGCCTGATTCCTCCAGGCTGACCGTTCCCGCGAACAAAAAGCAGGCACACGCAGGCCCTAAGAAACGCCAGGGAAACTGGATCATAGTCGCAATGCTTTTGAACAGCCCGCTGACCAACAATGCCCTGCTCGGAAAATATCCCGTGGTCATGTACGCCATCAGACATCCAATGACCAAAAGATACCGAAGAAATCCGTCCGTCTGCGTCTTCCCTTTTTCTTTTTCACACACCAGTCTGACGAAGGCTATCCCGACGCAGCCCAAAAGCGCCAGGCCGAGTGAAAAATACTGTTTGTTGAACAGGCTGATGCTCTGCGTGAAATTGGACGGATTGACGGACTGTTCAAAGTAACCGCTCCACCGAAGCACATCGGTACACAGCTTCCCGCTGAAATAATAAAAAAGGAAGGGCGCAAGATACCACACGTTCAGCAGCAAAAAGATTCCCGCAGCCTTCCCGATCTCCACATATCGTCTGCCGCGCACAATGCGCACACAGTAAACAAGCGCCGTGATCACGCAGAACGCCGCCGCAAATGCGGCGCTCAGGATATGGCTCTGCAATACGCCGCTAAGCCCGATCACAAGATAATACCAGCGTCTCCGATCACCCATGATGATATGATACAGCCCCGCGATGATGAGCGGCCAGAAGATCAGCGCCAGCGTCTCACCCAGATCCCCTCTTGAGAAAATATTGGTAAAGCGGTACGGCATAAGCGTATACAATACCACTGCAAGGATAACGCTGCGCCTGGACGCGCACATCGACTTCACCGCCACATACGCGCTGACGGCCGTTCCCAGATTGGCAAGAAAGATCAGACACTTATACGACAGCGCCAGGGACACCCGCAGGATCCTGAGAAGCGCACCTATATACAGGAACAGATACGGATACATCGTATTCAGATATCCGTTCCCCTGTAAACCCTCCGGCAGGATATTGACCGGGATCTGTCCGTCCAGGATGCCGTCCTTGAGTCCCTCGATCCGGGCCAGATGATAACACAGATCATCCCCGTTATAGAGATAGGTCTGCATCATCGGAGTGGTCGCAAGAAGCGCGACGCCCAGGATAACGGCATAGTCCACGATCTGCTCCTGCCTTAAGGACAGTCTTCCTCCGATCAGATATCTCCACACCAAAAAACTGCACAAAAGAAAAACGGCCATCATGAAAAAGGTGTCCGAATAAAACATCGTATGCGGCCGAAGGCTCAGCTCCTTGATCGTCAGGGCGCCCCTGCCGCTGTAATTGACCTGCAGCTTGATCTGCTGCGCATCGGACGACAGCGTAAAATCCGCCGACAGCTGCGTTCTGTACGGATCGAGGGTCCACGCCGCCACTTTTCTGCCCTGCTCCCACAGCTCCAGCACGGAGTCTGCCTCCTGCGCGGCATAATCGAGCAAAATGCTGTAGCTGCCCTTGTTCAGTACATATTCCGGAGTGTAGGCCACGATCCCGTTCACCGCCACATTTTCCCGGATCACCAGAGCGTACTCCGAATCGATCGATCCCACCGGATGCTGCAGCTCCGAGCCCAGATAGACCAGCGCGCTGCTTCCCTCATTCCCCAGCCACAGAAGCAGCGTGATAAAGCACACCGACGCAATATATACGATCCTGGTTTTCATCGGTATTTCCCGCATAGGCTATTTCCTCGCATAATAGGTGGCAATCTTGGTAACAGCCTCGATGACGCTCTCCACATCCTCATCGGTCATGGCATAGTAGAGCGGCAGCGACAGGATCTCTTCATACAGCTTCTCCGCATTCGGGCACAGCCCTCTGTGATAACCGAGCTTCTCATAGTACGGAAAATAATAGGTCGGTATATAGTGTACGTTACAGCATACATTTTCTGCCGCAAGAGCGTCAAAAAACTGTCTTCTGTCTATCGTCAGCTTCTCAGGTATGATACGCAGGATATACAGGTGCCTCGTCGTATCCGACTCCGGGATCTCCCTCTGAACGTACAGCGACGGGATCCTTGCGAAGGCTTCGTTATACCTTGCGGTGATCTCTTTTCTCCGCGCCCGGAACATGGGAAGCTTATCCAGCTGGCTGATAATGAGCGCCGCCTGGATATCCGTCATGCGGTAATTGTACCCCAGCGCCACCTGCTCATAGTACCACGGGCCGTCCGGCTCATGCTCCATCAGGCTTACGTCTCTCGTGATGCCGTGGGAGCGATAGAGCAGCAGCCTGCGGTACAGGTCTTCATCGTTGGTCAGCACCGCGCCGCCCTCGCCGCCTGTGACGGTCTTGACGGGATGGAAGCTGAACGTCGTCATGTCGGACACCGAACCGTTGGCCCGCCCTTTATAGCGGGTGCCGATCACATGGGCGCCGTCCTCGATCAGGATCAGGCCGTGCTCTCTGCAGATCTCCAGGATCGGATCGAGCGCAGCCGATTGACCTGTATAGTCAACCGCAACGACCGCTCTGGTGCGCTCCGTAACCGCCGCCCGCACTTTTTCGGGATCGATGTTGTAGGTCTCCGGATCGATATCCGCAAAGACAGGTCTTGCGCCGCAGTACAGCGCACAGTTCGCTGATGCCGCAAAGGTGATAGGCGTTGTGATCACCTCATCGCCCTCTCCCACGCCCGCCGCCAAACACGCGATATGGAGCGCCGCCGTGCCGCTGCTGCATACGACCGCGTATTTTGCGCCCGTCAGCGCACACAGCTTATTCTCCAGCTCGCCGATCTTCGGTCCGCAGGTGAGATCATGATAGCGGAGCACATCCGTCACAGCCGCAACATCCGCCTCGTCAATATATTGATGGCCATAATATATTCTGGTACTTCTGGCCGGAGTACCGCCTTCGATCGCCGGTTTCTTTATCTGTTCGCCCATGTTCTCCTCCGTCCGGAACGGTTCCGCCGCTTCTATGCATGAAAGATACGCTTACTTATCCAGATCCATTTCTTGAAGCAGCTTCCTGATATCTTCCACGGAAAGCCACTCCGTATTGCTGCCGGAGCTGTAGGAGAAGCCCTCTTCTACTTTTCTGCCGCTTAAGTCGGGCTGCTGCCTGTCGTTCCACGTCATCTGCGGATAGATGATAAAATGCTTCTCATACTCATAAGTCGTGTGGGAGTCCTCCGTCGTGACCATGATCTCATGGAGCTTCTCACCCGGTCTGATGCCCGTCTCCCTGATCTGACAGCCCGGCAGCATCGCCTCCGCCAGATCGGTCACCTTGAAAGAAGGGATCTTACTGATAAAGGTCTCTCCGCCCTGCGCCTCGGCAAGCGCCTTGATCACCAGCTCTACCCCCTGCGTCAGGCTGATCCAGAACCGCGTCATTCTGACATCCGTGACCGGAAGCTGTGTGCAGCCCTCCCGGATCAGTCTGTGGAAAAGCGGGATGACCGAGCCCCGGCTGCCCGCCACATTGCCGTAGCGCACAATGGAAAAGCTGATATTCTTGGCTCCGACATACGCGTTCGCCGCGACGAACAGCTTGTCCGACACGAGCTTGGTGCCGCCGTAGAGATTGACGGGATTGACCGCCTTGTCGGTCGAAAGCGCCACCACCTTACGCACACCGCAGTCGAGCGCGGCGTCGATCACATTCATCGCACCGTTTATATTGGTCTTGATCGCCTCGTTGGGGTTGTATTCACAGGCCGGCACCTGTTTTAATGCCGCCGCATGAACGATATAGTCCACGCCCTCGCAGGCTCTCTTAAGACGCTCCAGATCTCTCACGTCACCGATGAAGAAACGGAGCCTGTCCGCATACTCCTTAAACTCATCCGCCATAAGCCACTGTTTAAACTCATCCCGGGAATAAATGATGATCTTTCTGGGCTCATAGTGCGTCAGCACATACCTGGTAAAGCATTTGCCAAAAGAACCCGTTCCTCCCGTGACCAGTATGGTTTTATCGTTCAACATAGCTCTTCCTCCGTTTCCGTTCCTCCTGCGCAGCACAGTACCCATTCAGTATAGCATAGGGAAAAACCGTTTGCAATGAGTACCCGGCATCCGACCGTCCGCAGGAACGCAGCCCGGTCAGTGAAAATAATAGACATCACAGTATTTCTCTTCAAATACCGCCTCATATCCCGTCAGCCTTCTGCCGCTGTCGAGTATTCTGTCGATCTGCGCCTGCTCATCCGCTCCCCGGCCAAGATACACCACCAGTTCATCCGCCTCCTGTATGACGCTGTCCCCGACCGCGCCTTCGCCGCTCGCATCGGCAAAATAGACCCCCGGATACTGGAACAGTTCATCGGCCACATCCCAGATACACCATTCCTCCCCCGGCCGGTACAAAAACATGACCGGCACGTTCTTTGCCGCCATCGTTTTCGCATAGTCCGTCTGCTGCCTGTCCTCGGGATACAGAAAGACAACGCCGCCGCGCAGATAGCCTGAAGCGATCGCCGCCGCGCAGAAGGCCACCGCCGCGATCATGCCGCCCCTTCGATACCTTACGGACCCCATGCCGTCTCCGGCGAGGGATCCTCCCAGAAACCGGATCGCCGTAAAGACCAGCAAAACAGCGATGCCGTATACGGGAAGCTGATAGCGGTTGGAAGTGTCGCCGAGAAGAAGCGCCGTCTTGGACACCGTCAGAAAATATCCCGCCGCCGCAAACAAAAGCACCCGGTATGCCGTCCCGGAAGACCCCGTATGCATCACCGGCCGTCTCAGCCGCCATACGATAACGGCAAGCGCCGGGATCAGGATCAGGAACACCGGCAGGAGGCTCCCGAATACATACCGGTTCATCAGATCATAAAAGAACCCGAACCGTTCCAGGGTATTGGACAGCTCCCGGAAATTCTGCGTCGCCTGTGCGCCCCTCTGCCCGCGGAACATCTGTCCGAGACACGACGGATACGTCAGATACGCCAGCGCAAGAGCGGCGCCGCAAGCCGCGCCATAGCGCAGGCAGTTCCACAGGGCCCGGTCCCGCCACAGCAGCCACAGACAGAAAGCGATCCCCAGATAGAACAGGAAGATCACATAATAATAATGCGTCAAAAATCCCAGATAAGTCACCGCCGCCACCGGCACAAGGCAGCGCATCACGGACAGCTTCGCCCTGTTTTCCGCGACTGCGCGTATGTGCAGGAGCGCACACAGCAGCACGAACATCGTCAGCAGCTCATACATTCTGATAAACACCACGCCGCTCATGACGGCGGGACTAAAGCCCCAGAACAGCGTGATAAAGAGAGACAGCCCGGCGTCACGCCCGGAGACTAAATATGACATATATGTCAGTAATATGATATTGATACCGTGAATGACCAGATTAATACCCAGCCCGGTCCATTTGGAAAAGACACCGGGCGTAAGCGACTGCACCGTGTGAAACACCCAGTAGTACATCGGCGGATGCACATCCCAGGACTGTACGAGTCTGACAAGGCCGTACTGGAACCCTGCGTCCGGCAGCACCACAAATTCCTTGCGGTATACCTCCCGGTCCATCCACTGTCCGTCCTCTATATAGAAGCCGTCTGTGCGCGCCGTGGAATAATACGTGTAATATTCGTCTTCGTGAAATCCCTGTTTCTGGGTACAGAAATAGAAGGCGGCCGCCATCTGCGCCACCCACAGCAGGAGAAAACCGAGCAGGTATTTTCTTTTGCAGTCCGCCTCTCTTCTCATCGCGCGCCGTTATCCCCGTTCTTTCTGGAGCCGCCCTGCCCACGGGCCGACCGCCCGTTCTTCCATGCCATCTTACATGCATGGAGCCTCCTGACCGTCCGTGGCGCCGCGGTCAAAAGGAGCAGGTAGATCCTGTTCTTTCCCGTCAGATACGGATTTCTCACGGTGTCGGCTATATGGCTTCGCAGATAGCGGACCACCCTCCGATAGAACACGTTCTCGCCCGTCATCTGAGAGACCGGCACATGCAGCAGATAGTCCAGTCTCTGATACAGATTAAAGCGCACCGCACAGGCATGAAGCTGCGGATAACGGCGGTCCGCCAGCTCCTGCACCTTGTCCGCGTTGTCCACGATATCCGTAAACACCCTGGAGAAGCTGTCCTGCGTCTTTTTCCGTGTGGTGCTTTCCCTGCGGCACACCACATGATAACACTGCTTCGGCAGGATCATGATGCCCTCCGTCTCCTGCAGCATCTCCACCAGAAGGCTGAAATCCTCGTTCAGAACGCCCTCCGGGAAACGATGGTGCGCAAACATCTCCCGCTTCACCAGCTTGGTGCAGAACGAGCAGTCACCCTTATGGAGCAGCAGTTCCCTTAAAAATTCTTCCGAGCCGCAGTAACGCTCCCCCGGCGGCGGAACGCATACATCCGGCAGAGGCTCTCCCTCCTCGCTCACCTCGTCCCGGGAGATCTGCACGATCGAGGCGCCGCACCTTAACATCGCCCGATACATCAGCTCATACATATCCGGCTCTATATGATCGTCGCTGTCAACAAAGCCAAAACAGTCTCCCTGCGCCAGGCGGATACCGAAATTGCGCGCCGTGGAAGCGCCGCCGTTCTCCTTATGGTACACGCGGATACGCCCGTCCGTCTTTGCCAGGCGTTCACACAGCTCCCCCGTGCCGTCAGAAGAGCCGTCGTCTATCAGAAGGATCTCCAGATCCCTGTAAGTCTGCGCACAGACAGACGCCACGCATCTTTCCAGACAGTCTATGGAATTGTATACAGGAATGATCACGCTGATCATAACAGACCCTCCGTCATCGCCCGGTACATTTTGCGCGGACTGATGACCGGCGCGGCGCTCAGGGGCCCCTCCTTTGCCGGAACGATCTCCCCGCTCATCAGGGCCCCGGTAAAACGAAGCAGCTCGCCCGCAGCATGATCCGCATTCCATGTGTCGCGGATCGTCTCGTAGGCCGCCTGCCCCATATATTTGCTCTCTTCCCAGTCAGCGAACAGCCCAAGGACCAGCTCCTCCAGCTTCTCATAACGATCGTCCGGGTAGACCAGCCCGTTGATCCCATGCCTGATCAGATACGGGGCCGCGCCCACCTGTGCGCTCACCACCTCCACGCACCCGCTGTTCATCCCCTCATTGACGACGGCGCCCCAGCCTTCCAGATGATTGCTGGTAAAAAGGTGGATATGGCAGCGCTCCATCACATCGCGCACCTGTTCGGGAGCCGTATACCCGTAGAAACGGAAATACGGTGAAAGCCCCAGCCTCTCTGTCTCTTCTCTGATCTCAGGCTCCAGTTCTCCGCCTCCCAGCATATGCACGAAGAAACGGTGTCCCCTTTTTTGCAGCGCCTCCGCCAGCCGCACCGCATATTCCGGGTGCTTTAAGGGTATAAACCTTCCCGCCCACACAATATGGAGCGTTCCGTCCGCCGGCTTCATCGCCTGAAGCTGCCCTTCACCGTAAGTGCGCAGCTGCGTAAAATATCCCCACTTAAACATCTTGCCCGGATACGCGCCTATCAGGTGAAAATCCGATGCGGTATAAGCGCCCGCACAGAGCAGGCACACGTTCCTGCCGCGATACCTGATATGTTCCCGGTACTTGGCCGCCAGGCCCCTTGGCGAGATCATCCTCCACTGCCCTTCCCGGTACAGCCTCTCGCTCACGCGCAGGGTAATCTTCCCGGTGGCAAGCCTCGCCGCCGCCAGGTCTTCCCTCTGCGACCACCCAAACAGCACGGCGTCGCTCTCCATGATCTTCGTTACGCACTCATCCTTCGCCTCATACAGACACCTCACATACGGCAGCTGATGCGCATCCAGACCCCATCCCATGTCAACGCGCTCTTTTTCCATCGGCATCGTCTGGATAAACGTAAAACCGTTCCCAAGCTCTTTGTACAGCGCATCGCACAGCGGTATCTGGTGATGGTTGATATAATTGGACACAAACGCAAACGTCATGACAGCATCTCCCGGTAAATATGTACCAGCCGGTAATAATTCTGGTCCGCATCATGGTTGACACGCGCATGCTTTCTGGCGTTGTCCGAGAACCGCTCCACGATGGCTTCCTTCGTAAAGATCTCTATGATCCGGTCCGCCAGAGCTTCCGTATCGCCCGCAGGATACAGCATACCGTCTCCCCCGTCCGTCAGCATATTGTGGACGCCTCCCACATCCGCCGCCACACAGGGTACGCCGAGCATCATCGCTTCCCCAAGCGAATTGGGCGAGTTCTCGATCACGGAAGGAAGCACATACAAATGGCTGTTCAGATACTGGGCCTTCATCTCTTCCGCCGTCAGTCTTCCAAGCATCGTCACACGTTCGCCCAGGCGGTTTTCCCTGATCAGCTTTCTGATATATTTCCCATATGCGGATATTTTCAGCCGGTCCTTCAATGTTCCGTCCTCTATGATATTGCTCCCCGCCACATAGACATGCACGTCCGGGAAGTGCTCCGCCACCTTCGGCAGCGCCCGCAGCAGATAGTGAAAGCCCTTGATCGGATAATCGCCCTGGCTTAAGAAGATACTGTAGGGCTCACACGCGGATCTCTTCCATCTGTCATGATAAAAGATGCCCCGCAGCGTCTCGTTCAGAAAATGATACCTGGCCTGCGGATTGATCTTGGCCGTCTGCTCGCGGTCAAAATCCGTTCTCCCCGCAATATGGCCCGCCAGCAGGAGCGCCGCCCTCTCATGTTCCCCGCGCTTTCGGAATTTCTTCTGCTGCTGCCTGAGGCTGTCCTCCCTGATGCGGTCGCGCAGCGTCGCCTGCCTCTGCACCTTCGCCGGAAGATCCGCCATATACTCTTCCGCGATAACGCTGCACAAGCCCTGTATCCCGACCAGAGTCCGCTCAGGACGTCCGTAAGCCCTGACACACGCAAGCGCGTGAGGATACTCCGTTCCGAACACATGCAGGATATCGGGCCCGAAATCATCCAGAATCTCCCGGAATCTTTTTTCCAGCTCCGCATCATACAGCTCCGGAGTATTCAGATCCTCCAGGAAGCTGTAGCAATCGCACGATGTCTTTTCCCCAAGCTGCATCGTCCGGTGGAAAACGCCAACGTCTTCCCCGGCCGGAAAAGCGATCGCCAGCTCGATACGGTTCCGCCCCTGCTCCTGCATGACCCGCTCCAGCAGTCCGCTCAGCCATCCCTCCCTGTTGCTGCAGGGAACTCCCAGCTGCCCGGCTATGGCGGGAAGCATGATATTACACACCCATAGTACTTTCATATGACATTACCCCTGTACAATCTTCTTTTGCATTTCTGGTAAACCCCCGCCGTAACGGGATTCTCCGCGATCCACGTCCGAAGCGGCGCGAGCGTGATGAACATGAGCAGCCGGTATCTGCGCACCTTTGCCGTCGGCAGGTACCGGCTTACGATCTCCCGGTGCTCCCGCGCCGAACGCTTCCGGTTCTCCCCGGTCTCGGAGAAACCGCCGCCCTCGTACAGCGCTACCGTGACGGGCATATAGACCGCCTCCGCACGGGCCCTGTAATAACACCACAGAAAATGCTCGTAGTCGGCGCGCACCGCATAATGCGTATCAAACCCCCGCTCCTTCAACAGCCGTGCCGAATAGAAGCACGCCTGATGGCACGGCAGATTGCGGTAGCAGGCAAAATCGTCGATCACCGGATTGGACGCTACGAATGTATCCGTCCGCTGCTCATGGATATTGCCGTAAAAAATATACTGATCAGCCGGAGCAGCGTCTGTCTTTTCCTCCTCTGCATCCCGGCCGCTTCGCCTCTGTGCGATCTGCTCTCTGACCTTCGCCAGCACATTGTCATCATACAGACGGTCGCCGCAGTTTAAAAAAAAGACATAGTCGCCGCGAACATACTTCACCGCCTGGTTCATGGCGTCATAGATCCCGGCATCCTTCGCCCGGTACACCCGGATGCGCTGCAGCGGTCCGCTCTCCTTCGGCGCCTGTCCTTCGCTGCGGCCTATGCCTGTCTCTCCGCGCTCCCCGTATTCCGACAGGTACGCGCGCGTAACTTCATCCGAAGAGCCGCCGTCCTTGATGATGATCTCATAATCCCGTTCCGTCTGGCTTAGGATGCTCTCTATCGTCCCATGCAGTTTTTCCCCCGCATTCAGGCACACCACAATAATGCTGAACGTCATTGCATGATCTCCATTTCCCACGGTCAGTTCACATCCGAAAGAATGTTGACCATATCGTGAAAGAAAAATGTTTTATATGGCAGGATCAGCGTTCCGTCATCCCCCGCACGGCTCATATAGACGGCAAAATACAGAATGGCCGCCGCGATGATCCCCAGCCGGAACAGCTTTTTCAGGCGGACGCTTCGTATCTGACCAAGCAGCATCGGCAGAAACACGATATGGCTGATCGTCAGATAATATCCGATGCGGGAGATGATCGGCAGGAAGGAGCAGAACACATACAGCGCCAGCGCTCCCAGATTCAGGTAAAAATAAAACCAAAATCTTCTGTCCTCTCTCTCCCCGGCGGCAGCGCCCCGCGGCAGATCTTCGCCCGCAGCCTGCCTTTCCCCCTTTTGCAGCCGCAGCACCAGAAGCGCCATCCCAAGCACCGCAAGACAGCGCAGGATATTGACAGCGCTCGTGCCGCCCTCCAGATATTCCGTCTCTTCATAGGTGGGATACAGATAAACCACCACCTGCAGATAGAAGTCCTGAAAGAAAAGGAACGTCGTGCAAAAAAGCGCTCCGATCGCAAGCTGCCATTTTTTCCAGGGCAGAGACGCCAGAAAATACAGCGGGATCACCACGAGCAGCGATCTGTGGAAGAGCGATCCCGCCAGGGTCAGCAGCAGGAACCTGCCCCACTGCCTGCGCAGCACGAGCTTCATGGAGTAGAACGCTATCGCCAGCGCCAGATAATACCGCACCGTGCTGAACGTCTGGAAATAATATCCAAGCGCCATAAACAGAAAAAACGTCAGCGGAAAATCATCACTCTGCTCATAGGCCGCCAGCAGGAAGAACAAAAGCGTCACAAAGGCATATATGGCAAATACCAGAAGATAATTTTCAAAGCCCGACAGGCCGTACACCAGCCTGACCAACAGGTTGAAGCCCGCTTCCGTGGGAACGTAGGCGTCGCAGTTGACCAGATGCATGAATTCCACATATTTCGCATAGTCGTTGCCCACGTTCAGCCTGCATGCCGACAGGGCAAACAGACCCGTAAAAACAGTCAGCATACAGACGCGGTTGCACAGCTGCTGCCTTGTCACTTTATACGGTTGTAAGACCGGCTGATTGTTTACCGCACACGCGATCAGCACCGTGGCCGCCGCCACCGTGATATACAGAATCATTGACTGCGTTATCCTTTCCGACTGTTACGCTCCGGCTTCCCGCACACCGTCCTTCATCCACCGATAAGCCTGCCTGAGCGAAACGTCCCGGCACATCTGCCGCCTGTGCACCCACAGGAACCGAAACGCCAGCGGCAGGGCCATCCTTCCGTACAGATAATGATATAATACGCCTCTGTCCCGGAAAAATTTCCGGTCATATCCGTGGAACCATGTGGACGGTCTCTCGGTTTCCTCCCCGATGCAGACGGTATGGGAATAGATCTT
>CANQIJ010000060.1 GCA_947624025.1 uncultured Lachnospiraceae bacterium | reverse complement strand
TTTTCCGTTAAAAGCGCCCTTGCCGGTATATATGATCGTCGCCGTCCCTGCCTTGATGTTGTTCTGATAGGCGGTCTCGTAATCAACCCCGGGCTTTAACTCGCCGGAGATCTTCTCACCGGCTGCATTGGTATAGGTCAGGCTCACGGTTTCCGAATCGGGACGGATCTCGTTCCCCGTATAGACCGGAGGCGTCTGAAATGCGATCTCGGCCTTGGCTTTCGCCAGGGAGGCAACCGCCTTTATCTTAAAATTCACCTTCTTTGTGCCGGCATATCTTCCTTTGCCTTTGATCACCGCCGTAGCTGTTCCCACAGCGGTATTGTTCTGATAGGTCACTTCATAATTCTGGTTTTCGATAAGCGCCGTCCCCTTATATTTGACGTTAAGCTTCGGCTTGATCTCCGACCCCGTATACACCTGATCGGCAATCTTGCCAACCGTCAGCTTGGAAACCGGCACACCGTTCTCGCCGATGATCGTAAATACGAACCGGATCTCGCCCGTGTAATTGCCTTTGCCGGTCACAGTGACCGTATGGCTGCCGGGCTCCGTATAGCTTGTATCCGGCAGGCTGTAATCCTTTTTATTGACTAATTTCTTTCCGTTCCAGGTTACGACAGGCGTTGGTTTTTGCGCTTTTTTATTGTAAAGCAGCGCGATATCGTCCGCATAAACGTCCTCGTCCTCCAGGCTTTTAGGGGTGATCGTAAACGGCATAACGAGCTTGCCTTCATAATTGCCCTTAAACGTGATCACAACCTGCGGCGCAGCGGAAGAAGAACTGTCTGCGGCGTTTGTATTATTTTTATAGGAAATCGTATAATCCTTGTTCTGTACCAGCAATGTTTTATGGTCGTACACACGGAAAACCGGTTTGATCGCCTTGCCGGTGTATACATAGCTGTCGGTAAAGCCCGCGACCCACACCTTCTGCGGGATCACACCGCCGGCCGGAATATCCTCGCCGGGAACCTCCGGCTCCGGCTCATCGTCCTCTCCGTCACTGTCTTCTCCGCCGGCCGCCGACCCGGAGATAACGCTGTAAGAAAATCTTACCTGATCGCTGTCCTTATAGCCGTCCTTAACCGCAAAAGCGCGGATCACCGTATAAGCATTGATCGTGATCGGGCTGGACGCCTGATAGCAGTTGCTGTTTCTGGTAGGCGTCGTTCCATCCAGCGTATAATAGATCCTGGCGTCCTCGGTATCACAGCGCAGCTCGACCGCCGTACCCTTTTTGACCGCGCTGCCGCTTTGGATGCTGGCAACAGGATCCGCCACTGCACCGGCGTCGGAAATCATCTTCTCACGCACATGGACGGTGATCTCCACCGCAAGCGACATATCCTCCTCGGCATACACAAGCTCGGGAAGCTCCACCGTTCCGCCCACCACAAACGTCTGGCTTTCGGTTTTGTCCGGAATATACGTTGTACCTTTGATCGGCGCCCTTTCCCAATTGACCGCAGCCTTCACAGTCGTTTCGCCCTTTTCGTCCGGCGCGGCGTTCACATCCTCTGTCACGATCGTAACCGTCTCAGGAAGAGGGATCCGGTCCAAAGACATGCCGTTTGGAACGTTCCAGACATCAGCCGGGGATGGGATACGTATCAGCTTAGCCTTCACGGGTTCAGGCTCCGACACGGTCAGAACGCCTTTTTCATACTGAATATCGTAGTTGTTGCCCGCGTCCGCCCCTGACGCCGTAATATCATACTCACCGGGTGTGTTCGTATTGATGATCTCACAGGTAACCGTTGGCTTCGTCGTAAACGATTCCTCATCCAGGAATCCGTCGCCGCTCAGCTGATAGGTATATTCTTCCGGCACGGGGTCCTCCATGACTAACGACACATCATCCGGCTTGATCAGAAGTGTCCGGGGAGAGATCGTAAACGACACGGGATCACTGCTGCCTGTGTAGTCACCGTTTTCTTCCGGCACGGACACGGTCAGCTGATAGGTGCCCGCATCCTTCGGTGCGGTACCCGTCTCCGAATATTCCTCACCGTTGCGTTTGGTGCCTGTATAGGTATAGATCAATTTGTCTTGCAGAGTAGCTGTAACATCTTCTCCCGATTCTTGTTCTTGAACCTTGATTCCGCTGTTATTGCATTCGACCGGCTGGCCGTCATATTTTTTATTCGATACCGAAACCCCTGTTATCGTTACTGCCTTCGGTTCCGCCTCGTCCAGAGAGATATCGGATACCGTACAGATCTCGGGAGCGTTCTCCGAAACGGATCCGTCTGTCTGTTCCTGATCCGGTCCGTCGGCCTCTGCAACGATTCCGTCCGGTTCCACCGCCCACGCCTGCATCCCCGTATCCACGGTGCCGGCCATAAGGGCGACTGCGGTCAATACCGCCGTTATCTTCCTGTTTCGAGAGAAAAGTATACTTTTCATGGCAAAACCCTCCTTTTCTTATTATACATGATACAAAAATTATTGCAATTTTTTATTGTTCAAGATTTTCAGGTTCCTGCCTTTAACAGAGCTCTGTCAGGAAGAAAGTCGCCGTCCGGCGATATTCTTTTTATGTCACACTTTTCACCCGCTGCCATAAGATAAATCATAAATAACATTTGGAGGATTTCAAAATGAGTGATTTATCAGCTACGCAATGCGGATGCAACAACAACGGTGGATTTTTTGGCGGCAGCGGATGCAGCACTATCATCTGGCTCCTTCTGCTCTTATCCGCCTGCGGTAACGACAACGACGGCTGCGGCAGCAACGGCTTCAGTCTGCTCAACAACAACGGCAACAGCTGCTGCAATACATTGATCTGGTTACTGCTTCTCTCCAGCTGCTGCGGCAACTAATATGTCCTGACCGACCAACCCCTTCACACATCTATTATTTCACATCTGGGAAAATAGGCTCTCGTTCTTTCAGAGCCTATTTTTCTAACACGCAACATATACATGAAAGAGAAACTATGGGCATCAGAAAGGCATATCCTATGGCAACCAAAAACGAAGAAGCGGCAAATGTGATGGCATTTGATGCCTTGTACACCACGAATCAGATCCAGAAGTTCAAGGTTCTTCTCCCCTACATAGAACCTTCCATGCAAAAGCATCTGGCGGTCTATATTAAATATATGGAGCTGCAATACACGCTGCAATATGTCCGGAGACATTCTCCCCAAATACACGGCTGCAGTGTTTCTTCCGACGACAGACCCGACCTGCGTTCACTGTGCCGACAGCTGTCTCTCTACTCTTCTCCCGAAGAGATCAGGCAGCTGGATCAGCTTCAGAGCATATTGCAAACCGTGGAAACCATGCAGGAAATGACACAGACCATGTCAGTACTGCAGGAGCTTTTCCCGGAAATGTCTGCCGCTCCGCCCTTCGGAAGCGGCTCTGCATTCTCCGATTCGGACGGTGCAGAGTCCGCGCAGACGGGCCCTTCCGTAATGGATATGATGATGAATATGCTTACCCCAAAACAGCGGGCAATGTATGAAATGTTTCAGCAGCAGACTATAGACAAGGAGGATACCGCATCATGACAGGAAACTGGATGGAAGACCCTTCCGTGGCTCATATCGACAAGGCGAAACTGGACTTTCTGCAGTCGCTCGTCTTTGAAAGCCGGTCACTTACAAAGGAACAGATGCTGCCTTTTCTGATGGCAGCCGCCAAAAGAAGCAAAGACAGCCATATCGCCTTCAACCGCGAAGAGATCGAGACGATCACCGCAGCGATCCGGAAATATTCTACCGCGGAAGAGTCCGGCATGATCGACAGGATCACTTCTTCCGGTCTTTATGGCCGCAACACACAAAAAGCGCCGGGAACGCAACGCTCCTGACGCCTTCTGCAATATGATATTCCCGGGCTGTTGATCCTGCGTGATGCCGTCTTCCCGGGCGGCATCGCATATTCTTTCAGCCTCACAGGCTATTTCTGTACGATATTGACGATCCTGCCGGGAACATAGATCTCTTTGACGATCGTTCCGGTCAGCTTATCCGCCACCGTCTCCTTCGCCTTCGCGATCACTTCCTCCTTCGGATCGTCTTTGCCGATCGCAAGGGTCGCCCTGGTCTTTCCGTTGATCTGTACCGCGATCTCTACGGTGTGTTCCACCGTCTTGGCTTCGTCATATTCCGGCCACTTCGCCTGGTACAGTCTGCCCTCGCAGCCTATCGTCTGCCACAGCTCTTCGGTGATATGCGGCGCTACGGGGTTCAGCAGCGTAAGCAGTGTCTTAAACTCACCCCTTGTCACGGCATTTTTCTTATAAAACTCATTGATGAGCGCCATCATTGCCGCGATCGCCGTATTGTACTTAAGGTTCTCAAAATCGCTGCTGACTTTTTTGATCGTCTGATGCAGCTTTGTCTCAAGATCCGCAGAATATCCTTCCTCATCCGTCATAATGTCCTGAAGCTTCCACACTCTCTCCAAGAATCTCCGGCATCCTTTGACACCGTCCTCACTCCAGCCGGCGCTCATCTCAAAGGCGCCGATGAACATTTCATAGGTCCGCAGGGTATCCGCGCCGTACTCCGTCACGATATCATCAGGATTTACCACGTTGCCAAGCGATTTGGACATCTTGACCACCGGATGCTCCGCCATCTCTCCGTATTTTTCCTTCAGAGCCTCTCTCGCCGCCTTCTCGCTGCCGTACTCTGCGACCAGCTTCTCCTGCTCCTTTGCCGGAAGATTGGCAAAGTTATGCGGATTCAAGCCCAGGATCATGCCGTGGGACGTCCGCTTGGCATAAGGCTCCGGGCAGGGAACCACCTTCTGGTCATACAGGAATTTATGCCAGAATCGGGAATACAGAAGATGCAGCGTGGTATGTTCCATTCCGCCGTTGTACCAGTCTACCGGCATCCAGTACGCAAGCGCTTCCCTGCTTGCCAGCTCCTCTGTATTATTCGGATCGGTATATCGGAGAAAATACCATGACGAACCCGCCCATTGAGGCATCGTATCAGTCTCTCTTTTGGCCGGACCACCGCAGCAGGGGCATGTCGTATTGACCCAATCGGTCATAAGCGCCAGCGGCGACTCGCCGTTATCGGTAGGCAGATAGCTGTCAACCTCGGGAAGCTCCAGGGGCAGCTCGCTCTCATCAAGCGGCACGTAGCCGCACTTATCGCAATGTACGATCGGAATGGGTTCACCCCAGTAACGCTGTCTGGAGAACACCCAGTCTCTTAACTTAAAGTTGGTCTTGGCACAGCCGATGCCTTTTTCCTCCAGGAAGGCGATCATCTTCTCCTTAGCCTGCGCCACATTCAGGCCGTTTAAGAAGCCGGAGTTGACCAGCGTTCCGTCGGCCACATCGGTGTACACCTCTTCCTGTACGTTCTTACCGCCCGCTACCACTTCGATGATCGGCAGTCCGAACTTCTTGGCGAAATCCCAGTCTCTCTCATCATGCGCCGGCACCGCCATGATCGCGCCAGTGCCATAGCTCATAAGTACATAATCCGATACAAAGATCGGAATCTCTACATCATTGACCGGATTGACCGCCGTAAGCCCGTCGATCTTAACACCAGTCTTGTCTTTGGCTAACTCCGACCGCTCGAAATCGGACTTTCTCGCCGCCTGCTCGCGGTATGCCTCGATCTCGTTCCAGTTCCCGATCTCATCTTTATACTTATCCAGTAAAGGATGCTCGGGGGACATGACCATGTATGTCACGCCAAAGAGCGTATCGCACCGGGTCGTATAGACACGCATCTTATCTTCTTTGCCTTTGATGGCAAAGTCAACCTCCGCGCCCGTGGATCTGCCGATCCAGTTCTTCTGGGAGACCTTGACCCTTTCCACATAATCTACGGTGTCAAGGCCTTCGATCAGCTTATCCGCATACTCGGTGATCTTGAGCATCCACTGGCTCTTGACCTTGCGGACTACCTCGGAGCCGCAGCGCTCGCAGACGCCGTTTACCACTTCTTCATTTGCCAGCCCCACCTTACAGGACGTACACCAGTTGATCGGCATTTCGGATTTATACGCAAGCCCCGCCTTGAACAGCTTTAAAAAGATCCACTGCGTCCATTTGTAATATCCGGGATCCGTGGTATTGACCTCTCTGTCCCAGTCGAAGGAATAGCCCAGTGCATGGAGTTGGCCTTTAAAACGGGCAACATTGTTCCGGGTCACGATCTTGGGATGAATGTGATTCTGGATCGCATAGTTTTCCGTAGGAAGCCCGAACGCATCCCATCCCATCGGATACAGCACGTTATACCCCTGCATCCTTCTCTTTCTCGCAACGATATCAAGCGCAGTATACGGTCTCGGATGCCCTACGTGGAGCCCCTGCCCGGACGGATAGGGAAATTCTACAAGCGCATAATATTTCGGTTTGGAATAATCATCCGAGGTCTTAAACGCCTTCTCATCATCCCAGATCTTCTGCCATTTCGTTTCTACTTCTCTGTGATTGTATACTTCTGCCATTTTATTCTCCATTCCGGAGCGTATACTGTACGCTTCTTGATTTCATTCAATAACTAGTATCATTATCGTGATATCCGGCCGTTTTGTCAACCTTAATCTTACTGCCGCCGCAACAGGATGCCGCAGCCGCAGACATAGAAACAGGGGCATGAAACCATGCCCCGTTCCTATAAGAAACCTTCTCTATCGCTACAGACGATAATAGAATTCCGCAAGGCATTCCCCTTCTGCCCTGCCATTGCATATCGCGCCGGTATTATGCCTCCCGGCTTATACTGTACCGGCCTTATGCCTCGCTTCCTGCCTCAGCGACCTTGCTCGCTCTTGCCGCCACTTCCTTATCCTGAACATCTCCCGGCGCCTGCTCATACCTGGCAAATTCGTACTGATACGTTCCCCGTCCGCCTGTCATGGAACGAAGATCGGTACAATATCCGTTCAGGCTTGCCATCGGAAGATCCGCTTCCACAACGGTCTTGCCGTCTCCCGCCGGATTCATGCCCAGCACTCTTCCGCGCCTCTTATTCAGGTCGCCCATAATGTCACCCGTATAGGAATCGGGCACCGTCACCTGCAGATTCGCTATCGGCTCAAGGAGCACCGGCCCCGCCTCCATAAATCCTTTCTTAAACGCCTGAATGGTCGCCATCTTAAACGCCATTTCGGAGGAATCCACCGGATGATAGGAACCGTCGTAGAGGATCGCCTTAACGCCCACTACAGGGTACGCCGCAAGCGGCCCGCTCGCCACGGATTCCTGAAGTCCTTTCTCAACGGCCGGGAAATAATTCTTCGGCACCGCGCCGCCCACTACCTCCTGCTCAAATACATAGGGCTCTTCCAGACTGCCGGAGGACTCGAAGCGCATCTTGACATGGCCGTACTGACCGTGCCCGCCCGACTGTTTCTTATATTTGTATTCCACATCGGATTTCTTGCGGATCGTCTCCCTGTATGCGATCTTCGGGTCGGTAAGCTCGATCTCCGCTTTATATTCGTTGAGAAGCCTGCTTGCAACCACATCCAGGTGCAGATCACCCATACCGTACAACAGCGTCTGCTTATTCTCCGCATCATTGACGATCCACAGCGTCTGGTCCTCATGCTTCATCTTCTGCAATGCCTGTGCAACCTTATCGACATCGCCCTTATTCTTTGCTCTGTATCTCTTACACGTATACGGTGTTGACAATTCCGCCTTGCCGTAGCGGATGATCCGCGCCTTGGTGGACAGCGTATTACCGGTTCTTGCCGCCGTCAGTTTGGCGATCGCCCCTATGTCGCCCGCATGAAGCTCCTTGACCTCGATAGGCTTATTTCCCTGCAAAACATATAGCTTGCTGATTCTCTCCTCCACTTCTTTCTCATCATTATAAATAGTATCATCGCTCTTAAATACACCGGAGCACACCTTGATCAGCGAATATTTGCCGATAAAGGGATCCACGATGGTCTTAAAGATATACGCGGACTTCGGTTTGGAGAAATCGTAGTTGGCTTCAAAGATCTCGTTGCTCTTAAGATCGATGCCGGCAAGCTCGCGGTTCTCCGGACTGGGCATGTATTTTACGATATCGTCCAACAGCGTATAGATACCCTGGCACAGTATATTGGAGCCCATAGACATGGGTACGATGCTTCCGTCCAGGACATTGCTGCGCAGCGACGCCCTGATCTCCGCCTCGGAGAAGCTGTCGCCGTTAAAATACCTCTCCATGAATTCTTCGCTTGTCTCGGCCACAGTCTCCATCAGCGTATCGCGGTACAACTGCAGATTCTCCCGGCTGTAATCCGGCATTTCGCACTCTGTGACCTCCTTGCCCTCCCAGCGGTACGCCTGCTCGGTGATAACGTTGATATATCCTACGAATTTCTCATTTTCACGGATCGGAAGGTGGATCGGTGCCATCTTCTTGCCATACCTTGCGGACATATCCTCAACCACCTGTCGGAAAGACGCGTTATCGATATCCATGTCCGTGACAAACACGAAGCGCGGCAGCTTATACTTATCGCATATCTCCCATGCCTTCTCGGTGCCCACCTCAACGCCCGCCTTGCCGGACACGACAATAATCGCCGCGTCTGCGGCGCTCACCGCTTCCTCGACTTCACCTACGAAATCGAAGAAACCGGGGGTATCCAGCACATTGATCTTCACGCCCTCCCATTCGATCGGAATAACAGATGTGGCAATGGAAATATGGCGTTTCTGTTCTTCTTTGCCAAAATCGCTTACTGTATTGCCGTCGTCTACCTTACCCATTCTCGAGGTAATACCGGACAGGTAAGCCATTGCCTCCACCAGACTGGTCTTGCCGCATCCCCCGTGTCCCAGCAAAACCACATTACGAATCTTATCAGTTGTGTAAACATTCATTCTACGCAATCCTCCAGTTCTGTTATTCACTCATGATTGGGCAGTTTGTTACGGTCTTCCTGTTCCCAAACAAAGATTGTAAGTATATTTTACTAAATTTTAACTGCGATTTCAATATCTTTTATGCGAATTGTATAAATACTTGTATAAATATTATTGCCGTAAAATCTCTTGTGGCAAAATCCTGAAAATGATATACTGTTATAGAAATAAACCGTATTTCTTTTTTGATTCAGAACGTTATCCAGAAAGGCTGCTTACCATGAACACTCTGACCTGCGGATTTATCGGTCTGGGACTGATCGGCGGTTCCATCGCGAAAGCGGTCCGCGCCACCGTTCCGGACGCGCGCATCATCGCGTACGACACCAGCGCATCTTCCCTGGAGCTTGCCCGGGACGAGCATGTCATAAACGACATATGCCCCGCCATCGACGCATCCTTTGGCAACTGCGACTATATATTTTTATGCGCTCCCGTGTCGTACAACAACGACAATCTGCTCATTCTGAAAGAATATCTGTCGCCGCATACCGTCCTGACGGATGTGGGAAGCGTCAAGACCGGGATCCACAGGCAGGCGGAAGCCCTCGGTTTATCCGGGCTATTTATCGGCGGACATCCCATGACGGGTTCGGAGCGTTTCGGATACGCCAATTCCGATGCGGCGCTGTTGGAAAATGCCTATTATATTCTGACGCCGTCGGACAGCGTACCGCCGGAAAAGCTAGCCCGGTATCGTGATCTGGTGACATCGTTCGGCGCGATCCCCCTTGTCCTAAGCTATGAGGAGCACGACTATGTCACTGCGGCTATTTCCCATGTTCCCCATGTGATCGCAGCGTCCCTGGTCAATCTGGTGCACGGCGCCGATTCCGCAGACGGCATTATGAAAATGATCGCGGCAGGAGGCTTCAAGGATATCACAAGGATCGCATCATCATCGCCGGAAATGTGGCGGCAGATCTGTCTGTCCAACACAGACAACATCTCCCGCCTTCTCAAGGATTACATCGAAGCGCTCACAGACGTCTGCGCCCGTCTCGACAACCGTTCGGGAGACGCGCTGTACGATTTCTTCGAGGCGGCAAGAAGCTACCGGGAATCCTTTACCGATGTCTCCAGCGGCCCGATCAAAGCAGAATATGTCTTTACGGTAGATATCGCCGACAAGCCCGGCTCCATCGCGTCCATCGCCTCTCTCCTGGCCGCGCATGATGTGAGCATCAAGAATATCGGCATCAATCATAACCGCGAATTTGCCGAAGGGGCGCTCCGGATCGAGTTCTATGACAAGAATGCCATCGGGAAGGCTATCAGCGTCATGACAGAACACGGCTACAAGCTCCACACCAAATAAGGAACAGAACCGCATAACAGATAAAAGGAAAGCAAAAACATGATCATCAGTAAAACGACCCGCTGCAGGGGCGAAATAACCGTTCCCGGCGACAAATCCATATCACACAGAGCCGTCATGCTCGGAGCGCTCTCCGAGGGCACTACGGAAATAACGAATTTCCTGCAGGGAGCGGACTGCCTCTCTACCATCGGCTGTTTCCGAAAAATGGGAATCGAAATCGACAACACACCGGAGCGCATTCTGATACACGGCCGGGGGCTTCACGGATTAAGCGCCCCCTCCGGCGTCCTGGATGCGGGCAACAGCGGCACTACGACCCGCCTTATATCAGGCATCCTGGCCGCACAGCCTTTTGAGACGGTCTTAACCGGTGACAGCTCCATTCAGAAGCGTCCCATGCGCCGCATCATAGAACCTCTGTCCATGATGGGCGCCGATATCACGAGCGTAAACGGAAACGACTGCGCACCCTTACGTATTAACGGCGCACCGCTCCACGGCATACACTATCACTCCGGGATCGCATCGGCGCAGGTCAAATCCGCTGTCTTACTCGCGGGTCTGTACGCAGACGGGATCACCAGAGTGACCGAGCCTGCCGTCAGCCGCAATCATTCCGAGATCATGTTAAAGTACTTCGGCGCATCCGTGAACACGGAAGGCACCACCGCCGCCATAGAACCGGACCCCGTCCTTAAGGGTCAGAAAGTCAATGTCCCCGGCGACATATCTTCCGCGGCGTTCTTTATCGCGGCAGGGCTTCTTATTCCCGGCGCAGAAGTGCTGATACACAACGTAGGCATCAACCCCACCAGAGACGGTATTCTGAGGGTTGCCAAAGCAATGGGCGGCAATATCACTTACCTGAATGTCCGCCATGACGGCGAACCCACCGCCGACCTTTTAATAAAGCACAGTGCGCTTCACGGCACTGTGATCGAAGGGGACATCATCCCAACTCTGATAGACGAGCTTCCCGTCATCAATGTGATGGCCGCCTGCGCCGAGGGAACAACAATTGTAAGAAACGCCGAAGAATTAAGGGCAAAAGAATCAAACAGAATCGATATCATGGTAGATTATTTAAAAGCTATGGGCTGTGATATCACAGGCACCAAAGACGGTATGATCATCAACGGCGGCAGGCCGCTTCACGGCATTGAGATCGACCCTCATATGGATCACAGGATCGCCATGAGTTTTGCGATCGCCGGTTTGGTGGCGGACGGCTCCACCGCCATTGCGGAGGATGACATCGTCTCGGTCAGCTATCCCGGCTTCTATGACGAATTGCGCCGCCTTACCAATTAAGCCTCCAGGGTTACTAAGATAATTTGACCAAAAGCCTGTTCAGAAAATAGGAAACCACCATACAGACGATCCCCGCTGCGCTTCCGTACCAGTTAAGCGACACATCGGACATCTGGAAGTGTCTTCCCTCAATATACTGCTTAAAATATTCCGTATAATACGCCAGCAGGTAACACACCGCGCCGGACATCACGATCCCGATCATACGGAAATAACGGCTGAACACCACCATACTCACAAAAGCCGTGACCATGCCCACCACAAAAAACAGCGCCAGGTGCGCGCCGTATCGGATCATCAGACTGACCGTTTTTATCTGGTCCTGTGAAGGGTTCTCAAAAACCATCGCCGCGATATGTTCTGCCGCTCTCATTGTCACTCCCGCGGACTCCGCGCCGGTCTGGAACGATACAAACACCACGACGCACAATAGCAGCGCCAGCGCTGCCATTGATGCGGTGATCACAATAAATTTCAGCCACAGCTTTGTATCTTTCATATGAAAATGCCTCTACTCGGACATATTTTCTATTGTATCATAGGTCGCTATCCTGCTGGCATCCTGCTCTGTCATACCGATAAAAATAGCGCCGTATTCGTATCTTCCCTCTTCTTTTTTGTCCACGCGTACGATCTCTAAGAACGTATGCAGGGTCTCTTTGGTCCAGATCGTCAGGAATGACTCATATACTGCGCCCATGTCAAGCTGCACGGGACATATAAATCCCACGCCGGTCTTGGATACATCCGTCACTTCAATGTTGACCTCTTTCGGCTCGGCGCTGTCATCCATTCTCTTGATCAGCAGTTTTGCTCCCAGTTCAATGCGTCTGTTCTTTCTTCTCTCTTCCATGCCCCAATACCCTTTTATCCTTTGGTTGACAGTTACAGTACCCCTATATGCATCCGG
>CANQIJ010000059.1 GCA_947624025.1 uncultured Lachnospiraceae bacterium | reverse complement strand
GATATTGTATGAATTAGAAGAAAATATGTGTTTTGATTGAAAAGAAAAGTATTTTGTGGTATCATCAAATTCAGATTTAATTACAGTGGAGGAATAGTGCATGGCACAGTTGTGGGGCGGTCGTTTTACGAAGGAGACGGACAAGCTTGTGTATCGTTTTAACGCATCGATCTCTTTTGACCGCAAGTTTTTCGCACAGGATATAGAAGGCAGTATAGCGCACGTCGTTATGCTCGCAAAGCAGGGTGTCCTGACTAAGGATGAGAAGGATGTCATCCTGAAGGGACTTACCGGGATCCGCAGAGATGTGGAGGAGGGAAAGCTTCAGATCACGGAGGAATATGAAGATATCCACAGCTTCGTGGAAGCGAATCTGATCGACCGCATCGGGGACGTGGGCAAGAAGCTGCATACAGGCAGGAGCCGCAACGATCAGGTGGCGCTCGATATGAGGATGTATGTCAGGCTTGAGGTGCTGCATGTAGACGAGCTGGTAAAGAAGCTGCTTGGAACCCTGCTTGATATTATGGAGAACAATACTGACACGTATATGCCGGGATTTACCCATATGCAGAAGGCACAGCCGGTGACGCTGGCGCATCATGTGGGAGCCTATTTCGAGATGTTTAAGCGGGACAGGTCGCGCCTGAAGGACATCTATTACCGGATGAATTACTGTCCGCTTGGAGCCGGAGCGCTGGCCGGAACGACCTATCCGCTTGACCGCAATTATACGGCGTCGCTTCTGGGGTTTGAGGGACCTACTCTGAACAGCATGGATTCTGTGTCGGACAGAGATTATGTCATAGAGCTTCTCTCGGCTCTGTCCGTGATCATGATGCACTTAAGCCGCTTCTGCGAGGAGATCATCACCTGGAATTCGGATGAATATCGTTTCGTGGAGATCGACGATGCGTATTCCACGGGGAGCAGCATCATGCCTCAGAAGAAGAATCCGGATATTGCGGAACTGATACGCGGTAAGACAGGCAGAGTGTATGGGGCGCTCGTCTCGATGCTGACGACGATGAAGGGCCTGCCTCTTGCCTATAATAAGGATATGCAGGAGGATAAAGAACTGACCTTTGACGCCATCGATACGGCAAAAGGCTGCCTGGCGCTGTTTGACGGCATGATCGGTACTGTGAGGTTTCGCAGGGATGTCATGGAAAAAAGCGCGGTGAAGGGCTTTACGAATGCCACCGATGCGGCGGATTATCTGGCCGGGCGCGGGGTGCCGTTTCGGGATGCCCACGCGATCATAGGAAGACTGGTATTATATTGCATAGATAAACAGTGCGGGATAGAAGATCTGTCGATCGATGAACTGAAGAAATTCAGTCCTGTTTTTGAGGAGGATGTCTATGACGCCGTCAGCTTAAAGACCTGTGTGGACAGGCGGCTGACCACGGGAGCCCCCGGGCCTGAAGCAATGAAGGAAGTGATCGCTCTGGCAAAGGAGTATCTGGCTAAGGACTGGCAGGATGAAGAACATGTGAAGCTGTTTTGAAGCCGCACGGAGGACTGGGCGCATAGTACGACAGAAAAGAAAAGCAAAAAATGCATCTGGGAAAGGAGCACATCAATATGAGTGACAAGTTAAAGGTTGGTATTCTGGGCGGAACCGGAATGGTAGGACAGCGTTTTATCGCGCTGCTTGAGGATCATCCGTGGTTTGAGGTGACTACGATCGCGGCGAGTCCGCGCTCTGCGGGCAAAACCTACGCGGAGGCCGTGGGCGACAGGTGGAAGATGACGACGCCCATGCCGGAAGGAGTTAAAAATATCGTTGTAAAAAACGTCAACGAAGTGGAGGAAGTGGCCGCCGAGGTTGATTTTGTCTTTTCGGCGGTTGATATGACCAAGGAGGAGATCAGAAAAATAGAAGAAGATTATGCCAGGGCCGAGACACCGGTCGTATCCAATAACAGTGCGCACCGTTGGACGCCGGATGTGCCGATGGTGATTCCGGAGATCAATGCGGATCATTTCTCGGTGATCGAGGCACAGAAGAAGCGTCTCGGTACACAGCGAGGTTTTATTGCAGTAAAACCGAACTGCTCGATCCAGAGCTATGCGCCGGTGCTGACCGCCTGGATGGAGTTTGAACCGTATGAGGTGGTGGCTACGACCTATCAGGCTATTTCCGGCGCGGGCAAGACCTTTAAGGACTGGCCGGAAATGGTGGAGAATGTGATCCCGTATATTGGCGGCGAAGAAGAGAAGAGTGAGAAGGAACCGCTCAGGATGTGGGGCTCTGTGGTAAACGGCGAGATCGTTCCGGCTGTAAGCCCTGTGATCACCTGCCAGTGTATCCGTGTGCCGGTGCTTAACGGGCATACGGCGGCCGTTTTTGTGAAGTTTAGGAAGAAACCGACGAAAGAGCAGCTGATAGAGAAGCTGGTAAGCTTTAAAGGACTTCCCCAGGAGCTGGGCCTTCCGAGCGCTCCGAAGCAGTTTATTCAGGTGATGGAGGAGGATAACCGTCCGCAGGTCAGACTGGATGTGGACTATGAGAACGGTATGGGGATCAGCGTAGGGCGTATCCGGGAAGACAGCGTATACGACTGGAAGTTTGTCGGGCTGTCGCACAATACGGTCCGCGGTGCCGCCGGCGGCGGAATTCTCTGTGCGGAGACGCTCAAGGCACTGGGATACATCAATAAGAAGTAAGAAAAGAAGACAATAGGAAGAAGCTCTTCTGTATTGGGAGATGCAGAAGAACCGGGGGTATAATAAGGGTATAGCAATCATGGAAGAACTAAAATATCAGATCGACCTGCTGCATGCGACAAATGAAAAACTGAGCAAAGACGAGAAGATGCTCCGCCTGATCTGCGAGACATCCAACAGCGCTTTTCTGTATTACAATTTCGCAGAGGGAAGCTTCAGGACCGTTGCCAACTGGAACCACTTTTTTGATTTTACCGTTACGGGCATCCAGGATCTGAACAGACTGTATGAGTGTGTGGAAGAGCAATGCGTGATCCCGCTGCAGGAGGTTCTGTTTATCGAGAAGCAGAATATTAAGAGCCAGTCCATAGAGGTCAAGCTCAAGGAGAAACGTATCTGTGTTGAGGTCGAAGTCAACATTGTCTATGACGATACAGGCGCGCCGACGGATAAGATCGTCCGTTTCAAGGATGTGACGAAGCTGATGGCGCAGAATGACGAACTGACATATCTTGCCTATTATGATATCCTGACGGGCCTGTATAACCGCAATTATTTTGTGAGGCTTGTTGGCGAGTTTATCCGCAGAGCGGAGACGGAGAATACGAATGTCGCAGTCATGTTTATTGATTTTGATGATTTCCGCAGGATCAATGACGGCATGGGACTGATCGTGGGCGATGAACTGGTGCAGGTGTTCGGACAGTTTCTCTCGGAGCTGATGAGCGATCATGTTGTCGTCTCGCATTTTAACAGTGATATTTATTGTATTGGGATCTTCGATCCGTGCGGGGCGCGCAGCGTGGATACGATCTACAAAATGATCAGGGAACGGCTTAAGAGCCCGTTCAAGCTGTCCGGCGGCCAGGAGATCTATATTACGGCCAGTGTGGGTGTGGCGGAATATCCTGAAGCGGCGACCGGAACGCTGGAGCTCATCAACTGCGCCGAGATCGTTATGTTTAAGGCCAAGAGCATGGGCAAAGACAAGGTGGTATATTACAGCGGGAACATCCTGGATGAGTTCATCAATATGGTAACGATTGAGAATCAGCTCAAGACCGCTGTTTTTCAGCATAATTTTGTGATGTATTTCCAGCCCCAGTTCAGGACGGCAGATAAAAAGCTGCGCGGGGTGGAGGCCCTGATACGGTGGAAGAATGATGACGGGAGAATGGTCAGTCCGGCGGTATTCATCCCTATCGCGGAGAAGAGCGGATCGATCATACCGATCGGCTCCTGGGTGATCGAAGAGAGTCTGAGGACATATGCCGATTGGAAACGGAAGTATCACTACCCGTTAGTGATGTCTTTAAATATTTCGGCTATTCAGTACAGGCAGACCGATTTCATAGACAGGCTGCTGCGCCTGCTGGAGAAATATGATGTGCCGCCGGAGGAGATCGAGTTAGAGATCACGGAATCCATTCTGATAGATGATTTTACGGAGATCACGGAGAAATTGGAGGTGCTGAGGGATATCGGCATCAAGATATCACTTGACGATTTCGGCACGGGTTATTCCTCCCTGTCTTATCTGAAAGGACTTCCCATCGATACGCTTAAGATCGACAAGTCCTTTATCGATACGGTGGTCACGGATGAGAATACGAAGATCATTACGGAATCGATCATCTATATGGTCAAGAAGCTGGGGTATGAAACGATCGCAGAAGGAGTTGAGACAGAGGAACAGTATTGCTTTCTGAATGAGATCGACTGTGACAATATTCAGGGTTATCTGCTGGGTAAGCCGATGCCGTCGGATAAGATAGAAAATCTGCTGGCGGAGATGACCGCATAATATTTGTGAGGAAATATATGTTACTGGGCAGAACGTCTGAATTAAAATATCTGAATAATTATTATGACAGAGAAGGCAGTCAGATTCTGGTCGTGTACGGGCAGAAATATATCGGCAAGACTACGCTTGTCAAAGAGTTTTTGCAGGATAAAAACGGTTATTATTATCTGGCGCGGCCATGTTCGGAGAGAGAGCAGCTGTATCAGTGGAGCGGGCAGCTTACACGCGATGGTTATGAGATAGGCCCCTTTCCGTCGTTTCACGATATCTTTGCGAAGATCACCCGTAAAAGCAGCGGAAAGAAAGTGCTTGTGATCGATGAATTTCAGAATATCGTACGTGCCGGAGAGCAGTTTATGAAGGCGCTGGTTTCCTTTGTGAACAGTCAGTGGAACCGGGATGAGATCATGGTCGTGCTGTGCAGTTCTTCTATCGGCTGGATCGAAAACAGTATGGTTACGCGGATCGGCGAGGCAGCATATGAGCTGTCGGGCTTTCTGAAGGTGCGGGAGATGCCGTTTGAAGAGATCGTGCAGCGGTTCCCCAATTTCCGGATCGAGGAATGCATTGAGGCATATGCGATCCTGGGCGGCTTCCCGGGACTGTGGAACCGGTTTGACGACAGACTGACGATCCAGCAGAATATCTGTCGGAATATTCTGGATGCGAACAGCTTTCTCTTTGAGGAAGGAGAACGCATCCTGACCGATCAGCTGAGAGAACCCGGCGTATACAATACGATCATGGCATCGATCGCTGCGGGGAACCGTAAACTGAACAATCTGCATCTGCATACGGAGTTTTCCAGGGCCAAGATCAGCGTGTACCTGAAAAACCTCATAGAGCTGGAGCTGGTGGAGAAGGTCTTCTCCTATGATACGGCCGGAAAAGATAATGTGCAGAAGGGTATCTACAGGATCAGTCATCCGTTTGTGGATTTTTATTATACTTATATGTATCCGTATCTGAGCGATTTGAATACATTGTCTGTGGGAGAGTTTTACAACCGCTATATCGCGCCGGATTTCAGGAGGTATGTGTCGGAGTATTTTAAGAAGGTGTGCAGACAGCATTTAAACAGGCTGAATAAGAGAGATAAGCTGCCTATCATGGCGGATACGATCGGTGAATGGGTCGGCAAGGACGGTGGTCTGGATATCATCGCCCAGGATGAGGAAGGGCATACGCTGATAGGCCTGTGCAGCTGGGAGAAGCCGATGGCTTATGAGGATTACGAGGATCTGCTGACATATGCAAAAAAGGCGAAGATCGGTGCGGATTATATTTATATGTACACGGCGTATCGGTTTGACGAAAGGCTGAACCTGGAGGCTAAGATCAGGCCGAATTTAAAACTGATACAGATATCGGATCTGTAGTGTACAGGCAGACATTGAGGAATCTATGGGAAAAAGTATATTTATAGCTGAAAAGCCCAGTGTTGCAAAGGAATTTGCCAAGGCATTACAATATCATATGCAGAATAAAGACGGTTACATGGAATCTGACGAGGCGGTCGTGACATGGTGTGTCGGTCATCTCGTGACCATGAGCTATCCCGAGGCCTACGATGAGAAATACAAGAGGTGGTCGCTTGATACGATCCCTTTTATCCCGGAAACATTTAAGTATGAAGTCATCGAGAGTGTGAGGAAGCAGTTCCAGATCGTGAGCGGCCTGCTGAACCGAGAGGATGTGGAGACGATCTATGTCTGCACCGATTCCGGGCGGGAAGGGGAATATATATACCGGCTGGTGGAACAGCAGGCAAATGTGCACGGTAAGACCAGAAAGCGCGTGTGGATCGATTCCCAGACCGAGGAAGAGATCCTGCGCGGCATCAGGGAAGCCAAGGATCTCTCGGCTTATGATAATCTCTCCAGCGCCGCTTATCTGCGCGCCAAGGAAGATTATCTGATGGGGATCAATTTCTCCCGTGTGCTGACGCTGAAATACAGCAATCCGATCAAAAGCTACCTGAAAACGGATAAGGCTGTGATCTCTGTGGGGCGCGTAATGACCTGTGTGCTCGGTATGGTGGTCAACAGGGAGAGAGAGATACGGGAATTTGTTAAAATACCTTTTTACAGGGTACTGGCGAAGATCGATATAGAGGGGCACGAATGCATCTGCGAGTGGAAGGCGCTGCAGGGATCGCGTTATTATCAGTCTCCGCTTTTGTATAAAGACAACGGGTTTTTACAGGAAAAGGATGCAGACGCCTTTATCGGGTATCTGCTGGCAGAACCGACGGAGCAGCCTGTCGTACAGAAGGTCGAGAAGAAGAAGGAGACCAAAAATCCGCCGCTTCTGTATAATCTGGCGGAATTACAGAACGACTGCTCCAAGCTGTTCAAGATCAGCCCCGACGAGACGCTTAAGATCGCGCAGGAGCTGTATGAAAAAAAGCTGACGACCTATCCGCGCACCGATGCGAGAGTACTCTCATCGGCAGTGGCGAAGGAGATACATAAAAACCTAAGCGGGTTGAGGGGGTACGGTATCGCGGCGGCATATGCCTCGCAGATCCTGGAGAACGGAAGCTATAAGTCTATTGTCAGGACCAGGTATGTCAACGACAAACAGATCACGGACCACTATGCGATCATACCTACCGGCCAGGGCCTGGGGGCGCTTAAGGGGCTTTCGCCCGTTTCGGCCAGGGTCTATGAGATCATTGTCAGGCGTTTCCTCAGTATCTTCTATCCTGCGGCGGTCTATCAGAAGATCAATCTGAACGTTGTGATCAAAGGCGAATTTTTTTCTGCCGGCTTTAAGGTCCTGGCGCAGGAAGGCTATCTTCCTGTATGCCGTTACTCCTTCGCAAGAAAGAAAGAGGAAGACGGCGGAAAGGAAGAGAAGACGGACGAATCGGAGATGTCCTGCGATACAGCGTTTATGGATGTGCTCGATCTGTTGAAAAAGGGAAAGACGCTCGGATTGACCGGACTGGTCAAGAAAGAGGGGGAGACCTCTCCGCCCAAGCGTTACAATTCGGGTACGATGATCCTGACGATGGAAAATGCGGGGCAGTTCATTGAAGATGAAGAGCTTCGCGCACAGATCAAGGGGAGCGGCATCGGCACCTCCGCCACAAGGGCGGAGATCCTCAAAAAGCTTGTAAACATCAAGTATCTGTCGCTCAATAAGAAGACGCAGGTCATTACACCGACTCTGTTTGGCGAAATGGTTTACGAGGTCGTAGCGGGTGCCATCAGACCGCTTCTGGATCCGAGGCTTACCGCAAGCTGGGAGAAGGGGCTTACGCTTGTGGCTGACGGAGAAATATCCGAGGATGAGTATATGGGTAAGCTGAATGACTTTGTGACGAGAAGGACCAATACGGTAAAACAGATGAATAATCAGTTTTCCCTGCATAACCGTTTCAGATATGTGGAGCAGTTTTACCGAAGATAACAGGGCGGCAGTAAACAGCTTGGGCCGCTGCATAGCTATAGAGACAACAGAAAGCGGGTAAGGTAAGATGTCATGTTTGAAAGACACTGAGGTCAGCGTATTGTATACGCTGGAAGAAACGATCGCAAAAGATATTTTTGACGGCGTAGTCTATCCCTGGGAGGTGCTCTCAAAGATCAAGGATTTTATTGTGGCGCTGGGAAATACGCTTCCGGAGGAGGTGTATGAGAAGAAGGGCGACAATGTCTGGATCGCAAGGTCCGCAGACGTCTCTCCCTCGGCCTGTATCAACGGTCCGGCGATCATAGACGAAGAAGCTCAGATCCGGCACTGCGCTTTCATCAGAGGGAGCGCCATCGTCGGAAAAGGCGCTGTCGTCGGTAATTCTACGGAGCTTAAGAATGTGATCCTGTTCAATAAAGTACAGGTTCCCCATTACAATTATGTGGGAGACAGCATTCTCGGTTATAAGGCTCATATGGGAGCGGGCTCGATCACTTCCAATGTCAAGAGCGATAAAACGCTGGTGGTGGTAAGAGCCGGTGACGAGAAACTGGAGACAGGGTTAAAAAAATTCGGCGCCATGCTGGGTGATCAGGTTGAGGTGGGATGCAATTCGGTCCTGAATCCGGGTACTGTGATCGGAAAGCATGCAAATGTTTATCCGACTTCGATGGTGCGGGGTTTCATACCGGCTGACAGCATATATAAGCGTCAGGGAGAGATCGCGGCAAAGTATTGACAGACAGTGACTGAACGGGGCTGCAGAGGACGGCACGGTACAAAAAAGCGTTTGGAGATAAAAAAATGACGATTGATATTGCACAGGATAACTTTGAATCTATGATCGACAATGTGATCGCGGGGATCTGTTTTCTGGAATATGAGAACGGCGTGATGACACCTTTCTATGTCAATGAAGGAATGTTTCGTATGCTGGGATATTCCCGTGCGCAGGGCATGAAGCTGCTTCAGAAGATTGAGAGGAATATCATACCGGAGGATCTCCCGATCTACCGGCAGGGCATTCTGGATGTGCTCAAGGATGACGGCGCGGTTGAGATCGAATTCCGTACGGTAACGGGAAGCGGTGGATTGCGGTGGCTTCATGTAAGAGGCAACCTGTACTCCAGAGAGGGCGACAAATATGTTATTCTGGCGGTCATAGAAGATATCAGCGAACGCAAGAGCGTGGAGGAGGAGCTGCGCCAGCAGGCGGAGAGACTGAATATATTGTCCGAGGCGGAGGGCGGCAAGATACTGGATTATAATGTCAAGACGGACGTTATGGTCGTAAAATCCAGCAAGGATTATGAATTGTCGGGCGAGATGATCCAGCAGAAATATATGGAGGAATTTGACGATTCCCTTATCTATGAGGATGATATCGCTTATTTCAAATCAATCTTCCGGGGTCTGATGACTTCTCCGAAGCATGAGACGATAGAGTACAGGACAAAACGCTTCGACGACGATTATACCTGGTATCAGGTCAACCTTACGTCGCTGCTCGGATCGGAAGGTTATGTGACAAGGATCGTCGGGCGTATGCTCAATATCCATGAAAGAAAGCTGAAAGAGCTGGATCTGCTCCTTCGCGCCGAGAAAGACGCGCTGACAGGCTTGTACAATAAGGGTGCGACGAAGCAGCTCATTGAGAACGTTATTCAGGAAAGCCCGAAGGACGCTTTAAATGCGCTTATGATCATTGATCTGGATAATTTCAAGGAGGTCAATGATCTGATGGGACATGCGCAGGGCGATCAGGTGCTGGTGGATACGGCCAATGCTCTGAATGAGATCTTCAAGGGCGGAGACATCGTGGGGCGCATCGGCGGTGATGAGTTCGTTGTCTTTATGAAAAATCTCAAGGCGATCTCCAATGCCGATATCCTGGCGGGAAAGGTCGTGAGAGACGTCGATTATTCCTTCGATTATGAGGACAGGGTAATACGAGTGACCTGCAGTGTAGGCGTTGCCATTTTCCCGTATCACGGCAGTGACTATGCGGAATTGTTCAAGAAGGCGGATAAAGCTGTCTATACGGCTAAGGCTAACGGCAAATGCGGATATCGTATTTATGATGCGGCTACGACGATGGTCTACCATGCCACCAGGAAGAAGGAGGAGTATAATCCCCAGAAGGGTATGGAGATGAATCGGGGTATCGAGGATCTGGTCATGCAAGTACTGTTTGAGGACAAGGTCATGGAGTCGGCGCTGAAATCCGCCATCGAACTGATCACCGGGCAGTTCGGTTTTCACAGAGGCTACATATGCGGCAACGAATCACTGCCGATCTCCCATACGGTACAGTTTGCGGTCATGGGGTATGAGACGGGCAAGGAAACCAGTGCGCAGCATGAGCTGAAAAAAGTGGTCAGTGAGATTCTGTACGAGAGCTTTAAACGGATGACCATTATTCATGACTATGACCTGGCGGCGGCGGAGCTGCGTGATTATTTCCGCTCGGAGGGCATTAAGAGTATGCTCTATTATCCGATCACATCTCATGGAAAGTTTATGGGCGCTGTTGTTTTTGAACATCATGAGGATGTGCAGCTGGAGTTTAAGGAGAACGAGTTAGAGGAACTCCGCTCATTGATGCGTGTGCTGGAGGCGCATATCCTGCAGATCGGACTGATGGACAGACTTCAGGATTTCGTAACGCAGATAGCAGTCTTCGACAATTTTGACAGTTATGTTTATATTGTGAACGCGGATACATACGAACTCAGCTTTATCAATAAGAAAGTGCTTACGGTTACATCGGATGTCAAGATCGGAGATACCTGCTATAAGGCGCTGCAGAACAGGGATACTCCGTGTGAAAAGTGTATCCTTAACGGTCTGAACAAAGAAGATCCGCATTGCAGATGCACGGAAGAGATGTTTAATTATTCGCTCCGTGCATGGAACAGATGCAGCGCAAGCTGGCTGGAGTGCAAGGAGAAAAACAGTCTGGCGCTGATAAACTGCATTGACATTTCGGAATATTTTATCGGCTAGGTTGACTAACGGCAGATTTTCGTGTATATTTTCATAGGAAACAATGTACTTTAATGCTTTAAAGCACATGAGTAAATTTTGAGGAGGAATATTATGAAAAAGAGAGTATTTGCTTTGTTGACGGCAACGGTCATGACCGCTGCTACGGTAGCAGGCTGCGGCTCCGGCAGCGACAGCGCGGCGCAGAGCACTGAAGCAGACACCGGCGCGGCGGATACGGCGGCAGAAGAGAGCGGCACGGAAGAGACAGAAACAGCTGATGCGGCGGAAGATACTGCCGATGCATCGGCAGAAGGCGGTTCCTATCACATCGGTATCTGTCAGCTTGTCGAGCATCCGGCTCTGGATGAGGCGACAAGAGGTTTTCAGGAAGCTCTCACGGAGAAGCTGGGCGAGAATGTAACCTTTGATCTGCAGAATGCACAGGGCGAGCAGACCAACTGTTCTACGATCGTTACGCAGTTTGTAACGGACGGCGCGGATCTGATCCTGGCGAATGCAACGGCTCCTTTGCAGGCGGCTGCTGCGGCGACGAACACGATCCCGATCCTTGGCACATCCATTACGGATTATGCCACGGCTCTTGATATCGCCGACTGGACGGGCGCAACAGGTACAAACATCTCCGGTACATCCGATCTTGCTCCCCTTGATGAACAGGAGAATATGCTGGTTGAGCTGTTCCCGGATGCACAGAAGGTAGGTATCCTGTACTGCTCCGCAGAGGCGAACTCCAAATATCAGGCGGATGTATTCAAGGCAAGTCTGGAGGAGGACGGTATCGCATACGAAGAGTTTACGGCGGCCGATTCCAATGAGATCCAGTCTGTTGTGACGAGCGCGTGCGAGTCCTGTGATGTTCTTTATATCCCGACAGACAATACTATGGCTTCTTCCACAGAGCTGATCAACAACATTGCTCTTCCGGCAGGTGTGCCGATCATTGCGGGCGAAGAAGGAATCTGCAAAGGCTGCGGCGTTGCAACCCTATCGATCAGCTACTATGATATCGGTTATACGGCCGGCGAGATGGCATATGATATCCTCGTAAACGGTGCAGACGTATCCACGATGGAGATTAAATATGCGCCGCAGGTAACCAAGGAGTATAACGCTGATATCTGCTCTGATCTGGGAATTACGGTTTCTGATGATTATGTGGCGATCGCCGCAGAGTAATTACCTGGGAAACACATGGGGATGACATGATCTGCCATCCCCGGTTTTTATATGACGGAGGTTAGGAAATGATCTTATTAGCACTCAATCCATTATCGCTGCTTCGGGCCATGCCGGGTGCATGTGCACAGGGCCTGATCTGGGGCATTATGGCACTGGGCGTTTATATTACGTTCCGGCTTTTGGATTTTCCGGATCTGACGGTAGACGGTACGCTCGCAACGGGCGGCGCGGTAGCCGTTATGCTGATCCGTGGCGCGGGAATGGAGCCGTGGGCTGCTCTGATCATTGCATTCGCTGTCGGTATGCTGGCGGGTATGGTGACCGGACTTCTGCATACGGCGCTTGGGATACCGGGTATCCTCGCAAGTATTTTGACGCAGATATCTTTGTATTCTGTCAATCTGGGCATTATGGGGAAATCCAATCAGCCCATCAATGTGGATCAGTACA
>CANQIJ010000058.1 GCA_947624025.1 uncultured Lachnospiraceae bacterium | reverse complement strand
GGCCACAAGCATGGCCTTCAGGGAACGCGTCATGTTGGCTGCCGGGATCACAACGCCCATCTTCCAGTTGCAGCCTTCCACCGGCTCCACGGCAAAATAGCTGTTGACACCGTCATAGTCTCTGGTCTTTAATACGGTTCCGTCTGTTCCGTTGATCAGATTGCCGAGCGCGGGCATCACATCCGCGACCGCCACCGCCGAATCCGCCGTCGGTTTGTACGCCTCATTCCTGTGTGACACGTAATTACCGCTGCTGTCAATCAGGAAACCGTATACACCCGATGCATAGCTGATGCTCTCGGTCAGATCCATGACCGTATCCGTAGTCACGTCCAGGCCGATCACGCCGGCCAGCTCATCTCCTATATATACAGGCGTTGCGATCGTTGCGCACATCTGTCCCGTAATCGCGTCCAGATAGGGATCCGTCACGATCGTGTCCCCCGCTTCCGCCGCCTGCTGATACCAGCCGCGCTCCACGGGATCATAGCCCTCCGGGATGCCGGCTTCCTGGTTGGACTGGATGAACTTATGATCCTTCGTGCCGCAATACAGATTCAGGAGTTCGTCCCTGTCCGCCGCATGGGCGTCCACAACGGACTGCAGCATCGCATCGCTCATGTCGCCCACCGCCATAATACTGTTGGCCGTTCCGGCAGCCAGCATCCTCTCGTCCTCGATCCATGCGTTGATCTCCTCCGCATATTTCTCGGCGTTAAGCTGCAGCACCTGCGTTGATCTCCTCCGCATATTTCTCGGCGTTCAGCTGCAGCACCTGCGTCTGGTCCTGAATCATGCGCCTGCCTGCCACAACGATAAAGCCGACCGCCGTGATCAAAATGCTCACCGCAACGATCAGTACAACGCTGATCGTCAGCTTCCCTTTGATTGTTCTCGTCACGCTCCAGCACCTCTCTTCTCTGCAATCTCTCGGAATAAAATACCCGTATCATCATGCTGTGATACTCAGAACCACAAGTATATATATTTTACCACTTTATCACGAAAAAGCAATATCTGAGGAATAAATTGTCAATTTTAAGCCGGGCCGCATATAGGATTTTCAGACTTGTGATTTTCCCCATTTCTTAATATAATAATAATGGAATGATCTTAAAAACCGACGTTTCCTGCAAGACCCCTGTGCTCTGCGGACGATATCGCGGACAGGGTATTGTCGAACCGTTGATATCTAACGCCAATCTTACATTCAGGAGGATATACGAATGCCAAAAAGAGAAGATATTCACAAAGTGCTCATCATCGGTTCCGGTCCGATCATCATCGGTCAGGCATGCGAGTTTGACTACTCCGGCACACAGGCCTGCAAGGCGCTGCGTAAGCTGGGATATGAGATCGTGCTGGTCAACTCCAATCCGGCCACGATCATGACCGACCCGGAGATCGCGGACGTGACCTACATAGAACCGTTAAACGTGCACAGACTGGAGCAGATCATCGCTAAGGAACGCCCCGACGCGCTCCTGCCGAATCTGGGCGGACAGTCCGGCTTAAATCTGTGCGCGGAGCTGAATAAGGAAGGCATTCTTGACAAATATAACGTGAAAGTCATCGGCGTACAGGTTGACGCGATCGAGCGCGGCGAAGACCGTATTGAATTTAAGAACGCCATGAACGCGCTGGGTATTGAAATGGCGCGCAGCGAGGTGGCTTACAGCGTGGAGGAAGCGCTTGCGATCGCTGATAAGCTCGGCTATCCGGTGGTGCTTCGCCCCGCATACACCATGGGCGGCGCCGGCGGCGGCCTGGTATACAACCGCGATGAGTTACAGACCGTCTGCGCCAGGGGCTTACAGGCGAGCCTTGTGGGACAGGTCCTGGTAGAGGAATCCGTGCTCGGCTGGGAAGAGCTGGAGTTAGAGGTAGTCCGTGACGCGGACGGCAATATGATCACGGTCTGCTTTATCGAAAATATTGATCCGATGGGCGTACACACCGGCGATTCCTTCTGCGCCGCCCCCATGCTCACCATTTCCGAAGAGACACAGAAGCGACTGCAGGAGCAGGCGTACAGGATCGTGGAATCGGTGCAGGTCATCGGCGGTACCAACGTACAGTTCGCCCACGATCCCGCAAGCGGCCGCATCGTCGTCATTGAGATCAATCCCCGCACCTCGCGTTCTTCCGCGCTGGCTTCCAAGGCAACCGGTTTCCCGATCGCGCTTGTTTCCGCCATGCTCGCCGCCGGGCTGATCCTGAAGGACATCCCCTGCGGCAAATACGGCACGCTGGACAAGTATGTGCCGGACGGCGACTATGTGGTGATCAAATTCGCCCGCTGGGCTTTCGAGAAGTTTAAAGGCGTGGAGGATAAGCTGGGCACACAGATGCGGGCGGTCGGCGAAGTTATGAGCATCGGCAAAACCTATAAAGAGGCTTTTCAGAAGGCGGTCCGTTCTCTGGAGACCGGGCGCTACGGACTGGGACACGTCCGGAATTTTGATACCCTGTCCAGAGAAGAACTGCTGAAGCTGTTGGTCACGCCGTCGAGCGAGCGCCATTTTATCATGTACGAGGCGCTTCGAAAAGGCGCATCCGTTGAAGAAATACATGAGATCACCCATGTCAAAAAATGGTTTATTGAGCAGATGAAGGAACTGGTGGACGAAGAAGAAACACTGCTTGAATCCAAAGGTTCCCTGCCTGCCGACGATCTCCTGATCGCCGCCAAAAAAGACGGCTTCTCCGATAAATACTTAAGTCAGATACTGAACGTGCCGGAGGCGGACATCCGCACACGCCGCATCAGTCTCGGCGTGGAAGAGACCTGGGAGGGCGTTCATGTAAGCGGCACACAGGACAGCGCATACTATTTCTCCACCTACAATGCGCCCGACAAGAATCCCGTGAAAAACGACAGACCCAAGATCATGATCCTGGGCGGAGGGCCGAACCGTATCGGACAGGGAATCGAGTTCGACTACTGCTGCGTCCACGCCTCGATGGCATTGAAAAAATTAGGTTTTGAGACGATCATTGTCAACTGCAATCCCGAGACCGTCTCCACCGATTACGATACATCCGACAAGCTGTACTTCGAGCCTCTGACCCTGGAGGATGTGTTAAGTATTTATAAAAAGGAGCAGCCCCTGGGCGTGATCGCACAGTTTGGCGGACAGACGCCCCTTAACCTCGCCGCCGACCTTGAGAAAAACGGCGTGAGGATCCTCGGAACATCCCCCTCCGTCATCGATCTGGCGGAGGACCGCGACCGGTTCCGCGCCATGATGGACAAATTAAATATTCCCATGCCCGAATCCGGCATGGCGACAACGGTAGAAGAAGCACTGGGCATCGCCGCGCAGATCGGTTATCCGGTCATGGTCCGTCCTTCTTATGTGCTGGGCGGGCGCGGCATGGAAGTGGTATACGATGACGAAAGCATGACCGAATACATGAACGCCGCTGTCGGCGTAACGCCCGACCGCCCGATCCTGATCGACCGTTTCCTGAATCATGCGCTTGAATGTGAAGCGGACGCCATCAGCGACGGAACCCATGCTTTTGTACCTGCGGTCATGGAGCATATCGAGCTTGCGGGGATCCATTCCGGCGACTCGGCCTGCATCATTCCGTCCGTTCATATTTCCGATGAAAACGTGGCGGTCATTAAGGAATACACCCGCAGGATCGCGGAGGAGATGCATGTAAAGGGTCTCATGAATATGCAGTACGCCATCGAGAAGGGTAAAGTGTATGTGCTGGAGGCGAATCCCCGCGCATCCCGTACCGTTCCTCTGGTATCCAAGGTCTGCAATATCCGCATGGTGCCTCTGGCGACCGAGATCCTCACGATGGAGCTGACCGGAAAGCCTTCGCCCGTGCCGTCCTTAAAAGAACAGGAGATTCCCAATTACGGCGTAAAAGAGTCCGTCTTCCCGTTCAATATGTTCCCGGAGGTAGACCCGATCCTGGGCCCGGAAATGCGTTCCACCGGCGAAGTCCTCGGGCTGTCCCGCTCCTACGGCGAAGCCTTCTACAAGGCGCAGGAGGCGACCCAGTCCAAGCTTCCTCTCGAGGGAACGGTACTGATCTCCGTGAACCGCAAGGATAAAGAAGAGGTTGTAGAAGTGGCGCAGCAGTTTGCCGACTGCGGATTCCGCATCATCGCTACGGGCACCACCTATGAACTGATCACTGCTGCCGGGATCCCTGCCGAGAAGGTAAACAAGCTGTACGAGGGACGCCCGAATATTCTCGACCTGATCACAAACGGCCAGATCGACCTGATCGTCAACTCCCCTGTGGGAAAGGACAGCGTACACGACGACAGTTACCTGCGCAAGGCCGCCATTAAAGCCAAGATCCCGTACATGACGACGATCGCGGCGGCGAAAGCCAGCGCAAGCGGTATCCAGTATGTGAAGACACACGGAGACAGCGAGGTGAGATCCCTGCAGGCATTACACGCGGAGATCAAAGACAAGGCATGAGCCTTTTGATAACAGACAGAACAAAAAACCGCAAAGGGGGCTGTCGCTTCATACGACACCCCCTTTTTTCTTACGCTCTTCCCATCTTTTCTGCAAAACGATGTAACGCTTCCGGGATCTGTATGGTCTGCGGGCACACTTTTGCGCAGCTGTGGCAGCCGATACAGCATTCGGGCTGTTTGTCCGCATCCACCGAGGAAAGACCCATCGGCGCGATAAAGTCGCCCGAGCCTGCGACCATCGCTTCATTGTACAGCTTTAACAGGAACGGAATGTCCAGTTTCTTCGGACAGTGGCTCACGCAGTAATGGCAGCCCGTACAGGGAACGGTCGTTCCGGCGATCATCTCGTCCGCCACACTTAAGATCAGCTCCATTTCCTTATCGTTCAGCGGCTTCTTTTCCTCATAAGTCGCAATATTGTCTCTCAGCTGCTGCAGGTCCGACATGCCGGACAATGTCACGGCCACATTCGGGATCGACTGGATGAAGCGGAACGCCCACGCCGGTACTTTTTCATCCGGCCTTGCCTCTTTAAGCTTTGCCGCAAATTCATCGGAAAGTGTTGCAAGCTGTCCGCCGCGGACCGGCTCCATGACCCAAATCGGGATGTTCCACTCGTTCAGAAGCTCCACCTTACCTTTGGCATTCTGGAATTTATAATCGAAATAATTCAGCTCGATCTGGCAAAACTCCATATCTTTTCCGTAGGCATTGAGGAATTTCTTCATGCAGTCGATATCACCGTGCGCGGAGAACCCAAGATGCTTAATGCGGCCATTCCTCTTCTGCTCTGTCAGATAATCGTATATCCCATATTTCGGATCGAGATACTCGTCTATATTCATCTCGCAGACGTTATGGAACAGGTAGAAATCAAAATATTCCACCTGGCATTTTTTAAGCTGTTCCTCAAAGATCTCTTTCACCTTCGGCATATTGGTCAGATCGTAACCCGGGAATTTGGAAGCCAGGTAATAGCTTTCCCTCGGATATTTCCGCAGCACCTCTCCGACGACCGTCTCCGAATTGCCGCCATGATACCCATACGCCGTATCATAGTAATTGATGCCCGACTTCATGGCATAGTCAAACATTTCCTCCACTGCCCCGACGTCGATCCTGGCGTCGTCCCCGCCTATGACCGGCAGGCGCATGTTGCCCATGCCGAGTGCAGACAGCTTTTTCCCCTGAAAATCCGTATAGATCATAATAAAATACCTCCTATGCTTTTATTTGATTAAGACTGCCCGGCACGGCGCGCCGTCGCACCCCGCCAGATTTAACGGCGCTGCGCAGAGCAGATAGTTTCCTTCCGGTACATCGCTCAGAACGATCCCTTCCAACAGTACAACCCCCGCGCCCAGCAGGATTTTATGCACTTCCATGGGCGCGTCCTCCGGCCCTACGGTCTGGCTCTCATTGCCGATCAGCTTAACGCCCGCCTGTGCAAACACACGCGCCGCATCCGCCGTTACCGTAGCTTCGCCCGCGATCAGCAGCCTCTCAGGCGCACCGGCTCTGCGCGCCTTCTTCAGAATATCCTCCGCATCCGCCGCAGACAGATCCCCCGTATGACGCGCCACATAGCAGTCACCCACAAACTGATCGAGCGCCACTTTTTCCAGCGTATCCCCGTCGGGCAGAAAGTGAAAAGGCGCATCCACATGAGTACCGTTGTGCGCGCACATGGAAAATGCGCTCAGGTTACAGATATCTCCCTGTCCTATGCTCAGTACGCGCCTGACCTCCGGCTTCGGATCGCCCGGAAACACCCTGCAGGAAAACACCTCCTGCGATATGTCAATGACCATTCTGCATCCTCCCGTAACTATTCCGCCTTCAAGACTTCCGTTTCCACGTCAGCTGCATGGTATCCGCATAGGTTTTCTCATAATCCTCCCTGAGGATCGAGTAAACCACCTCGTCCACGATGCCCCGGTTGTTCCTGCCGCTTGCGCGAAAGGTTCCTTCCCGTACCATGCCCAGCTTCTGCATGACTCTGCCGGATCTGCCATTTTCCGTATCATGCTGTGCAACGATCCTGTTAAAGCCGACCTCCTGAAACAGGTACTGCAGGACGGCTTTTCCCGCCTCCGGCATAAGCCCATGCCCCCACCAGCGCGCACCCAGGCACCATCCCAAGGTGGCCGACTGCGTTGCATCTTTGTAAGATACCACCGCCAGATTACCGACGGGCTCGCCGATGTCCTTTAGTTCAATGCACCAATTATAGTGATCCGGCTCGTTATATCCGGCGATCCAGTTCTCCAAAACACTCCGCGTCACACTGATATTGGCATGCGTGGGCCATGTGAGGTATTTCGTAACGTTATCGTCAGACGCCCAGTTCCGATACATCAGCTCTGCATCCGCCATCGTAAACCGCCTGAGGATCAGCCGGCCGGTTTCCAGCTGGTGCGTTCCCATATGCCTCATCCTTTATCTCTCCTTCAAAAAAAACTCTCTCCCGATCACAATCGCTCTTGCGTCAGTTCCATGCCCGATATAAGGAGTCGCCGCTATAGGGACGGACGGCGGAACGATCTCCCGGACGAGCTGCGCCATCGTTGGCGTCAGTTTCTTTGCTTCCATCTCGGTAAATGTGCCTAACAGTATCCCGTTGATCTTCTCAAACGCTCCCAGCTGCTTAAACTGGTGCAGATAGGCCGTCATTTTCATGACGCTTCCGCTCATGGCCTCCAGAAGCAGGATCGCACCGTCCAGATCCGGGAAAAAGGGCGTACCCGCCAGCTTTAGAAAACAGCGGATATTCCCGCCGAGCACTCTGCCCCGCATGGCATCGCCGCGCAGAAACTCACAGGCAAGATCCTCCGCGCCCACCTGCTTCGGCAATATTTTTTCCCGAAAATAACTGCCCGCCGATTCGGCATGGTCATAGAGAAGGTTCCGCACCTGATAGTTCACCGTCTCCCGTCCGGCGCGTGTATAGATCGCATTAAGGACCGTCGAAAGGTCGCTGTATCCGCAAAAGAGCGCCCGGCTGTCACGGATCCTGTCATAATCCAGCCATTCCAGCACGGAATTGGCAATATCGCCGCCTGAGACATCGAAGATAAAATCCATGTCGGGATCGTCAAAATACCGCATCAGATCTTCCGCCTTCTCTTTTCCCGATGGACCGTGAAAAGGCTCAAACAGACAGGGACTGACCGTAACCGCAAGTCCTTCCCTTTCCATAAGCAATTTTAACCGTTCGATCTCTTCGTGCCGGTACAGCAGCATGGGATCCGAACAGGCTGTAAGCGCCGCTTTCATCATTACCCGTCTCCTCCGCAGATATTTTTCACAGTCGGTCTGCTATATTTCGCCGCTTATCAACGCATGGGCAGTTTTGCCACACGGCACCCCATAAGAACAGAGGCGCCAGATGTATCAGAATCCGTCCACACCCTCGCGTCCGGCTGTCGCAATACGGCTTTCATCCATGCGCTTTACGCAGCCGGCTGCATCGACCCTGCCAAGGAACATATCCTTAAATATCGCCGCAACCTCGTCCGCGCTGTAACCGATCACTCTGGATGCCGCAGTGGACACACGGCAGTTTGCCGCAATGGAGTCGCCTGCATCCGTCACCATCGGCGACTGAATATTGGTCGTCTGACCTTTAAAGCAGCTTACCGTGGATATACCGTCAAACGCAGCATTATAATTCTCCGGAGTCGCACAAAACGACAGGAAATCCAGCGCCGCTTCCACCTGCGCGCCGTTTTTGTTGACCATCATCATATTCAGGTTGCCGCCCTCATAGGTGCCGCCGTCAACCGTATTCATGAACACAGGCATCAACGCAAAATCGTCAACTGTGTATTGATTTTCCGCCTCAAAATCTGTATAAAACCAGGTGTCCCAGATAAACGTCATAACTGCCTCGCCCGAACTTAAGACCGGGCTGATCTCGGACCATCCGGTGTTCATATAATCATCGCCGAACCACCCTTTTGCAGCGGCATCCGACACCCACTGCACCATATCCGTCACCTCGGGAATATCGGCGTAGGTGATCTCGTTCTTATTGATCTTCTCAAGTATCTGCGGATCATCCGCAAAGACAGGATCTAATCCGAACTGTATCATCCAGGAACAGCCGTTCCCGGGCCAGCAGATCGGCGTGTAACCCGCATCCGCAAGCGCCTGGCACAGAACATCAAACTCAGCCTGCTTCGTGGCGGGTTTTAAACCCAGACTGTCCAGTATCGTTTTATTATAGTAGCAGCCGGACACAGAGCTTTCCCAGAACGGAAGGCCCAGCAGATTTCCGTCCCTGTCCTCGCAGTATTCGCGCGCACTGTCCGTCAGATCGGAAACCCACGCCTCATTATTCAGATAATAAAAATTATTGGCAACATCGAAATCGTTAAGATCCGCATTATGAAAATGCAAGAAAACGTCGGGCACATCGCCTTTAGCGAATCTGGCGGCTGCTTCAGCCTCATAGTCGGCATCCTCATAGGCGACAATATCAAGCTTATTGCCCGTCTCCTTCTCATACCGTTCAAAGATATCCGTCATATAGCTTTTGGCAAGATCGGTTTTCTTCCCCATGATCGTGAGGGTGATCTGCTCCTTGCCACCGCTTTTTCCGATGCTGCAGGACGTCATGGATAACACTGTTACCACAGCCAGTAATATCGAGATACATCTCTTTATCATCCGCCGTTTCCTCCTTCCGCAGCAATCACTTCCGCCTTATTCCGGTCCGCCTGGCTTAAGAGCCGCCCTACCAGCTCGCGCACAGCGTCCATATCGATCGGCTTCGCCAGATGACCGTCCATTCCGGCGTCCATTGCGTCCCTCACATCTTCGGCAAAAGTGTTCGCCGTCATTGCCGCTATAGGAATTGTCTTAGCGCCGGGATGCGACCCGGCCCTTATCTGTCTTGTGGCCTCGTAACCGTTCATCACGGGCATCTGCACGTCCATCAGGATCATATCGTAATATCCCGGTTCGGACTTCTCAAACATCTCCACAGCTTCTTTACCGTTCACCGCCAACTCGCTGTCTGCGCCCTCTATGTTCAGCATTTCCGTCAAAATCTCTGCATTAAGTTCATTATCCTCAGCCACGAGAAAACGCCGCCCGTTCATCACGCTCTTTGGCGTTTCGACTTCGATCTCCCTAGTCTCTGCATAGTCGATGAACAACGGCTTGATAGTCTGCCAGAAGGTAGACACGAAGAACGGCTTCGGCATAAACGCGTTGATACCCGCCTGGCGTGCCTCCGTCTCTATCTCGCTCCAGTCATAGGACGTCAATACCAGAATCGGTACTTCCTCTCCCACCCGGTCACGAATCCGGCGCGCCGTCTCAACGCCGTTCATCCCCGGCATCTTCCAGTCTAACAGGATCACATTGTAATCCTCTCCGCGCTCATGCGCCCCAACCGCCATCTCTACAGCCGCTTCGCCATCTGTCACACAGGATACCTCCACACCGGTATCCCGCATCATTTCTTTTACATCCAGGCACACGTCTTCCTCGTCATCCGCCACAAGAACTCTGGTAACTTTCTGGCTGTACCACGCCTCCTCTTCCTCCTGCTCGGGGAGTACGAAGGACAATTCCACGGTAAACGTACTGCCCTCGCCCGGCGCGCTCTCCACCCGGATAATGCCGCCCATCAGATCCACCAGATTTTTCGTGATCGCCATGCCGAGACCGGTACCCTGCACCTTGTTGGTAACGGAACTGATCTCTCTGCTGAACGGCGCAAAGATATGCTTCTGGAATTCCTCGCTCATCCCGATACCGTTGTCCCTTACGACAAACTGTAATTTGACATACTGCGGCGCCGCCGTGGGCAGCTCGCATACAGTAAATTCTATTTTGCCTCCGTCCTGCGTATACTTGATCGCATTGGATAACAGATTGAGCAGGATCTGATTCAAACGAAGCCTGTCCCCGACTATCTGCTCCGGCGGCGCACCCTGTACGTAGGTCCTGAAGCTCTGCCCTTTCGCCTTTGCCTGCGGCATCAGTATGATGCTCAGCTCTTCCAGAAGCTCCGGCAGGCTGAAGCGGTCTACATTCAGGGACGTCTTGCCGCTTTCGATCTTACTCATATCCAGCACATCATTGATCAGGCTGAGAAGATGATGGCTTGATGCTGTTATCTTGCCGATATACTCACGCACCTTGTCGGCGTTGTCCGCATCCTTCTCCAGCAGCATTGCAAAACCTACGATAGCATTCATCGGCGTGCGGATATCGTGGGACATATTTGACAGGAAATTACTCTTCGCCTCATTGGCGCTTCTGGCCGCCGTCAATGCCTCCTGCAGCTGCTGATTCATCTGCTTCTCCTGCGTGCGGTCGGACAGCATGACAATATACTTCCTGACATCCTGAATACTCATACAGTATGCAGTCATCCTATAGAAACGCCGCTCGCCCGTAGTCTGGTGCATATATTCGTATTCCCAGTTTTTCTTATCGTTGACGGAGATTGCTTCCAGCTCTTCTTTGGGTATTACAATGTCCCGTCCAAGCGCGCATTTCTCCAGCGCCTTTATATTTTCCCTGACCTCGCTGACCGGAAGACCCAGCAGCCGCTCTATATTAGGACTGATATAGTCCACCTGATAATTTTCGGCGTTCAGCATGATAAAGATATCATCCACATTGTTAGATAGTACATCAAACATACGCTCTCTGTACTGAAGCTCCATCCTGCTCTTCCGAGACTGGTTGTGGCTGCGCACGATAAACATAAGTATCATTGCCGCCGTCAGAAGCAAAAAGATCACAAACAGGACGTCCATCGTCGTCTTCTGAACCGAAAGGAAACCGGCGCTGACCGCATTCTGCGGCACCACGCTCAACAGGAAATAGTCCTGATAGCCCACGGGCTGATACAGAATACAATGACCGACACCGCCTATGTCACACTGCAAAAGTCCGGCGGTCCCATTCTGCCAGTCGGTCTGCATCTGCGTCAGTTCTTCTTCCTTCAGATCGGACACCGCCTTCAGATATACCAGATAATTCTCAAACACATTGCCGCCCGCCTGTGTGGAAAGCAGCACCCTTCCATCGTTGTGGATCACAAAGCACCTGCCCTGCCCGGAGAAAGCGTCTACATTCAAAGATGCCGCCAGATCCATATTGGTATAGCAGACAGCGATAGCGTCATAATCAAATCCGCCGTAGCTTCCATGCTGTACGGGAACCGCAAACACGATGACATCCTGACTCCCGGACAATGTCGCTCCGACCATCACAGGCTGTCTCTGCTGCATAAGCATGTCCCATGCTTCTCCCAGCTCCATGATCTCCTCGCTGCCGTCGACCGACATGCCCTTCTTATCACCGGACAGGAAATAAAAATCCGAAAAACCCCAGTATTGCCGCTGGGTTTCTATAAATTCACCGAATCCGCCGTCCCGGGCCTCATCGTTCAGAACAAAGCTGTCTCCCCAGCTCTCCAGCAGTCCTCAGTTTCTGTCGACAAATGCGCCAAAAGAACGGTTCACCTGGCTGTAGATCTCCTCCAGATGATCCGTACTGTCCTCATATATTCTTCGGGAAATAAAACTGAAATAAACGATTCCTATCATCAAGGCGACGATCCCGATCAAACACGTCAGAAATCCCGGCAGTATTCTTCCCAGCCACTTTTTCATGTCCGATTTCTTACTCCTTAGTAACAGCCCAAATATCACTTGCAGATAATCTGCCGATGTTATTTTAGCATAGGAAATGGGAGAAATCAATTCCTCCAAGCAGCTATCCCCTCACCCGGTCTCTTATGCTCTGATTTATTTCAAAAGGTTCTTATAAAACAGATAGTCAATATCCTTAAACACATTGAAAATAATCTTGATGCCGCTTCCCGTTTTATCCAAATAATCCTTAACCGTTCTCACGGCAATTTCCGCTGCTCTTTCATTCGGGAACATAAATACTCCCGTGGAGATACAGCAAAATGCAACACTCGATAGTCCATTCTCATCAGCCAGCTTAAGAATAGACCGATAGCATGATGCGAGATCATCTTCATTCTGCTTCGTCAGCCTGTGCTGCACGATGGGACCGACGGTGTGGATGATATGCTTCGCAGGAAGGTTGAAGGCCGGCGTGATCTTTGCCTGCCCTGTCGGTTCCGGGCAGCCCTGCTTCTCAATGATATCATGACAGCAAAGTCTAAGCTCGATACCGGCCTTTGAACCCAGGATGTTATCCAGACACGAATGAAGCCACTGATAGCAGC
>CANQIJ010000057.1 GCA_947624025.1 uncultured Lachnospiraceae bacterium | reverse complement strand
CGGCGGAGACAGTATACAGCGGCACAGAGGGAAGTCATGAAATATGCGGAAGTGCTGCATGGCAGCATAGCAGAGGGCTCCACAGTGCGCAAGATCCTCGCGATCCGGGAGCAGATCGGGAATCTTTAACTTGCCAAAAGAGAATAGCAGTTGTATGATCAAGAAAACAGGTCTAAGGTCATTTTTCTTTAGGAACAATCTTTTTCATGTCAACTGACAATTCGTTTACTTCATCCATATGCTCTTCTGCTATTGACATCTGTTCATTTCATGATACAATAACATTACCAAGAAGAAATAAACGATATCTTGATTATGATGATATCGGCAGGACGGTAAATTATGGCAGAAATAATTCCTTTCCAATTATACTCTGATTCGGAAATTGAGCAGATCATGAAGGAAGTTGAGGAAGCAGTAAAAAAACGGGAAAAGCAGCTGAAAGATCTGGAAGAACAAGCCGACTCCGGCAACATCTTCGCACAGCGGGCTTTGGAGAATCTGATTGATGAACTGTGTCATCGTGGCATAGAGAGTTCAAAGTATATTGAAGATGTTCACAGACATCTGAAAGGAAGGTAAAACCACAATGGCGGAAATCAAATACTTAGACTGTGCCCCAAGCCATAAGTTTGAAGAAAGGATGAAAGAGATAGATGATCATAGCAAGCAGTTTGTGAATCAGCTTGAAGATTTGGAAAAAGAGGCTAAAGCCGGAAATAAGTTTGCAGAGATATCTATAGTGAATCTGTATCAAGATAAGTGGCGCCGGGCATTAGAAAGTTCAGAACGAGTAGAAGTGATACATAGAGAAAAAGTAAAGGAGAGATCACAATGGCAGAAATAAAATATTTAAGCTGCACTCCGAGTCCTCGGGTGGCAAAAATCTTTCAGGAAATAGAAGAAAAAGCGCAGGAGCGTAGAAAACAGATGGAGGAACTGGAAAGAGAAGCAGAAAATGGGAATACTTTCGCACAGAAATCCATCGAGAATCTGTATGCTGAGAGAAGGCGTATGGTTATTGAAAGCAATCAAAGGCTCGAAGAAACATATAAGAAAAAAACGAAATCCAAATAAAAAAAGGCCCCGTGAGGAGCCTTTTTTCATGCGCTCTTGGAAATGATCTCAAGAGCATTTTTCATTACTGCAAGCACATCCATTTGCCGCCGCAGTAATGAATCTGCATTCATCTGGTGAACACGTATTTTCGGGAATTTCCCAAAAATCTGCGAGTACCCAGAGTTGAGGATATCAGAAATCTCATTGAGATACTGATTTCTCTTTTCCAAAACCAGAAAATAATCGCTGTTCTGCTTATGCCAGTGACTATTTTCTCTTTGTAATTCTTTTTCCAAAGCAAAATCCAGGTCTATGATTTTGCCAATTAATTCGTCTATGACCTTGTAATTAGATACAAATTCATTGACTTTCATTTCGTTATACATATGATTCCCTCCATATAAAACACTCGCCCTCCGGACAGGCTGTGTCTAACACCGCCCATCGAGGCGTTTGGTTCCATATGATCCGGGGAACCTTTTTTAGTTGCTGCAGCATATACGAAGGGCAATCTCCTGTGAACAGTGATTATCCTGTATCTGCTGCTTTTATCTCTCATACCAGGCAGTTTCAATCAATTTGATTGAATACCCGGTTTTCTTTCCACAAAAAAAATCAGCCGAATGCTCCATCCGTCTGATAAATTTAGAAATCATAAAATTAATAATATACGATAAGAATATTATAAATCAAACCTAAATAATTGCAAGAATTTTCTGCATGGTAGATTCACGACGGCGGATTCCCGGTCTCATCTGTGGTTTCTTCCCTGTGCAGCCCTCTCTTCTCTCCCGCCGCCGTTTCTGCAGAAAAAACTCCCGCAGCCTTTTGCCACGGGAGTCTTGATTTTTAGTTGATCCTGTTGTATCCGACATAATACCGGTCCAGGATGCTCCGGCTGAGATCTACGATAGCAACATCTCCGGATTCTACAGGAATTTCAATATCCGTTCCGATATCGGGATTGCCTACGACAACCGTATCCGGCGGATCTTCTACCTGCCACTGGTCGATGCTGTCCTGGTTGCCGGCGAAGTAGCTTAAGTGTCCTTCGCCTTCATTGTAGCTGGTGATACGGAAGTTCAGCACCAGGTAGCCGTCATCCAGGAAGAAATCCTCGTTTCCGTCTAAGGAGCCATGTTTTTCCATGTAGTCGTAGATGTCGTCATAGACTTCCTCTGTTCCATCTCCGTCTGCATCCGCCCTGAATTTATCCTTTGTGACGTATAACGTGGTCGGGATCCAGTATTCGCCGAACCACTGCTGCATACTCATGCGGTGTTTATCCCAGTATTCCGGATTGGACGTTTCTGTGACCTTATACAGGCTGCCGTTCGTGGATTTGCAGTCTGTCAGATACTGTATGCCGGAGCCTTCCTTATCCAGGTTCATTTCTAACTGCTCTAAGTTCCCGGACAGAAGGCGCAGGTCCCTGGTCATAACGATCTTCGACAGGCAGTAGCATCTGATCTGCTTCATCAGATAATTATTTGCGTTGCCGAAGGTTTCCCTTGCTGTGGATTCCCCGGACTCATACATATAGGCGTTCCGCTTATCCTTAGAATATTCCGGATCATCCTGCGGGATGGTTCGGTTAATGGAAGCATCCGGATAATAGTAAGACCCGTCATTGCGGATATCGCCGATCGAAGTCGTATGGTACACGGACCGGTCCTGATCCGTGCCGTACTTCACATACTGCAGGGTTTCCTTGCCGTCTTCGCTCGGTGTGGTGTAATACAGATCCACATCGCTGGTCTGGGAGCCGTCCTTGCTGACCCAGCGGAAGGTAGGCGTGATGAACAGGTAATCCTTGTTCGGCTCTTCGCTCCACAGGTTGGCAATGGTCCGCAGGCTGAAGGTAAAGGAATTACCCTTAACCAGTACGCCGTCCGTGTTCTGGGAGGTATCGCGTGGATCCTTGTCAAACTTAAAGCTGCGTCCTAGTGAGAACGGCAGGGTGTTTCTGATGTTCCAGTGATCGGTCAGGGAACCGTCCACGGAGAACCGGACATAGGCGCCGCCCAGGCGGTTTTTCGTGCCGGTTCTCTTCTCTTCAAAATACTTGCAGAACGGGAAGTAGCTTGCCAGGCCGTCATTTTCCCACTCCGTTGTATTGGTTCCGGTGTCGTAGAACCGGTCCAGGTCGTTGATGCCGTTGATCTGGAACCCGTAAATCCGTCCGGAAACCTGTACGTTGATGGAATAGGTGGAAACGTAGTTATACAGCGGGTTTCCGTTCAGGGAAGCGTTCTTCAGCCATTCCTCATCATCGATATGGTTGACGCCGCGCTGGTCCACCACATTTTCCGGCGCCACCCGGAACAGGATCACATAGCTGCCCTCGGTTGCCCAGGTCGGAATATAAAAATCATCGATGGTAAAGTCCGGCAGGTTGATCCACTGGGTATAGCCTGGTTTCTTTACATTACCCGTATCATCCACGGTGCTGTCATCCGGTTCAAAGATATCGCCGTTTAACTGCACAGTGAACGGGAAGGCTACCTGCTTGAACCGGCAGTATTTGTTATACAGATCCTGCGTCAGATCCGCAGCGTCATAGCCCAGGTGTTCAAAGTGCGTTTCCGGCACAAACTTGATCGAATAAGTACCGTCCAGTAACAGCTGATAGTCCACGTTCGGGTTTACGGCGCCGGATACAAGCTGCGTCCGCTGCTTTTCCTTGCTCAGTTCCTCGCCGGTATCCGGATCGGCCACTACCACAGGGGATACGGTGGGCGTATGGACAACGACCGGCTCCTGGTCCATGTATTCTTCCTTGATCCGTTCCTCCAGGGAGGAATTTTCGGGCGTCTTCTTATGCTCGCTTAAGATATCCGTGCCTAACACTTTCTGCCTGTAGTAAGCCGCGATCGTGGTCTCATACTTGTCGTTGGCGGTATCTGCAGGGATCAGTCCGTCCTTTTCGTCTGTTTCCAGGCCGTAATCATCCTCTAAGATCGGATAAAAGCTCCTGTCATCTCCTTCCCCATCGACAAAATCACTGTAGGGATAGAAGGAACCGTCCATATATTCATGGCTGTTGATGCTTAGGTCATCATTTCTCACCAGGATATCCTCTGATTTTGTGACCCGCTTCTCGGCTTCCTCATTAAACTTGGCTTCGGCGTCCGCCTGGTTGGCACCGCCGATGTTGATCAGCAGATCCACGCCTTCCGGCCAGTCGATATGGTAATCGTCATCCGGGATCCAGGTCCACCTCGTATATTCGGATACGGTCTTCATGTCCTGCCCGTTAGAGGTGCAGGTGATCCGCGTGGTGTCCTCCCGCAGATAATCATAAGGCTGGTGGCCCCAGAAGACTTCGTTCTCTGTTCTGACTTGGTTAAGCGTGTGGTAGGACGATCCGCCGTTATACCAGTACCGGACCGTACGCTCTACGGTATAGGTATAGGGCACGGATTTGGTCAGCGGGATGGTCTGCTCGTTTCCAAACTCGTCTTCATACGTGATCCATTCTGTCCAGTTGGTATTCCCGGAGAACTTCCATTTCTTTGTGACGGGCTTCCGGCGGCAGATGTAGCTCCAGCCGTACCACTCGTCCGCTTCGTAGCCGTTGGTCACGGATTCGGATGTGGGGATGCCGTCGCCCAGGTCAAACTGGCCGTTGGTGCTGTAGTTGTAAGTGACGTAATCCGGCGTATCTTTGCCGATCTTGGTCTTCCAGTCCCAGTAGTTATCGGGCGGATCCGGCTCCGGCGGTTCCCCGGTCTCGATATCCTCTCCGTTTGCTAACATCAGGATCTGGTCAAAGTGGTTGTCAAAGTACGAAGCATCCCAGCTGTACATAGAGAATAGCTCCGTGTAATTGTGCTTGTCCCAAAATTCGCCGACCCAGCCAAATGGTGGAATATACATTCCTGAAAAACTTTCTCCATTCTCCATTGTAGGATATTTATTCGCATCATTCACCGCTAACACGGCATCGATCTTCAGGTAGACTTCCCCTTTGGGATTCTGGATCTTGTCGTACCACGTCGCAGAAACGCTCTTGACTTCCTCCAGGAAAACATCATAAGGGATCTGCCAGGTGGTTGCGATAAGGCCGTTGCCTAACTGCTGTTCTGTGCAGTCATTCCGTGGGTCGTCCAGGGCCCACCGGAACTCTCCCAGGCCGGTCTCGGTATAACTGTTCTCTCCGGCCTTTTCGGCATCGGCAAAATCAAAACCGAATGTCCGGTAATAGATCTCGGACGATCTTCTTTTATCGATGGAAGTAAAACAGATCGCCTTGGTGGCCGGGTCCTGCCAGACGCCCCTGGTCACGGAGATCCAGAGGTTTTCGGCGTGGAACACATTTGCTGCACAGGCAAAGAACATCGTACAGAACAGTCCGATGAACGCTGTGGCAGCCGCTTTTCTTATCTTCATAACATTTCCTCCGCGTTTTTCTAAGAAATATTGTATAGTATACAATAGTGTATAACTATATTAGCACAGGGGAAAATATTTGCAAGGAAAATTTGTATCTTGCAGGTCGTGAGTGCATATGCTATAATGCCGTTAGGCAACAAAAAAACAGCAAGGACATGCATGTGGCCAAAACGAAAAGCCCCAGAGGTGCTAGCTCTGAGGTTTTTCTATTCCCCTTTTTGGTGTGGCAGGGCTTAGATCCACAGGCTGATTACCGTTTTAGTCACCATTCAGCCATTTAATGATGTAGTATGTAACTACACCACCCACAACAGTGACTGCTAATTCAGTAAGGACACGCATATGACATCACCCCCTTTCCGTACCTAGATTGGGAGCGGTAACACAAAGATTATATCATAATTAAGGATAATTTGTATCTTGCAGGTCGTAATTGCATATGCTATAATGCCTTTGGGATTTAATTAGCGGTGATTACATCCAAACGGCAAAACGAAAAGTCTCAGAGTTGCAGCTCTGAGACTTTTCTATTCCCTTTTTTGGTGTGGCAGGGCTTGGAACCACAGGCTGATTACCTTATTAGTCGCTATCCAGCCATTTGATGATGTAGTGTGTCACTACACCACCCACAACAGCGACTGCCAATGCGGTGATGACTTCCATCCGGCTACACCTCCCTTCTGTACCCAGATTGGGAGCGGTAACACAAAGATTATATCATAATTAAGGACAGCAAAAAATCTTGACTTGCAGGATCAGTCCGCTATAATGAAAGTACAAAAGGAAAGCACCCACTCCAAAGTGGATGCCTCACATGTAAGGTTTATGCCCTAATGGGCAACGCCCCTCTGTGGGTCAGACAGAGGGGCTTATTTTTTGAGCTTCTTTCTCTCTTGGAGAAAAGTGAGCAACGCAATAATCAGCATACTAAGCGAAATCAGTGAACCGATCACACTCAGTACAACCATAATGGTTTCATAGACTGTCAATAGAACGAAAAAGCCCCAAAGTATAAGGCTTCAGGGCTTTTATAAGTATCTTCCGTTTTGTTTTAGTCTCTCTTCGCTCTTACCTTATTATAGATAAGGAAGAACGCCGCTACACAGGCTACAAGGAGTGCTCCGGTTCCGCCGATCACAACCAGCCACCAGTAGATCGATCTGGGCTCCTTCACCGGTTCCGCCTCAGCAGCAGGCTCCGGTTCCTCGACTGCAGGCGCGGGTTCCTCAACAACCGGCTCCGGTTCTGGCTCTTCCTCTACTTCCGGCTCCTTCTCTTCGTAGTCTTCCTTGATCTCTTCAATGGCTGCATCGATGGCTTCCGGATCCTGGTCTTCAAATTCATAGGTATCCACGTTCCCCGTCTCGTTGTTGTAGATATTCAGTTCCCTGTCATGCGGATCCTCTGTGGTCAGGTAGTTGTTCGATACATAAGCCACCTGGTCGCCGTCCAGTTTGAACCGATACCACCCGGTCGAAGCTACGCCGTTGACGGTTACTTCATCGTACTTTGCAAGACTGCCTAACTTGGCATAGTCCGTGGATGCGCCGTCACGGTAATTAACCTCCGAGATCGTCCACATGGTAGTCTCTTCCATGTCTTCTACAGTGAACGCTTCCGGCTCCGGTGCAGGCGCCGGAGTTTCCTGCTGCACAGGCGTGGAATCTGTGGAATCTGTTGATGTATTGCTCGATCCGCCGGTGACGGGGGAATAGTCTACGTCAGTGTAGCCGAGAGCCTTTAATTCTTCAACGTGGTTGGGAAGCATGCCGTAATTTATTATTTGTTGAACGCACTCGGAAGATGGCATATAAACTTTGAGACTTTCAAATGCTGCGTCCTCACCTAAATGTCCTTCAGCATATGCGATAACAGATATAATCCTTTCTTCTTTTACATTTAATGCCATATATTTAGACGGGCCATACGCAGTTAAAAAGCCTGCAAGCAGTCCTGCAACTAAAATCACTGTTGTTAAATATCTAATTCTCCTCTTCATTATAAAAACCTCCTCTAACATATTATATTCTATGTAAATTATTTCTTTTTGTAAGTATATCATACTACATAATGATATTTTGTCAATATATATTTACACTCTTTTCACCTCTTTCTTACTAAATTTTTTTTCTTATGTGTTTAGTATATAATACCACAGATTTGCTTTTTGTGAAGTCTCACACGACCAAAGTCGCGTGCTTCCTAGTGCCATAGCCAAACACTATGGTTGCCCTTTAGGGGCATCGGACTACGTTTCTGTCCTTACAGCAGGGACTCAGTATTTAGGCGGCAGCAATGCTTTCTAAAACCGCATTCATGCTAATGAGGTCAGATAACGTGCAGGTGCTTCTCTTAGCTGACTGAGGAACTTTTGCCTCAATCGCCAACCTCTCCCTCTCGGGCAAGGATTTTGAGATTTCACGTATGAAATATCTCGCTCCTATGTTATAGGAAGCATTCAGGTCGCAATTATAGATCTTACCGGATTGAAACCGACACATGCTGTAGCTGTCCAGGTTAGCTTCATCCCCGCGCAGGACATACCCACTGCCATCGAACGCCAGCCTGCTGGTTCCCCAGAGGCACAGACACGGGAGATACGCATCCCCAGCCGGTGTGCCTTGTCTGTTACCATAGCCTGAACGTACTGGCTCCTCCACATGTGGAGCTTCTGCTTCTTGGAGCCGCGCTTTTTGCCGCGAATATCCAAATGCTCAAATACAATGACATCGGCATTATATAACACCGCTGTGTCAATGATAAACTGAGCTGTTTTTACGGCAATGTCATCGTTGATGCCCTTGGCCTTGGCCCAAAGTCTCGGAGTCTTGCGATTCCCACGTTGCTGCGCCTTTTTGATCCGGTTCACCGCATGTGTCAGAGAGTCGTATTCTTTAGGAAGCTTTAAGAAATGTCTTCCTAAGACCGCGCCCTCTGCATTCATGACAGAAATCGTCGCCGGTGAGTTAATGCCAAGATCCACAGCAACAACCGTCTGCTCAAACACCGATGTATTTGTAAGCGCAACGGTTTCCTGGAATGAAAAGTCCAGAAACCACTCACGGCCGCGCTTCCGAAGGGTAGGGACAAGATGCTTCCTCTGGGAGCAGTGCCGTGAGATATAATCCATATCAGACTTCTTTAACTGGATTGTGATCCAGTCCCACGTATTATGAACGAAGACTTTGATTTTGGCTTCATATTCGCCTGTACGTTTGTACATGTTATCACGATACAATGCCGGATATACATACCCGGCCCGTGGGAATGAAGGCCGACGACCGCGCTCTTTCGGGTCTGCTTCCTTCCAGTTTGCAAAGTTACACTGATAGGAAGATACTTTGCCGACAGCTTCCGCTATAGCGGCCCGACGAAGGTATACAGGAAATTTATAGAACGTTCTGTCTGCATCCTCAAAGGAATACAGTGGCGATGGATTGCGCTTTGTACGGACAGTGAGATGTTCCATATACGATTTCTGGCGCAAAATGCTTCCATGCTGATTGAGATTCTCCCATTCCTTTAGCGCCACAGCAATAAAAAAGTCCACCGCATGACGGTATATTTCTACAGTAGGCTTAAATATGGAATTGTAGTGCTTTATCTTTACACTGTACGTTGAGTAGATATCCATGCGATATATTCCTTCCTATGCGGCTTTTACTTATATATTATATCATGATATGCGACGAAAAGCAAACATACGTTCTGCTAGTTGAAACATTCAAGCCGCCTAACTCATGACTAAAGTCACAAGCGTGCGGCGGCAATTTGTCAATACTTTTTAGGGGTAAATATAGAACTGATATACGATTTATTTTGTACGGTACAATGTCATACAAACAATAATCATATGTAAGAATCATTGACAGACTCATGGGGCGCGTGTATAATGTTTTAGTTGGACTGAGCTTGAAGTTTTTGGAGAATCGTGTTATAGTAATACTAAAGAAGGACATCTGCGCTAACAGATGCCCTACAGGAGCTACCGATAGACGGTTAGCCCGATTCATAAGTTTACAGCTAATAGCCGCTTACCTTGTCACGGGAGGGCGGCTATTTCTGTGTCTTGTTGTTATCTTTGCTGCCGATGGCGTATCCGAGACCGAAACAGGTCAGGCATAAGCCAATCACTGAAATCAATCCTTCAATCGTCAACATACGCATTAGCCCTCCTTTCCCAGATTCCCTTACGGGTTTCTATGTACACGGAGGGGCGCACGGCTTCCGGTGGACGCAGGTATTGCGCCGACCGAAACGGAGTGTAGAACACAGTCCCTCCGGAGAGGGCTAACCGCCTACCATCCTGGTAGATCCCAAAATCATTCTACCACAAACTGACAAAAAATACAATTTTCCCAGGGCGACGCTTTTCTGTTTAGCTACTCTTTTTTCGGATTGTTTGATTTCGCAAAAAAAGCCCCAAAGCATAACGCTTCAGGGCTTATACCTCTATTTTATCCACTTACCTTCACGGCTCGGTGATCAGATCGTACTCTTCAAACGGAGCAATATCAGATACAAAAGAACGGGGTTCCGGCGCCGGTGCAATCCGTACTTCCCTAGGACCCTTGCAGACGGGTTTGACTGCGGGCAGTCTGTTTCTTTTGATCTTCTGTCCGCGCTTTGGACGTTTCCTGCCGCAGAATTGACAGTATCTTGCGTCAAAGGCGAAGGGCGTTCCGCAGCAACAGAAATCATAAGTTGACGTAGCCTTTGGATCAGGTTCTCTTGCCCCATCACCCTTGAAGTAACGGACGCCGCCGACAAAAATATACTGGGATCTTTCATTTATCTTTCCGCAGTACCGGCAAAATCCCGTTGTTTCCTTGATCGCCTGTCCGCATCCTTCGCAGTATGTGAATGGGATCTTGCAAAGACTGCACTGCTGTTCTTTTATCTCTTTTTCGGTTAGACGGTTCATTCTGCAGGTAGGGCAGACGAACGAAAAATTATCGCGCCCCCCCCCCTAGCGGCCCCGGTAATACTGACTTTTTAAGCATCTTCATGGCTGTTCCTCCTTTTTCTCTGATCAGGCTTTATGCCGTGATTTTTATGTACAAGTATACTATACTATTTTCAAATGTAGTTGTAAAGTGCCTGCACGAAATAATTGACTTCCCTATTTTGTTTGCTATAATAGAAACTACATTTATATTTTGAATAGAAGGGAGTGTCTGTACATGGAAATAACTATACTTACAGGTCCAAAAAAAAAATTGAAATCTCCGAGAGTGAAACTTATAAGCAGTAAAATATGGGAGAAGGATCACTCGTATCATGTCTTCATTACAGAGGAAGATAATGCAGAAAAGAAATCCATGGTTTTTTACGTTCCTAGGAAGGTTTATGAAGAAACAGGAGCCGGATTAGGGATAGGTGATCCTTTTTGCTGTGAGTATGATTTCTATGAAGAAATCAACTATAACATAGTAACAAAAATTAAACCGCTTTATGTAGATCGTAAACTAGGAAACTTTGAACGTTCACATGAGAAAGATGATGAGAAGCAGAAAGAGGATGCAGAGGAGGATTATGAGAGATAAGAAAAGACCCGCGTTTGCGGGCCTTTTCTTATGAGACACATCAAGCCAGAGACATGATCTCTGCCTCCATTTTCTTCAGATCATCCAGCGATAACAGCGGAATGCAGTCTGCGATATCTTCAAGTGACATTTGACCCTTTCGGATTAGTCGATCTGCATTTTCTCTCGCAGTGGATAATGCTGCTTCCTGTGCAGCCTCTTCAGCCGCTTCGTTTCTCATATCCTCAAGCATCTTGCACATTTTCTTGACTCCTTTCTCATCTTTCTTGAAATAACCTGCTTTCTCAGCAAGCGCCTCAAAGTTCATCTGATCCGGGTCTGCACAGGAGAAATCCTCCATCAGCATCCCGACCGCATCCTCACCCCGGTATTTCCCGTTCACATACAGGATATGCGAACCGTCGCCGAACAATACGTTCTTCCCGCCGATCTTCACATACCGTTCCACGGGATAAACCGCTTCACCGCCCTGCATTACGTCATTTTCTGTGATAAAAATAACGTAGCTTTCGGGCAGATCTTCTGGTTCCTCGCCGGGCCGTAAGATGTGGGCATCCAAAAGGCTGCTGTTATGTCTGGCTCTTTTTGCTCCTGCGCCGGCATCGGCCCTCTGAATTTCACAGTCATAATGCTTCCCATCACCGTCTACGGCGTGGACATCCAGAATAGCGGAACGTCCCTGCAGGTTCTTCAGTTTTTCCTGTGTTCGGACCGATGTAACGGTTAGATTGTCATTCTGCAGGACGATCCGCAGGATCAGCTGTACGGCTTCGATGTTGTCGGCCAGGCATACGGTAAAAAAATCGTCATCCATGTACCGCAGCTTTTGGATCCGTTCCAGATCTTCCTGGTGTAATTCTTCTTGTGATTTCATCTTTCTTCCTTTCCAGTATCTATATGATACCAAAATTCTTATTCTTTTACAATGAATTTGCAGAAAAAGTCCCCGCGATTGCTCACAGGGACTTTTTTGCTATAATTTACTCTTTTCCCACTAAAATACCATTTTTCAGCCACATAACAGGACGCACACCGATGTCGCAGCCGCAGCTGTCGCTGCCGAGATTGCCGTCCCGCCCAACGCAAGCGACTGAGCTGCTCCATCCGCGCTTTTTCACAGACCACGGTGTACATGTCCACGTCCAATCATTCAGCTCCTTATTGACGAGCAAATCGTTGTATTTCCTCGCCTCGTCGAATGTGAATGGCCGGACTTTGCAGATCAGTGTTCCGAAATCGCGCTGCATATCCACCGTAACAAGGTCTACGACATGCTCCAGAATATTTTCCGCGCCGACCTTGGCCTCGATCTTCGGCTGAATTTCCTCCTCGATCTTCTTGCGGAGTTCCGATTCTTTATAGTCCGGCGTATCTCCAAACACCTGATCTTTCAGCATGAATCCCTTTGAAACCGCAAACGTCTTGCCGTCTTCCCGATCCAGAACGATAAATCTGTCCTCTCCGATCAGGAACTCGTCGCCGACAGGAACATCTGCCAGACATTCCCAATGGAAGTTTGCCACAGCATACTCTTCCTGTGTCAGACAGAAAGTAACGCCATCGTTCAATAAGATGACGATTCCATTCGCTTCCAGCAGCACTTCGCAGGATTCGCCATCCATGCACATGATTCCGCGATTTCTCTTGTCTACGAGATCATACCAAACGTTTTCATCGTCGTTTCCTGTACTGATATCACAGTACGTAAGATGATCACCGTATTTTTTATATAGAGTTTTTACTGAAATACATTGTCTTTTCATTTTCTTTCTCCTCTCGTATAATAAGCCTATACCCCAGATAAACAGGGTCTGGGCTTATTCTTTTTATGGTATAGAGGAATCA
>CANQIJ010000056.1 GCA_947624025.1 uncultured Lachnospiraceae bacterium | reverse complement strand
CCTGTAAAGGGAAATATCGGCATCCATGACGCTTCCTGGAGAGCCAAATACGGCGGGAACATTTATCAGACGAACGGTTCCCACGGTTGTATCAACACGCCGAGGGATGCCATGGAACAGTTATATGAAACTGTCGAGGTCGGAACGCCGGTCGTTATGTTTTACTAAGGACGGCATCTGATGCGGCGGCCCGCAGCGGAAAAAATTTTGGGTAGTAATTGACTTAAGTATGCGAAAAAGGTAAAATGTTTGTTGGTCTATAAATTTTTACAGATAATTGGAGGAGTGTAAAGTGGCTAGAGTGTACAATTTTTCGGCGGGTCCGGCGGTTTTACCGGAAGAAGTCCTAAGGGAAGCCGCGCAGGAGATGTTAGACTATAAGGGAACGGGCATGTCGGTCATGGAGATGAGCCATCGTTCCAAGGCTTATGATACCATTATCAAAGAGGCGGAGGCGGATCTGAGGAATTTGCTGAAGATCCCCGACAATTACAAGGTGCTGTTTTTACAGGGCGGCGCGAGTCTTATCTTTGCTTCTGTGCCGATGAACCTGATGAAGAACCGCAAGGCAGGGTATATCCTGACCGGCCAGTGGGCGAAAAAGGCCTTTGCGGAAGCCAAGATCTACGGTGAAGCGGTGGAGCTGGCGTCTTCGGCGGATAAGACGTTCTCCTATATTCCCGACTGCTCCGATCTGCCGATCACGGACGATATGGATTACGTGTACATCTGTGAGAATAATACGATCTACGGGACCAAATTCCACACGCTGCCCAATACGAAGGGCAAGATCCTTGTATCCGACGTATCTTCCTGCTTCCTGTCGGAGCCTGTGGATGTGACGGCATACGGTATGCTGTATGCGGGTGTACAGAAGAATGTAGGACCTGCAGGTACACAGGTAGTCATTATCAGAGAAGATCTGCTCACGGACGATGTGCTCCCGGGCACTCCCACCATGATGAAATATAAAGTCCACGCGGACAATGATTCGTTGTACAATACGCCGCCGTGCTACGGTATCTACATATGCGGCAAGGTCTTCAAATGGCTCCTTAAGAACGGCGGCCTTGAGGCAATGAAAGAGATCAATGAGAAGAAGGCGAGGATTCTGTACGATTTCCTGGACGAGAGCAGCCTGTTTCAGGGTACGGTCAGAAAAGAAGACCGCTCCATCATGAACGTGCCCTTCGTCACGGGAGATGAGGCGCTGGATGCCAAATTCATCAAGGAGGCGACCGAAGCGGGCTTTGTGAATCTGAAAGGCCACCGTACCGTAGGCGGTATGCGCGCGAGCATTTACAACGCGATGCCGGTTGAGGGCGTGGAGAAGCTCGCTGCCTTCATGAAAGAATTTGAGGCGAACAATAAGTAAGGAACGGAAAAGAGGATAAGTGAGATGTTTAAATATCATTGTTTGAATCCGATCGCGGCGGTTGGGCTTGACAAGTTCGGCGATCAGTATGTGAAGACAGAGAATGCTGCGGAGGCAGACGGCATTTTGGTCAGAAGCGCGGCAATGCATGATATGGAGCTTCCGGAGAGCCTGCTGGCGATCGCGAGAGCGGGTGCGGGTGTCAACAATATTCCCCTCGACAAGTGCGCCGAGAAGGGTATTGTCGTATTTAATACGCCGGGCGCCAATGCAAACGGCGTTAAGGAGCTTGTGATCGCGGGTATGCTCCTGGCAGCGCGCGACGTCGTGGGCGGTATCGAATGGGTAAAAGACAACAAGGCGGATGAGAACGTCGGCAAAAATGCGGAAAAAGCCAAGAAAAACTATGCAGGCACGGAGATCGAGGGCAAGAAGCTCGGTATCATAGGATTGGGCGCGATCGGCGTCAGGGTCGCCAATGTGGCGAAGCATCTGGGCATGGAAGTATACGGATATGACCCGTATGTGTCTGTGGATGCCGCATGGAACTTAAGCCGTGACGTAAAGCATGTGCTGAATGTGGAAGAGATCTATGCGGAGTGCGATTATATCACGATCCATGTTCCGCTCATGGATTCCACCAGGGGTATGATAGGCAGAGAAGCCATCGAACAGATGAAGGACGGTGTGATCCTGCTGAACTTTGCCCGTGATCTTCTCGTAGATGAGAAGGCTGTGCTTGAGGGCATCCGGTCGGGTAAGATCCGCAAGTATGTGTCCGATTTTCCGAACGCCGTGACAGCGGGGCAGGAGGGATGTATCGTAATCCCGCATCTGGGCGCTTCCACGGAAGAATCCGAGGACAACTGCGCGGTGATGGCGGTCAAGGAGCTTAAGAATTATCTGGAGAACGGTAATATCGTAAACAGCGTGAATTATCCGAACTGTGATATGGGCGTCTGTGCGCAGGCGGGCCGCGTTGCGATCTTCCATAAGAATATCGCGAACATGATCACGAAGTTTACCGCATGCTTCGGTGACAACGGCATCAATATCACCGATATGATGAATAAATCAAGAGGCGAGGTGGCCTATACCATGCTTGACATTGAAGCTCCCGCTTCGGAGAGCATAATCGGGAAGCTGCAGTCCATCGAGGGTGTATTCAGAGTCAGGGTAGTCAAGTAGAACCGTACGAAAAGACGGGCAGCGGTCTGTACGGCAGACGGGCCCGCGCGCCTGTGGTCAGGCGTAAAAGACAGATAAGATAAGAAAGATAAGAATAGAAACAGAGCGCAGGTTAAAGTCTGCGCTCTTGTCATGTGTCGCGAAAGCGGCATCTCTCAGCTTAGACGGTTGGCGATCTTGGAAAAATCGGGATCGTGTTCATCGTCGAGCGTGGCCTGCAGCCTTTTCTCCGCTTCCACAGAGGCTTCGCTGGCGAGATCCATGTAGAGGATGAAGACATCCTCGAGGGGCATGCCCTTCTCGTCCGCGATCTCCTGCATGACAGGCTTTAACTTGTCCAACTGGAATGATATGGGCGTCTTCTGCGGGTCGATGTCCGCCAGGACGTTCTCCGCATAGGCGTTGATGCGATCCAGAATCTCTTTGTTTTCAGGGGTCATTTTTTACACTTCCTTTTGGGTTCAATATGATAAAAGACTCGCAAGCGCAGTAAAAACAAATGCCGCGTTGCGGCGCTTGTTTTTACTCTGCGCTTATTATTTTATCACTTCGTGCTTGTACTGTACAGGCTTATTTGTTAAAATAAATCTATCTATATGCATATCTGCATAGATCTACTGCGGCGGTATGAGTATATAGGAAATCTATTGCATTGGGAGACAAGATGGCTACAGTAATTCCTTTTCGGGCGATAAGACCCAGACCGGATCTGGCGGATAAGATCGCCGCGCTGCCTTACGATGTGTACAGCAGACAGGAAGCCTATGAGAAAGTGCGGGGGAACCGCTATACCTTTTTGCGGATCGACAGGCCGGAGACGCAGTTTGAGGCGGACTGCGACATGTATGCGCCCGCGGTTTACGAGAAGGCGCGGGAGCTTTTGGATGAGATGATACGCGACGGGTCGTTCATCGAAGAAGAACGGGAGGCGTATTACATATATGAACTGGTGATGGGAGAACGTTCCCAGGTGGGGATCGGCGCCTGTGCCTCGGTGGATGACTATGAGGCCCAGGTGATCAGAAAGCACGAGAACACCAGAGCGGATAAGGAGGCGGACAGGATCCGCCATGTGGATGTATGCAGCGCGCAGACGGGACCGATTTTCCTGGCTTACCGCAGGCGGGACGGGATCGAGGCGGTAGTCCGCCGGGTTATGGCCAGATCGCCGGTTTATGATTTTACGGCTGATGACGGCGTTGTGCACAGACTGTGGGTGGTTGATGCTGCAGACGATGTGGAGCAGATCCGGCGGGAGTTTGAACAGGTGGAGACGATCTATATCGCGGACGGGCATCACAGATGCGCCTCGGCGGTCAGGGTGTCGCAGATGCGCAGAAAGGCGCATCCGGCGTATACGGGGAAAGAACAGTTTAATTATTTTCTGTCCGTGCTTTTTCCTGATGAGCAGCTGATGATCATGGATTATAACCGCGTGGTCAGAACGCTGGGAGAATATACCGAGGAAGAATTTCTTGACCGGGTCGGCCATATATTTGATGTGACTGCGGCGGGCGATGAGCCGTACAGGCCCGTATGCAAGGGTAAGATCGGCATGTATCTGGGAAAGAGCTGGTACTGCCTGAGGATCAGGCCCGGGCAGTATAACGGTGACGCGGCGCATGATCTGGATGTGGCGGTCCTTCAGAGGGAGCTTCTTGAGCCGCTGCTTGGCATCAGGGATCCCAAAGTGGATGACAGGATCGATTTTGTAGGCGGTATCCGGGGAGTGGAAGAGCTGGTAAGGCGCGTACATACGGATGCGAAAGCGGCTTTTGCCATGTATCCTACGGATATCCGGGAGCTGTTTGCCGTATCCGACGCGGGTCAGCTGATGCCGCCGAAGTCCACATGGTTTGAGCCTAAGCTGAGAAGCGGATTGCTGATACACAGGATAGAAGAGTGACGGGATAGCAGTGCAGAGGAACAGGAGCGCAGCGGGATCACAGTGTGCTGCGGCACAATACAGACAACAGATCATGCTTGTGAAAAGGAGAGAAGATGAATAAAAAACTGTATAAACTCATGAACTGGCCTGAAATAGAAGAGATCGTATATTCCGAATCCGATGATCCCCATAAGATACTCGGTGCGCATGTGACGGGTAACAGTGTGCTGGTACAGACTTTTCAGCCGGGCGCCAGAAGTGTACGTCTTCAGCTGAGTGAAGGCGACAAGAGCTATAAGATGGAGATGGCGGATGAGGAGGGATTTTTCGCGGTCCTGATACCCGGGAAAAAGATCCCGGACTATGAATATATCGTGGAGGCGCAGGACGGCTCCCTCAGAAAAGTGCATGATGCCTACAATGATCCGCCGCAGATCGCGAAAGAGGATGCGGATCAGTTTAATGCGGGTATCCATTACACGGTCTATGAGAAGCTGGGAGCGCATCCCATGCAGATAGGCACGGTATCCGGCGTCCTGTTTGCGGTATGGGCCCCGAACGCCGTGCGCGTCAGCGTGGTGGGCGATTTCAACGCATGGGACGGCAGGGCGCATCAGATGCGCAGGCTGTGGGATTCCGGTATTTTTGAATTGTTTGTGCCGGATGTAAAGGAAGGAGAATGCTATAAATATGAGATCAAGGCCAAGGGCGGCCTAACCTACCTTAAAGCGGATCCTTACGCGTTCGGACAGCAGCTGAGACCGGACAGCGCTTCTGTGGTGAGAGAGATCGGCAGCTTCAAATGGGAAGACGGCAAATGGATGAAGGGACGAGCTGCGCGGCAGTCCGATGGCGAGCCGATGAACGTCTATGAGATCTATCTCGGTTCGTTCGCCAAGCCTGACGACGGCAGGGAATATTATAATTACCGGGAGCTGGCTCCCATGATCATAGACTATGTAAAGAAAATGCATTATACGCATATAGAGCTGATGCCGGTGATGGAGCATCCGCTTGATGCGTCGTGGGGCTATCAGGTGATCGGGTATTATGCGCCTACCGCACGGTACGGCACTGCGGAGGATTTTATGTTCTTTATGAATGAGATGCATAAGGCGGGGATCGGCGTGATCTTAGACTGGGTTCCGGCACATTTTCCGAGAGATACCTACGGCCTGTCCGGTTTTGACGGCACCTGCCTGTATGAGCATCAGGATCCCAGGCAGGGCTTTCATCCGCACTGGGGAACCCTGATCTATAATTACGGCAGACCGGAGGTGCGCAATTATCTCATAGCCAACGCGTTGTACTGGGTAGAACGGTATCATGCCGACGGTATCCGCATCGATGCGGTAGCGTCCATGCTGTATCTGGACTACGGCAAGAATGACGGAGAGTGGATCGCCAATATCTACGGCGGGAACGAGAACCTGGAAGCGGTAGAGTTCATCAGGCATCTCAACTCTATCATGAAGAAAAGAAATAAGGGCGTCCTTATGATCGCTGAGGAATCGACGGCGTGGCCCAAGGTTACGGGAGATGTGGAGGACGACGGGCTTGGCTTTGATCTGAAGTGGAACATGGGATTCATGAACGATTATCTGGGTTATATCAGGACAGATCCCTATTTCCGTTCCGGACGGCACAACGATCTGACCTTCAGCATGATCTATGCTTACAGTGAGAAATTTATGCTGGTGTTCTCGCATGACGAAGTGGTACACGGCAAGGGAACGCTGATTGGCAAGATGCCGGGCGAGCGCCGGGAGCAGTTCGCCAATATGCGGCTGACCTATGCGTACCATATGACGCATCCGGGTAAGAAGCTCCTGTTCATGGGGCAGGACATCGGCGAATATGATGAATTCTATGAGGGACGCGCGGTGGAATGGGAGCTGCTTGAAGTGGCCGACCATGCCAAACTGAACCGCCTTGTGGCGGATCTGAACAAGCTCTATGTTTCCAGTCCGGCGCTGTATACTAAGGATGATTCCTGGGAGGGCTTCGAGTGGATCAACTGTATCACGCCGAACGCGTGTATGCTCTCCTATATGCGCAAGAGCGATAAAGTGGAGGAAACCCTTGTGATGGTGGCTAATTTTGCCAACGTAAAGCAGAAATTCCGCGTAGGTGTGCCCTATGACGGCAAATATCGGGAAATATTGAATACGGATGCCCGGATCTATGGCGGTGGCGGTGCGGTCAACAAAGAGGTCTGCGATACGATCGAGACGGAATGGGACGGCAAACCGTATGCTATCGATATGGTAAGCGCACCGCTTTCCGTCAGCATTTTCTCCTATACGCCTTATACGGCGGAGGAAAAAGCGGAGCGGGACAGGATCCGCGCAGAGCAGATCCGCAAGGCAAAAGAGGAAGAAGAGCGCAGAGCGGCTAAGGAAATGGCCGCAGCCCTGGCGAAAGAGGCCGCAGAGGCAAAGCGGCAGGCAAAGGCCGCCGCTGCGGAGGCAAAGGAACGGGCCAGGATAGCGGATGAGATGCTGAAGAAGGCAAAGGATGCAGAAGATAAATTAAAAAGGATCACACAGAAACAGGCGGGCGGCCCGTCGTCTGGAGCGAAAGGGTCAAAGGAAGCAAAGTAAGACAGCCGGGTACGGCGGGGGACGGATATGGATGGTATGGAAGGTCAGATCACAGAAATAGAAGAGATCGCATCGGAAGAGATTGACGTGGGGCTGATAGAGTCTTATCTGCAGAAATTTCCGGAAAACGCGCTCCGGTTCGGCATCAAGGTGGCACTGGCGCTGATCGTTTTTTTCATCGGGATGCAGGTGATCCGTCTGGTGCGCAAGATCGTGCGCCGTTCGCTGAAGAAGGGCAATGCGGATCTCGGCGTCATACAATTTCTGGATTCTCTGATCAAGGTGATCTTATACATCATCCTGCTGTTTATGATCGCGACGCGGTTCGGACTGGATGCGACCGGCGCCGCGGCGCTGCTCGGTTCCGCCGGCGTGGCGATCGGTCTGGCCATCCAGGGCAGTCTTTCCAATTTTGCGGGCGGCGTTCTGATCCTGTTAGTCAGGCCGTTTCGCGTGGGCGACTATATCAAAGCCGACAATGACGGCCACGAGGGAACCGTAAAGGAAATACAGCTTTTTTATACACATCTGGCGACGCCGGATCATCATGTGGTTATTATACCAAACGGAACGCTTGCCAATTCCTCCATTATCAATATGAGCTCGATGGAGGAACGCAAGATTGATATTTTTGTGTCAATCTCGTATGACGCCGACATTCAGGCGGCGAGAGAGGCGCTCTTGCGTGTGCTGGACGATGACCCGGATGTGCTTAAGAGCTGTGAACGCAGAGTGCTGGTTCAGGAGCTGGCGGACAGCGGTGTAAAGATCTGCGTGAGGTGCTGGGCGTCTAACGCGGATTACTGGGAGTGCAGATGGCGGCTGACGGAGCAGATCAAGTATGCGCTTGACGGCGCGGGAATCGCCATCCCCTATCCGCAGCTGGACGTACATGTGGCCGGTCAGCCGCAAAAGCAAGCGGCGGATCCTACGGAGAACTGACTGAATAACGATAAAATAAATGCGCAAAAACGGTTGTTTGTTTGCCGTAAGAAATAAAAATGTGTCTGCGGCAAAATTACACTTGCAAAATCCATGATAAATCAGTATAATATTTTTGTTGTTAGCATATGCTGGAATAGCGCAGTTGGTAGCGCAACTGATTCGTAATCAGTAGGTCGAGGGTTCGAGTCCCTTTTCCAGCTTATATGGCAGACGGTATTCGTATCATGTGCGGATACCGTTTTTTTGTACGATTTTTGGGCGTCATGCGCCGGACTGTCAGACAGGCATTAGATCTGCCGCAGCGGACGGAAGCTTCCGTAAAAGATCGGGAGAAAATATCCGGCGCCGCCTTGACAGTAAAAAAAAGTGTGATACAATATATAGTATACGCATCAGGGTCTTACTAACATGATATAGTGGTTTTGCCGATATGACATGATGATTCGGCTGTCGGATATGACAGATAACGGTGCATCTTGTATCAGCGGGACAGTTTACTTTTTGAAAAAGGGAATGGCAGGTATTGCGGGATGAAGATTATCAAGAGAAGCGGTGCGGAAGTTAATTTTGATCTGGAGAAGATCATAGCGGCGATCTGTAAAGCGAACGACAGTGTGAAGGAAGAGGATAAGCTTTCAACGGAAGAGATCGATGAGATCGCTGAGGTTGTGGCGAAGAACTGTGAAGAAATGAAGCGTTCTCCCAGTGTGGAAGAGATCCAGGATATGGTGGAGAACCAGCTTATGAAGTATCGCGCCTATACGATGGCGCGCAATTATATCACTTATCGTTATAAGAGAGCGCTGATCAGAAAATCCAACTCTACGGATGAACAGATACTCACGCTGCTTGAGTGCAATAATGAGGAAGTAAAACAGGAGAATTCCAATAAGAATCCCACAGTCAACAGTGTGCAGCGCGATTACATGGCGGGTGAGGTCAGCAAGGATATCACGAAACGTTTCCTTTTACCGCCCGATATTGTGGAGGCGCATGAACAGGGGATCATTCATTTCCATGACGCGGACTATTTCGCGCAGCATATGCATAACTGCTGTCTTGTCAATCTGGAAGACATGCTGCAGAACGGCACGGTTGTCAGTGAGACAATGATCGATACGCCGAAAAGCTTTTCTACGGCATGCAATGTTGCGACACAGAGCATCGCGCAGATCGCCAGCTGCCAGTATGGCGGGCAGAGTATATCGCTGTCCCATCTTGCGCCGTTTGTACAGGTCAGCAGAGAGAAATTCCGCCGCGAGATCAGAAGCGAGATGGAGGAGAACGGGATCGAGGTAAGCGATGAGCAGGTCAATAAGATCGCGGAGAGACGTGTCAGGGATGAGATCAAGCGGGGCGTTCAGATCATACAGTACCAGGTCATTACGCTTATGACGACTAACGGACAGGCGCCGTTTATCACCGTATTCATGTATATTGACGAGGTGCCGGAGGGACAGCTGCGCGACGACCTTGCCATGATCATAGAGGAGATGCTCAACCAGCGGATCAAGGGCGTTAAGAATGAGAAGGGCGTCTATATAACCCCTGCCTTTCCGAAGCTGATCTATGTATTGGAGGAAGACAATATCCGTGAGGGAACACCTTACTGGTATCTGACCAGACTGGCGGCGAAGTGCACCGCAAAGCGCATGGTGCCGGATTATATATCAGAGAAGATCATGAAGAAGTTAAAAGACGGCAACTGCTATCCGTGTATGGGATGCCGCTCTTTCCTCACCGTGTATCACGATGAGAACGATAAGCCGCAGTTCTACGGCCGCTTTAACCAGGGTGTTGTCACGCTGAATCTGGTGGATGTCGCCTGTTCGTCGGGCAGGGATATGGACAGATTCTGGGAGATCATGGACGAACGTCTCGATCTGTGTAAGAGGGCGCTTATGTGCCGTCATAACAGGTTAAAGGGTACGCCGTCCGATGTGGCGCCGATCCTGTGGCAGAACGGCGCGCTTGCAAGGCTTAAGAAGGGCGAGAAGATCGACAAGCTGCTTTATGGCGGTTATTCTACCATATCATTAGGCTACGCTGGATTGTGCGAATGTACCAGATATATGACGGGCAAGAGTCACACAGACCCGGAAGCGACTCCGTTTGCGCTTAAAGTGATGCAGTATCTGAACAATGCATGTAAGGAGTGGAGAGAGGAGACCAATATTGATTTCAGTCTCTACGGTACGCCGCTTGAGTCTACCACCTATAAGTTCGCCAAATGCCTTCAGAAGCGTTTCGGCGTGATTGAAGGTGTGACCGATAAGAATTATATTACTAACAGTTATCATGTCCATGTAACGGAAGAGATCAACGCCTTCGACAAACTGAAATTTGAGGCGCAGTTCCAGGAGCTGTCTCCCGGCGGCGCGATCAGCTATGTGGAGGTTCCCAACATGGAGAACAATCTGGATGCGGTTCTGTCCGTGATGCAGTACATTTACGATAATATCATGTATGCGGAGCTGAACACCAAGAGCGATTACTGTCAGGCGTGTGATTATCACGGCGAGATACAGATCGTCACCAATCCCGACGGCAAACTGATCTGGAAATGTCCTAACTGTGGCAATACAGACCAGAATAAGATGAACGTGGCCAGGCGCACCTGCGGATATATCGGCACGCAGTTCTGGAATCAGGGCCGTACACAGGAGATCAAGGAGAGGGTGCTTCATCTCTGACAAAGAGTACGGCCATAATCTGTCGGTATTTGTTCTTAAGGCCGCAAGAGAGCCTTGCGGATCTGAAAAGGGAAAGTATGCATTACGCGGAAATAAAAAATTATGATATTGCAAACGGCCCCGGTGTGCGAGTGTCGCTCTTTGTGAGCGGATGCTCGCACCGCTGCGAGGGCTGTTTTAATGAGATGACATGGGATTTCAACTACGGAGATCCTTATGACGACAGCGTACAGCGCAGGATACTTGACGCGCTTGCGCCGGACTATATTGCCGGGCTTACCCTGCTTGGCGGCGAACCGCTCGAGTATGTGAATCTGCAGGGGCTTCTGCCGCTTGTGCGTGAAGTGAGCGGGCGCTATCCGCATAAGACGATCTGGTGTTATACCGGTTATTCCTTTGAGCAGGACGTACTTGGCAGATTTCTTGCACAGTATGACGGCATGAGAGATTTTCTTGACTGCATCGATGTGATGGTCGACGGAGAGTTTATAATGGCGAAAAAGGATATCAGTCTGCAGTTTCGTGGTTCGTCCAATCAGCGTATCATCGATGTGAAGAAATCGCTTGGATGCGGAGAGACAGTGCTGTGGGACGGCAGTCAGTATTTCTTCCGGTAATAATGCTCCAGACTCTGTATCAGCTTATAGAATACCATGGCGATGGCACACAGGATAATGATCGAGGTGATCACCATGCTGAGTTGGAATACCTGTGACCCGTATATGATCAGATAGCCGAGGCCGCGTCTGGCCGCAAGAAATTCACCGATGATAACGCCGACAAGGGAAAGCCCGATATTGACCTTCATGTTGCTTAGGATCAGCGGTATCGAACCCGGGAGAATGACCTTGCGGAGTGCATCGAGCCGGTTCCCGCCAAGCGTGTATATCAGCTTGAGCATTTCGGGGTCCGCCTGTGTAAATCCGGTATACAGATTGATGACGGAGCCGAATATGGCGACGGATATGCCGGCGACAATGATGGTGTTCGTTCCTGTGCCGAGCCAGACGATCAAAAGCGGCGCGAGGGCCGATTTCGGCAGGGAATTGAGGACGACCAGATAGGGCTCGAGAACCTCGGCAAGACTGTGTACATACCACAGAAGCATTGCGCATAAGAGGCTTAACAGTGTGACCAGAAGAAAGCTGGCGACCGTTTCCAGCAGCGTGATGCCCGTGTGCGTAAAGAAGGAGTGATCGGCCAGCATATCGCACAGATACTTTACGATGCCTGACGGACTGCTGAAAAAGAAAGGGTCGATCCATTTTTTAACCGCCGCAGTTTCCCATAAGCCTAAAAAAACTACGACCAGAAGAAGACGGCACAGGCTGATCATGTCTGTGTGCATTCAGAAACAGCTGCTGGTTGACGGATATGCCGTCAGACGGACTGGGCAGTTGTCTGTTCATTCGTCAGCACCTCCCATAAATGATTGAAGCAGAGTTGATATTCCGAAGAGTTCCTGACTGCTGCAGGGTCATTCCTGTCTGCGGTGAGTCTGATCGGCATTTCGCAGACAACTCTGGCGGGCCTTTTGGACAGGACGAGGACTCGGTCGGCAAGCGTGATCGCTTCGGACAGATCGTGGGTGATCAGAACGGCGGTCTTCCCGGTGGAACGGATCAGCCGCGCGATGTCCGCAGAGACATTGAGCCTCGTCTGGGAATCCAGAGCACTGAACGGCTCATCCAGCAATAACAGATCGGGGTGGATCGCCATCGTGCGGATCAAGGCCGCCCGCTGACGCATACCGCCGGACAATTCGGAGGGCTTTTTGTCTTTAAAGGCATACAGCTCGTAATCCCTGAGCAGCTGCATGACATATTCGAGATTTTCCGGTGTCAGAGTATGGTTTAACTCCAGACCCAGGATAACATTCCGGTAGATGGTGCGCCATTCAAACAGGTGATCCCGTTGAAGCATATAGCCGATCTTCATGATATTTCCGGCTTCCCTGCCGATGATTGGCTGACCTCGGTAGAACAGGAGGCCTTTCTCCGCCGGGAGCAGACCGGCGATGATCGACAGAAGAGTGGATTTGCCGCATCCGCTGGGCCCGACGACAGCCAGGAATTCGCCCGGCGGCACATCAAAGGATATATGGGATAGCGCGGGGGTTTCGCCCTTCAGATTATGATACGAATAGGAAATATCCTGTAATGACAGCAATGTGTCCATAGAATAACAACTCCTTCGTAGTTATAAGATATTGTATGAATTAGAAGAAAATATGTGTTTTGATTGAAAAGAAAAGTATTTTGTGGTATCATCAAATTCAGATT
>CANQIJ010000055.1 GCA_947624025.1 uncultured Lachnospiraceae bacterium | reverse complement strand
TTCGAACCCACGCGCCCTTTCGGACAAACGGTTTTCAAGACCGCCTCGTTATGACCGCTTCGATACCTCTCCGGGTCTTAATACGCTTCCCACAGAAACCGTAAAATAAACTTCGCCACGAAGAAATATCCGCAGTCAGCGCAAGAAATATTCTAGCAAAAATGATTTTCAGTGTCAACCTATTTCATTAAAAAAATCAGTCAATTAAAATTCCGAAGCATTTCTATGTACGAGCGTCTCCGCCGCCGCCATGTCCTCCGGCGTTGTGATCTTGATATTTTCATAGGAACCCTTCACCAGCTTCACGGGAACATCCATAAACGTCTCCACCACCATAGCGTCGTCCGTGATCTGCGGCAGCCGGCAGATATCGGTTGTATTCTGCCGCGCCATCAGCTTTTCATATGCTTCTGTGATCAGCTCCACCCGGAACGCCTGCGGCGTCTGCACCTGCCACAGCATATTCCTGTCCGGCGTCTGCACGGCATACCCGTGCGCATCCGCCACTTTGATCGTGTCCTTTACGGGCATCCCCGCCACACAGGCTCCGCACACGCACACCTCATCATAGCACCGTCTCAATATCTCTTCCGTGAGGAAGGGCCTCGCACCGTCATGAATGAACACGTACCCGTCCGTATTGGGAACCGCAAGCCCGCCTTCGGCGATGACTCTAAGCGCCTGATACACGGAATCATACCGTTCCTTTCCTCCCGCTGTGATCCTTTTGACTTTGTGAAAATCGTAACGATCCACGATCTCTTTTTTTACATAAGAAATATCCTCCGCTGTGGTGACGAGAATACAGTCATCAATGACAGAGGATCGTTCCATTGCATACAGCGCGTACCAGATCAGCGGCTTACCGCACAGATCCAGATACTGTTTCGCAACATCGCTTTTCATGCGGCTTCCTTTTCCTGCCGCCAGCACAATCGCGGTACATCTTTTCTTATCCATTATCATTTATCTTTCTATCCGCTCTGTTCCCTGTTGTTCGCCCCGGCATCAGCCGTTCACTCTCACCCGATCGCCCGGTCCCGCAGGTCAAAAAGGTGCCGTCTTTCCGCTTCACACTAACCCCGGACTGCCCTGCACCCGATCGCCCAGCTTCAGGTTCGGGACGGCATTCAGATCATATCCGTGGCGCACACCTCTGCAATATTCATAATATGCCGCAGCCCCGATCATTGCCGCATTGTCGGTACACATGATGGGGGTAGGACGGTAAAAAGCGATCCCGCGCGCAGCACACTCTTTTTCCAGTGCCGCCCGCAATGCCGTATTGGAAGCCACGCCGCCCGCGATCGCGAACTTATCCGATCCGCACTCCCGCACCGCCTGCATGGAGTGTTCCACGAGCACATCCACCACCGCCTTCTGAAAGGAAGCCGCCACATCCGCCTGGCAGACCCGTATTCCTTTCATCTCACAGGAATTGAGGTAATTTAACACCGCGGACTTTAATCCGCTGAAGCTGAAATCGTAGACGGAATCCGCCACTTTAGCTCTCGGAAACGGTATCGCATCGGGGTTTCCTTCTTTCGACACTTTATCGATCTTGGGTCCGCCGGGATATCCTAAGCCGATGGCCCGCGCCACCTTGTCAAAGGCTTCTCCCGCCGCATCATCCCTCGTTCGTCCGAGGATCTCATATTCACCGTAGTCTCTGACCCTCACCAGATGAGAATGCCCGCCCGACACGACCAGGCAGACAAAGGGCGGTTCCAGCTCTTTATTATCTATATAATTGGCGCTGATGTGCCCTTCGATATGATGCACTCCGATCAGAGGGATCCCGGACGCGAAGCTGACCGCTTTGGCAAAAGACACTCCTACAAGAAGCGCGCCCACCAGTCCCGGTCCGTATGTGACCGCGACAGCATCCATCTCCTGCAGCGTCATGCCCGCCGCCGCAAGCGCCTCCCCGGTCACCTGGTTGATCCTCTCCGTATGCTTGCGGGATGCGATCTCCGGCACAACACCCCCGTACAGGGTGTGCAGATCGATCTGGGAGGATATCATATTGGAAAGAACTTCCCTTCCGTTTCTGACGACTGCTGCCGCCGTCTCGTCGCAGGAGCTTTCTATTGCAAGTATGGTAATATCTTTGTCACTGCATTGATTCTCTGTCTGCATATCGCACCTTATCCGCCTGCCGCATCCTTACTGGTCGTCCGCCAGCTGCCATCCGTAGATCTTCCAGTGGCCGTCCCCGTCTTTGCGCAGCACAAACTCTTCCACGGAAGGCACGGTGCCCTTCGTCCCCTGCTTCACATTGAAGGTACAGTACAGTCTGGCACAGGAATAGCCGTTCTCAACAAACTCCTCCACATCCACGCTGGCAGACAGGACATAGCCCGTTATCGTATAGTTTTCATCCTTCATATCAGCGATCTCGCTGCTTAGATCATTCAGATAATCTTCCTGCGTCTTATTTGCGATCAGCTCATCGTCATAGATCCCCTGGATCTTCTCCGCCAGTTGGTTTAACTCCTCTGTCGTATAATCTTCATTATAAAAGCACTGGGTGATCTCAGCAAAATATTTTACCACTTCCTTAGGCGTGGGCGGATAATTTTTCTCCAGATCGCGCATCAGTACATTCTGCACCGCCGTTGCTTCAGCATTTGTCTCACCGTTCGCCTTCGCTTTGCGATTCAGGTGAAAAGCATAACCTGCTACCAACGCCACAAGAAGTATGGCAACTATAACGATCGTGACTACTCCGGAACGCTTCATAAATATCTGCTCCTTTCTCTGACGTGTCGAAAACACCCCGCCTGTCTTTTCTTCCAACGGGTCCGTGAAAACCGGATGGCTAATCTTCAAACAGAAGGTCTACGCTCCTGCCGTCCTTAGCCGCTACCGCATTGGGAAAGATCTTCTGCACGTCCCGCATATAATCCTCCGGGCGCATGAGCGACGGACTGTAATGTGTCAGCCATAATTCCCTGACCCGCGCTCTTTTTGCCAGCTCAGCCGCCTCATAAAAGGTCATATGCTTATGCTCCTTTGCCTTCTGCTGCTTATCCGGCTCGCCATACATCCCCTCGCATATAAAAAGATCGGCGTCTGCGGCGCCGCGCACAATACTCTCCGCCGGCCTGGTATCCGTACAGTATGACAGCTTGATGCCCTTGCGGGGCTCCCCCATTACCATATCCGGGGTAAACGTGCCCTCCGCTGTCTCTATTATCTCACCTTTTTGCAGCCGATTCCAGTAGTTTCTCGGAATATTGAGCTTTTCCGCTCTGGAAACGTCAAATTTGCCTTTGCGCTCCACAACGATACTGTAACCATAACAGGTGATATTGTGATTGACCTTATATGCTTCTATGCGAAATCCGTCAAATGCGATCGACTGTTCGTTTTCCGTCAGCTCCATGCATCTGATCTCAAAGGGAAGTCCCGGTGCGATCACGCACAGGGCGCCGACCACCTTCGCAAGTCCCTTCGGACCGATCACCAGAAGAGGCTCCGTGCGTTCCGCATTGCCCATCGTCAAAAGCATCCCCGGCAGACCGCTGATATGATCCGCATGATAATGGGTAAAACAGATGATATCGATCGGTTTCGGGCTCCATCCTTTTTCCTTCATTGCGATCTGGGTACCCTCGCCGCAGTCGATCAGGATGCTTGTCCCGTTGTACCGTGCCATCAGCGACGTAAGCCACCTGTACGGCAGCGGCATCATGCCGCCCGTACCCAATAAACAGACATCTAACATATGCACTCCTATTCCGCCGTGTCAAAGGATCAGAGCATTTCTTTTCTTTCCCACTCCTGTGGCGGGATCAAAAACCCTTCGGTCATTTTCCCATAACAGTCCTCACACAGATCAAGCTTATGGCTAAGACCGTCCTTTGTCCCGAAAAAGCCGAAATCATGCTCCACATGGATACATTCTTCTTTCAGAAATCCATTTTCTACCAGTAATCTTTTGCCGCAGCAGTTACAGCTTACTTCCATCAATTCTTTTTGTTCCGAATAAACGCGCATGACAAACCTCCCATAATGTTACTTATTCCGCTAAATCCCATTTTATCAAACAAAATCCGTAACATCAGTGGTAATTGTTCCATACACTTCCTGTCTCTTCCAGGCATGCCGGGCGGCCGACGCGCCGGGTCTGCTATCTCTTCCAGAGGATCATGGCGTCCTCCGCAGGCTTCTCATAAAAACCGGGGCGAATGCCCTCCGATACGAAGCCGAGCTTTTCATACACATGGATGGCGGCGGCGTTGCTGACCCTGACCTCCAGCGTATACGCCGTCAGCCCTGCCCGGTCTCCTTCCGCCAGCAGATGACGCAGCATTTCCGTACCGATCCCCCGATTTCGCATCCCGGGTCTGATCATCACATTGGTGATGCTGCCCTCGCCCGCAGCCATTAACAGCCCGCAGCATCCCAGAAGCTTTCCGTCCTGCTCCGCCACATAGTATCTGGCATCTTTTCTGCCGATCATATCCAGGAAATCCTGTTGAGACCACGGCATGGAAAAGGTCTCCTCCTCCAGCCTGCTGATCACGGGAACATCCTCAGGTGTCATTCTGCGGTATATGACGCGCTGCACCTGCTGTGGTGATTCTTCCTTCGTTCCGCCATCCTGCTGCGCCTGTTTCTCACTGCGTTCTCTCTCCGCCTGGGACAGCCGCAGATATTCCGGCACATGCTCCGCGCCGCTCACAGCCCTGCCCTGAGTGTAATAGATGCTTCCGAGAGCGGCAATACAGGCTGCCGACTGTCTGTTTCTGTGCGCCGGCGCAAGCAAATAGGGCGCCTGCATGATTTCTCCCATACGGTCTTTGAAAACAGGAATGCCGTCGCCGGTAAATATGACTTTTCTCCCGATCCCGTTCAATTCCTGTGCGATCTCGTCAAACGATACGGCGCAGCGCTCTTTTATGACACGCATGTCATATCTGTCCCTGCCTTCCACAAACTCATAGATTCCCGTATAGACCTGATTTCTTCGGGCGTCCATGATCGGACACACCACTGCGTCCGTGCCGTACATCTGGTAAGCAAGCCCCTCTAGCGTGGGAACCGGTATAATGGGCTTCTCCATTGCAAAAGCAAGCCCTTTCGCCGTAGCCGATCCGATGCGCAGACCCGTAAAAGACCCCGGGCCCGCCGCCACCGCAATGGCGTCCACGGTAGACAGATCAAGCTCCACCATATCCCGTATCTCCTCCAGCATGGGAAGAAGCGTCTGGGAATGGGTCTTTTTATATTGTATGGTGTACTCGGCTATTAAATTATCATTTTCTACAAGCGCCACGGACGCCACCAGCCCGGAGCTGTCCAATGCCAATATTTTCATAATGATACAGCCTCGCTATCCACTGCTCTTCCCGCTCTTTCTTATCATACAGGATCTTGCTGTACGCCTGTCTCCACACGCGCAGCGAGACGACATCAGCCGTCACACACGCGCATCACATTTTACCGCACACCGTGACCGTGATCCTGCGGTAGTCAAAGCCCTTCTGCATATCTTTTTCAATGGTGATCCTGTAATAAGAAGGCGGCAGGATCTCCTCAATGAGATCCGCCCATTCGATCATACACACCCCGCCGCCGTAAAAATATTCCTCATAGCCGATCTCATCCATTTCCGCCGCGTCGCCGATACGGTACACATCAAAATGGTATAAAGGCAGCCGCCCCTCATCGTAAATCTGCAGAACGGTAAACGTAGGGCTGCTTATCGCTTCGTCGATGCCAAGCCCTGCGGCGACGCCCTGCGTGAACACGGTTTTGCCCGCTCCCAGATCGCCGGTCAGCGTATAGACATCCCCCGCCTTCGCCCGGATACCGATCTGTCTTCCCAACTCATAAGTCTCTTCGGCGCTGTTCGTCTCTGTCACTTCCATACTGTTCCCCGCTCTGCCCTCCGCACAGTCATTCTTCGTGCGCTGATCTGTTTAGACGGTCTTTTTATATTGACTAATCTGGTCAATGCGTATATGCGCCGCACCGCCGCTCAACCCCGTATCCTTACCTTCTTTGGCGGCATATGCGTTGATATGATCTCGATCACCTTATACCTGGCGTCTCCCAGATCCTTCTTCGGAAAAATACACGCGTTGACCGGCGTTGTGTACACCACGATGCTGCCAAACGTGGAAACCGCCCTGACCATATCATCCCATTCCATCCGTTCCACCGTGCCGTCCTGAGACACCTCGATGCCCTCGTCGGACAGGCGGTAATGCAGCGGCTTCTTAAAGGCCGGTGTGCCGAGCGCCTGACGGCCCGATCTGACCAAAAGCGTCCACGGAAGATAGAGCAGTATGACGAGGCCGGCGATCAGACATACGGGCTGCCTGTTGGATGCATAGAGCACAAGCATCAGCACACCCACGACCGAGCCCATGATGCCGGGCAGCTTCGTGTAAGTGTGATGCAGCATATAGTCGTACAAAATGTTTGCCGTGATCTTTACATCGAACTCTATTTCCATAAGGAAGCATCTCCCTTCGCGCCGGACATTGCCATGACAGGCGGCTCACGGACCGCAATTTCCTGTTGTATAAGAAAACACCTACATCGTAGGTGCTTTTACCTTACTTTCTATTATTATACCGAAATTCGTAAGAAGTGCAAGGGAAAGAAACGAACGGATTTCTTTTTCGTTCGCCTTTTGGCACCGGCATCGTGTCCGTCACGGCAATATACGCTACTTCTCCGACAGCCTGACGACATCCCCGTTTTTAAAATCCCTGGTGGAAGATGAAATGATGAGGCTCTCGCTGTCAAGCGCTGCATCTAGCGCCACGAAGCTGTCGTTTTTATCCACTATTCTTACAACGACCTGCTCGGCATAATATTCTTTTCCAAGAATCCCTTCCCGCTCTTTCACCACATATACAAAATTCCGGGCGTTTTCCTCCTGTACCGCAAGCGGCGTAACGCAGCATGGCTGCCTTTCTCCGCTCTCGGTGCGGGTGAGCGTGCCGGTCTGTCCGGGCGTTCCCGTCCGCTCAGGCAGATCGACATACAGTTCATAACTGCCCGCGCCGGACGAATCCTCCGCCATATAATTTACCGTTGCTTTTTCTTCCCTGCTGCCGTCCAGCTCCAGTGATATTTCGTCATGTAAGCCGACATATTTTTTCTGGTCTCCGGTTATGACCGCCTTAAACCGGCAGGGCACAGAATCATCCGAAAGCAGCATGACTGCCGAATCCGAAGTTCTCGCTCCCACGCTCACGCAGACAGCCGTTACCGTTCCTGTCCGTCCGGCTTTGATCTGTCCGCCCGCATCTTTGATCTTTTGGAAACGGGAGAGCTCCTCCTGCAGACCGGTTAATTCCAGACGGTCTATTTCCGGCGTGGCGTCTCCGCTTTCCGGCGCGGTAACGTCCTCCACTTTTCTTGCCGCCTCCTTAATAGCGTTATCTCTCTGCCATTTGGCGTCCGCCTCCGCATACGCCGCCCGCTGGAGCTCTTCCCGGAGCTCTTCCTCCGATACTTCTTCGCTCGGCTCATTCATTTTGTTTTCGACTTTATTGACCTCATCAAAGGCCCGCTCCACCATTGTATTTTCCCGCCTTGCGGTTTCATCATAATCTTCCCTGACCCGCTGCTCCTCCAGCGCCCTTTTCTGCCGTTCGATCTCCTCATTCTGCACATAGGTGCTGATCTGAAGCTGCAGCTTGTCGATCTGCGCCTGTTTATCGGTTATGATATCGTCAAGATCCTCCAGATCGACCGTGAGGATCACATCGTCCTCCTGCACCAAATCTCCCGGCTGCACCATCAGCTTGTCGACCCGCAGACCGCTCAGCGTTGTGACCGGGATCTCATTGCCCGCGACTACGATCCCCTCGGCTTCCACGATATGCTCTATATATTTCTGCTGAACCGACTCCGTTGATACGATAGGCAGCTGCGATGTGTAGATTCCCTTGGATATGACGGTGCACAGCCACATCAGGCCCAGAAAGATACAAAATCCTATTAAGATCTTATTTTTAGACTTTTTGTTCAACATCCGCACCTCCGTATGATGTACTTTCCCGCTCTGTAACGATCTCTTCGGATATGACGCGCCTCCGGCTATCGCCGCTACTCCTTGAGACCGGAAAAAACGATTCCCTGCTCCAGATAATCCTGTCCCCAGACAAAAACAAATACCGCCGGTATCAGGGTAATGACAGACGCGGCGAAAGCGTAGCCCGCCTGAGACCACGTAATCTGCGGCAGATACAGGGACAACGGCCACAGGGACTGGTCCGCCAGAAAGGAAAGCGGCTGCTCCATCATGTTCCAGTACTCCAAAAAACCCAGCACAAACGCCGACAACAGACCGCTCCTGCCAAGGGGAAGTCCGACAGAGCAGAAGATCTTCCACTCGCCTGCGCCATCCATCCTCGCCGCTTCCAACAGCTGCGGAGGAATACCGCGAAACCCGCCGTAAATTAAGAACACGGGAAAAGCGGAAAAAACCGCAGGCAGTATCACAGCGCCGTGCGTATTCAGAAGCGCCAGTCTGTCAAGCACCAGATAGGACGACAGCATCGTCACCTGGAAAGGCAGAAGCATCAGAACAACATAGAGCGTAAACAGCGCTTTGCCGTATCTTACCTGATATGCCGCAAATGCCCATGCCGCCGGAACGCTCACGAGCATCTGTCCCGCCAGTATACATACCTCCATCTTCACGGAATTCCAGAACAGAACAAAAAACTGCGGCGTCATAAAAAGAAGTTTTCCGTAATTGGCAAACGTCGGATAGTCCGGCACGATCTTCCATGTAATATAATCCGTGCCGTCATAAAAGACCGTTTCCAGATACCGCCCCAGCTCCCCGTTCCCTGCCACCGAGCCCGTCACCAGCAGAAGCAGAGGCAGCAGAACAAGCAGTGTGGGGAACAGCAGCGCCAATACCTGCAAAGCCGTTCTGATGCTTCGCCCCATCCTTCTGCAGCGCCCTTCTGCGCGGGAACAATATTCAGCCAGTCTTTGTAAACCTCTCATACGTCACTCCTCCCGGCTATCCCACATGCGCTGCAGCAGCATGATGACAATAAACAAAAAAACGCCCACACTGACTGTCGCTGCCGCCATCTTGTCCAGCTCCAGATTGACAAACCAGTTGTTGAAAAGATGCTGCAACAGATATATATCCTGCTGCGGATAAGAACCCGCCACCAGATATGCCTCCCTGTAGATTTTGAAGGAATTCAGAAAAGAAAGGATCACGATGGTATACAGACATCCCTTCAGATTCGGAAAGACCACCCGCAAAAAGACCTGACGCTCCGATGCGCCGTCCACGCGCGCCGCCTCCCGCAATTCGTCAGGAATACCCAGGATCCCGGCAAGCCACAGCACTATCGTATAGCCCGTATTTTTCCAGATATAGCTGAAAACCAGAACGGCAAACGCGGCGCTGCTGTTCAGATAATCATAATGTATCTCTCCCCACAGCCCCGTCCACGCGCCAAGCCGTGTCAGAAACAGATTTAAGAAGCCCTGCCTGTAAAACACAATTTTCCACACCATAACAATTGTTGCGGTAGGCATGGCAAGGGGAAACAGATACAGCGATTTGACCGTCCCCGCACTCTTAAGCCGGCTTAACGGCAGAGCGATCAAGAGACTGACCGCGACCAGAAGCGGAATACATACAAGCGTAAAGCGCACCGTATTCTTGACCGCCAGCAGAAAGGCCTGATTGGTGAAAACCGTTCTGTAATTTGAAATGCCGGCGAAACGCCCGGCTGCTACCGTCCGAAAAGAACGTCCCACCACATCGAGAAAGGGAATCAGCACAAAGATCAGCACACCCGCCAGACTGGGGGCTGCAAACAGAAAGAAAGCCCGCGTGTCCCTGCGCCGTTTCACGCCTGCGTTACGCTTTTTCATCCATACCTCTCCTCCCGAAGCTGCCGCTTTACGGTCCTGGGACCGGCAAAGCGGCAGTCTCACAGATTCACTGTATTTCTGATAATTATCATAACAGGGCTTTCTCTAAAGAATCTCTAAAATGTTTTAAGATTCGGTTGTCGTTGTGTCAGCCGCATGCCTTTTGACCGGAAGCTGAGCGCTCTTGATGATCGGGCTTAAAGGCTTGTAGATCAACAGCGTTACTACGGACGCCGCCACGCTCTTGATGATATTCATCGGTGCGACCGCGAAACACACAAATGTCGTGATGCTGTCAATATTGCTGTTGATCTCACTTCCCATCGCGAGGATCGACTCCATCGGCATCCCGAACAGCGCCGAAAAAGCGGGCAGAAGGTAAACGCCGTTAAACGCCGTACCGAACACCGTCATAAACACGCCGCCCGCCACGCAGGAGAGGACCGCCGTCTTTTTGGTCTTTTTAAACATGTAGATGACAGACGCCGGAAGTACCAGACTGCATCCGATCACAAAATTGGCCAGGTCGCCCACAAAAGCCGTACTTGTGCCCTTGATCACAAGCTTCAACAGAACCTTGCAAAATTCGATCATCACACCCGCAACAGGTCCGAACGCAAACGCCCCGACAAGCGCCGGGATCTCGCTGAAATCCAGTTCATAGAACGAGGGTGCCAGAAAAGGAATCGGGAACTCAAACAAAAACAATATCACTGCGATCGCGGAAAACAGACCGATCATCGCAACTTTTCTCGTGTTTAAGATGCGCTCCCTGACGCCGTCTCTCTTATGCACGTACTTTTCCGCCGCATAAGCGGTCAGAAACAGTACCGCCGCCACAATGAGACACACCAGTACAAAAATTACATTGTCCTTGATACTTTGCCATAATCCGTTACTCATTTTACTCTTTTCCTCCATTCCGAAGCGTCTTCCCATCAGGTGACGCTTCTGTCGTAAATTTGTCGGAAAAAGTTCTCGAACCTTTGTCATGCAAGAATTTCCTGTATAACAAAAAGCCCCGAAACATTATTCGGGGCATTCACGCCAATGAAACAGGCCCTCGCATACAGGTATGCGAAAACTCTGCCATTTCTTCTCTCATCCAGACTTTACTGTCGGTTTTGGAATCTCACCAAATCAGCCGGAACAGCTGTCGGTTCACACAAATGTCTGCATCCGGATATACCTGCTTATGCCTGTGCGGCCGAACTGTCACGGGTCGCGGACTATACCGCCGGTAGGGAATTGCACCCGACCCCGAAGAACTTTTTCTTAGATTATATTGCTATAGGAAGTATACACCATGTACCGGCGCAGCACAAGAGGTAATTTTCGCCGGTTTCTCTACTGCGCCTTCATTGTACCGGAATGGAAGGTGATCGTATATTCCACTTCGTGGGGCGTGCTCATCGCCACCGTGTCTCCGATCACGGTAAGCTCCGTATCCAGCGCTGCCACAGGTATCTCAAACACCGAGTTTCCTTCCGTATTGACAGGCAGATATTTCTCACCGTCCACGATCATGTAATCGTAGTTGGCGCTGCTCCACTCCACCCGGGCCGTCATACTGCCATCCGTGACGATGACGGTCGCGGGGGACAGGATCTTTGCCTTGCCGCTGCCGCCCCCAAAGGTAAGCTCCACGCTGTAGGTGCCGTTCTGCGGCAGCGGATCGGAAACTTTTACTTTGTGATCGTACCATGTTCCCTTCGTGCCGAGAATGGCCAGATCAAACTCCGTATCCAGCGCCGGAACCGGCACATCGAAACCGTACACCTCTTCCGTTGTACCGTCGGTATAGACCACCGTATCCGCAGTGGGTTGCAGCAGCGCCGCCCCTTCTTTCTCCGCGTCCGCAGCCAGACCCGGATAGAGATTGACGATATTTTTTGAACCGAGGGTGATATGGATCGTCATACCGCTGTCCGCCACCGTCAGCGCTCCTCTGCCGTCATAAGCTTCATTCACCTTGAACATACCGCTGTCTGTGGTAAACGCCGCGCTGTAAACTCCCGCCGTCAGCCCACCGTCAGCAGCAGCCGTCCCGTCCGTCAGATCGCGCACAAGAGGCACAGCAGCAGCCGTGTGCGCCACATAGATATCCTGAATCTCCGGGATCGCACCTAAACCCGCGATCTGCGTCTCCACGCTGTCAAAGTGACCGCTCGCCCCGAACAGACTCGCCCAGGAGTCCGCCTCCTCACCGGCCATATCGTTATTGGCGTGGTCGCCCGCCACCACCATCAGCGGACGGAGCACCACTTTTTTGTATCCGGCCTGCGATACCGCATCGATCACCGCCTCACAGGAAGTTTCCTCAGGCTCGCCCTCCACCGTACCGATGAATACATTATCATATCCTAAGTCCGCCATCTGCGTCTGCATCTGGCTGTAGGACACCTTCGCCGCGTGGGATGTGCCGTGCCCCATGAATACGAACGCCGTACTGTCTTCCTGCGCATCTGACAGGCTTTTGTAACCGGCCTCCGCCACGGCAGCCTCCGTGATCGCCCGCGCTACTGCTTCCTTGTCCGCATTCACTGCCGCCGCATCCGCACCCACTTCACCTAACAGCGGCTCCGCGATCTTCACCGAACCAAACCGGTCCAAATGTGCCGCTAACGCATCCATCAGTTCATCATACTCCGCGCCGTGCATCAGATGTGTGGGCTGCACCACCAGGTTTTTCACGCCGTTTGCCGCCGCACGTTCCAGCGCCTGGTCCATATTGTCAATAAATTCGCCGTCCCTTGCCTGTATATGATTGATGATGATCTGCGCCGTGAAAGCCCTTCTGACAGACCAGTCAGGATTGGCTTTGGCGATGGCATCCTCGATACCCTTGATATCACTGACACGGCTGTCATTAAAGGATGTGCCAAAGCTTACCACCAGGATCTCATTCTCCCCGATGCCGTCCTGGTTACGCGGATCGTCCAGGGAGGCGTCACCCGTATCCCGGCCGAAATAATCCGGGTCGGCAAACTCACCGGACACCAGCGCCTTCTGCGCGTCCGTCAGCGCGTCCCATGCCTCCTTCGCCCGGGCACACTGCGCATCCGTCTCGTCCGTACGCTTCTGCACATAGATCGCATCGATCAGCGCCGCCACCTCGTCCGCGGCCTCCTGATCCGACACAGTATCCGCAGTCTCATCTTCCCCCGCACTTGCCGCGTCTTCTTCTGTCTGCGCTCCCGCCTCCTGCGTCTGCGCCGTCTGTGCTGCGCCGCTGCCGCCGCAGCCTGTGAAAAATGCGGCGCACGCCAGTGTTCCCGCCAGTATCATACCGATGCTTCTTTTTTTCATGATGTCCCTCCATAGTATGTATAAAAAATAGGCTTCGCCTATTCAACTCCCCTGCCCCTCACTCTTGAGGGGTGGGGTTTTCTTTTTGTTGCTTTTC
>CANQIJ010000054.1 GCA_947624025.1 uncultured Lachnospiraceae bacterium | reverse complement strand
GCATACCGCCCGGTCCCGGGATCGTCTCGGAATAGATATAGATCTTATCCCGCACCTCAATACTCAGCAGAATATCCGGCTGATGGACGTCCACGTGCATTTCCGGATAGGCATCAAGGATCATGCCGCCCAGTTCCACATTGATCTCCATGGAATTCAGCGGATAATTCTTTCTGGCGCGTCTCGCCGACACCTTAAAGGACTTGTTTTTGTCCGGATACACTCTGCCGATATAGTCTACGACAGTGTTCCCCAGCTTCTCAAATCCTTCATCCTCCACATAGACCATCGGACAGATACCGGATATGCCGAAGACCCTCTGCAGCCCGGCCACAGTCTCTTCATAATCAAAATCGGAGACGGCGTCTACATAGATGCGTCCGTCGGTCTTGCGCACGGCAAATTCGCCCTCGCACTGCTTCAGGGCATACTTGATCTGCCGCACCAGCGCGTCTTCAAACAGATAACGGTTCTTACCTTTTACGCCAATCTCGGCATACTTTATCAAAAAAGCCGTAAACATCATACTTCCTCTTGTCTTTCTATGATCTCCCGATCCGCTACCGCCTTGAGTACCTGCGCAGCATCGGGATCATTTCGGATAACGCCTGTATAGTATACTGGATTTCCTCCCGGGTTGTAAAGACCGAAAAGCTGAAACGTATCGTGGAATCCAGCAGGTCTCTCTCTATGCCTATCGCCTTTAACGTCGCCGAAGGCTGCGGTTTGTTGGAGGCGCATGCGCTCCCGGCGGACACATAGATGCCTCTCTCCTCCAGCGCATGCAGCAGCACTTCGCTGCGAACGCCCCGGACCGACAGACTTACGATATGGGCTGCGCCCTCTCTGCCCGGACATCCGTTGACCCTGACATCCTCAATACCGCTTACCCCGCGGATCAGCATATCCCGCAGCTCATACATCCCGTCCACGTCACGGTCGAGATTTTGATATACCATTTCCGCCGCCTTGGCAAGTCCGGCGATACCCGGAACATTTTCCGTTCCGGAGCGCATACCCTTCTGCTGGCCGCCGCCGTAGATTATGGGACTGACCCTGGCGCCGTCCCGGATATACAGAAAACCGACGCCCTTAGGGCCGTGGATCTTATGCCCGCTGACAGACATCATATCAATGTTCATTCTGGACGGATAGATACGCACTTTACCGAATCCCTGCACCGCGTCCACATGAAAAAGAGTATGGGGATTCATGCGCCTGATAAGCGCCCCGGCCTCCGCCACCGGCTGTATGCTTCCTATCTCATTGTTTGTATGCATGATCGAAACAAGGATCGTGTCCGGCCTGATCGCCCGCTCCAGATCCTTTAACGAGATTCTTCCCTCACGGTCTGCCGGCAGATATGTCACCCGGAAGCCCTGGTTCTCCAGATATGCCATAGGCTGCAGAATGGCGGGATGTTCTATCGCTGTTGTGATCAGATGTCTTCCCCGTCTATGATTTGCCAGCGCCGCACCGATCAGCGCAATATTGTCAGATTCCGTACCGCCGGAGGTAAAAAGGATCTCCTTTTCATTCACCTTTAATATCCCGGCAAGCGTTTCCTTTGCATATCTTAAGTACTGCTCCGCTTCTACTCCTTTGCGGTGCATACTGGAGGGATTGCCGTAATCCCCGCACATGACCTTGTGCATCAGCTGCGCGACTTCGTCAAAGCACCGCGTCGTCGCAGAATTGTCCAAATAAGCTTCCATAACGATCACACTCTTAACGTATCCGGTCCCCGGGAATCCGTTCCCGGAAACAAGTACATTGCCTTTTTATCTTATTCTACAATATGCCCTGCCGCGATCCGATGTTACCGGCCCCGCCGTCCTTCTCTAATTCTCCAGCCGGTACATGATCCACGCGAGCACCGTCAGCCCCGCCGTCTCCGTCCGCAGAATACGCCTGCCGAGCGTTATCGGCGTCATCTGCCTTGCGATCGCGGCCTCTATCTCGCTTCCGTCAAAGCCGCCCTCCGGCCCTATGAAGACCGCTATGGACTGGCCGCTCCTTAAGCCGTCGATGATCTGTCTGGTCCCGGCCATTCCCGCTGCATGCTCCAGGCTGTCCTCCATCTCGTACGGAACAAGCCTGACATCCATGCCGGACGCATGATCGAGCGCCTCCTCATAGGTCAGCACATCATGAATCTGCGGAATAACGGCGCGTCTGCTCTGCTTGGCGGCCGCCTCCGCTATCCCCTGCCAGCGCGCGATCCTGCTCTTTGACTTGTGCTCGTCCAGCCTGACCACACACCGCTTCATGGCTACGGGAATGATCTCATATACGCCGAGCTCAACCGCCTTCTGTATGATAAATTCCATCTTATCCGCTTTGGGGATCCCCTGAAAAAGATAGATCCGGGACGGCAGCTCCACCCCGTCCTCCTTGATAAAACGCAACGAACAGATCACTTCGTCTTCCGTGTATTCCTCTATGCCGCATCGGTATTCTCTGTTGTCGATGCCGTTGCTCACCGCGATCTCGTCCCCGATCCTCATACGCAGCACATTCCTGATATGATTGACATCCCTGCCCGTTATGACAATCCGCTTGTCCTGTATCTGCGACGGCTCTACAAAAAAACGATACATCTTCTGCCGCACCTTTCCCCTATTACTCTTTACGGACTTTTCTTTCTCTGACGAGCTTACCGATCAGAAAGAACAAAGCAAGCCCAAGAAGAACGCCCGCACTGTCCACCAGCACATCACCGACACGCCCCGCGCGGCCCGGCACAAACGTCTGATGAAACTCGTCGCTGCAGGCGTACAGCGCCGCCGCCACAGCGGCGATAACGGCTCTGCGCCTGCTGGACATATCCCACCGGCACAGCCATCCGTATAACAAAAGCGTCAGGATCGCGTATTCCGTCATGTGCGCGCCTTTTCTCACAAAATGCTCGATCGCGCCCGCGATCTCCCGTATTCTCTCATCATCCAGATGCAGATGCAGCAGACGTCCGGTCGTATCGATCATGCGGTAGCTGAGCCCCTGGCTGACCGCGCCCGATTCCTCCTTTGTCTGTGCGGAAAAAGAAAAAATGACGCACATCCACACCAGGGCAAGGACAGCGGCTATATTACTTTTGATCCGAACCGATCTTATCCTCGTATTCTCCATCATATCCCTTACCGATCCCTGCGGGCCGTGACAGACACCCATTCTCCCTGACAGGTCACCTCAAGCACCTTGAGCCCGGCCTGCTCGATCGCCTGCCGGACCATCTCCTCCCTGGTATTGATAATACCCGAAGTAATGTAGATCCCGCCCTTTTTCATGTGTCGCACGATGACCGGCGTGAGCGGGACAAGCACATCCGCAAGAATATTGGCTGCCACAATGTCATAGCGTTCATATCCTACCCTGTCCTGAACCGCCTGATCCGTAATGATGTTGCCGATCATCATGTCAAAGGCTCCCTCCGCGATACCGTTTGCCTCCATGTTCTGAGCGACCGCATCGACCGCGCACGGATCCAGGTCGGTCCCGACCGCATGACGGGCGCCGTACATCAGCGCCAGGATCGCGAGGATCCCGCTTCCCGTACCCACATCCAGCAGCTCCGTTTCGGGCGTCAGATATTTCCTGATCTGCCGGATACACAGCTGCGTCGTCTCGTGCATCCCCGTACCAAAAGCCGTGCCGGGGTCGATATGAAGTATCTTTTTGTCCCTGTCCTCTTCCCTGACTTCTTCCCAGGACGGGATGACGAGAAGATCGTCGATATAGAACTGGTGGAAATACTGCTTCCAGTTATTGATCCAGTCGATATCCTCCGTCTCGCTCACGGTGATACTTCCCTCGCCTATCTCCATAAAAGTGCGCAGCTCATTAAGTTCCTGCCCGATCCGGGAAAGGATCGTCTCGCAATCGCAGGGCTCACCGCCCACAACAGGCTTTCCCTCTTCGTTTTCTTCCACGAAAAAGCTCAGATAGGCAATCCCGTCATCCGCAGGAGCGTCGGGAAGGATATCCACAAACATCTGCTCCTTCTCCAGCGCCGTCAGCGGAATCTTATCCTCGATCTGCGCACCCTCCAGACCGATGTCATAGAGGGCGCTGATAATGATATCTTCTGCATCTGTGATCGTTTTGATCCTGAATTTCATCCATTTCATCTATCTGCTTCCTTACCTGTCAACGCCTCAATCGTCCGACTCCGCCTTGTCGGCGGCCGCAGCGATCGCGTCCTCGTCGTCGTCATTCTCGCCGGAGGATGTCACGGAAGGCACGTCGGGCGTGATCAGATGATCCTCATCCTCCCCATACTGCGCAAACTCTCCGTACTCCTGCCAGATATTACATATCCACGTCTTACCCTGGTTAAAAATGATCTCATTGCCTTCTTCATCATAGAACTTCGCGGGCGTAAAATCACCGTCATACCGCGACCAGGTCGCCGGGATCACCCTGCCGTTCGTAAAGATAAGCGCGTCGCCCTCCCCATGTACACCGAAAGCAAGATAATCATGATCATCCCTCACCTCGCCGTGGCAGTACTGGAAGATCACATTGCTGACCGCAAGCTGCCCGCCGTCCAACTCGTCGATCTGCTTCTCGCCGTCCTGGTAACGGTAGTACAGATGATCGTCCTCATGATACTCAAAATACGGATGATAAGCGCCGTATCCGCTGGAATTGCCTCCCGACATACCGCCCGGACAGATCAGCAGCGCCGCCTCATTGTCGGCATAGTCCGCCGTAACGTCATCCGCCGCAAAAAGGAACGGCGGCACATAGGCATCATCATAATTCCAGTCATATCCAAGACGTTCCACCGCCTTGAACAGCCCGTCTATCTTAAGATAACCCGTAAATTCCGTCGCGTACCCCGGACGGCTCACTCTGCCGTAAGCCTCGTCCGCCGGATTATGTATGCCGACAACAGCCGCACTGACATTATAGTAGTTCGGTCTGTTGATCAGTTCTTCCACATAAGGTCTTGCAAGCCCCCAGTTGCAGTAGATGGCCTCATATCCCATCGCCACATACACGAAATAATCACGGCTGCTTCTCACAGGCCCGATCCTCTCCAGATCGTCAAAATCCTCAAACACAGCCATAAGTCTTGTGATACGTCCTTCCACGGGAGCCTCATAGATAATGCCCGCTTTGGACAGACCGTACTGCGGCATCGCCGGTTTGTTGTTCGGGATCATGACCGCGATCGGTCTTCTGGTCGCCTGGTCGGTGCTTGTCCACTCTCCGGTCAGATAGCTCTGGATCTTACCGTTTTGCTCCGTCCGTTCCTCGATCACGGGATACGCTGTAGTCGGTTCTTCCACAACCTCCTCGGATTCCTCCTCCGGATCCTTCTGCAATTCCTCAGGCACTTCCACTACCTCAGGCTCTGTTTTCTGTTCCGGCTCAGGCTCTTTGCCGCAGCCTGCAAAGCAAAGAGACAGACACATAATCGCTATGGTCAGCAGCGTTTTTCTTCTTTGAATCATTCAATACCCTCCTCTGATCGGTTCGTTATATTCACGTTCCGCGTTTTATTATACCCGAAAAAAGTCTTCCCGCCTGCCTTTTATTCCGTGAATGTCTGGTAATTCTGGTAATTGGGATATACTCTGGGAAGAGAAGGATCCTCTTCCAGTCTCTGCAGCATCTCTTCCACAGTAATACCAATCTGAATCACTGCCACCTGATTCTCATAGGATAACAATTCTCCGCCGACCGCCTTGGCGATCTTCTTAGCTTCACGTTTAGAATCGGCAACCGCAACCACCTGATTCTCAACATAACCCTGACCATTCAGCATATCTTCCGTCTCTCCATTGTATACAGACATATTGACAGGTGTGATCTCAACCGGCTGTTCCTCCGCCGCCAGCGCCTGCGGTCTGTTTTTGATGAAGAACAACGCTGCCGCCGCTGCCACGATCACCAGAGCTGTAATAGAGAGAAACCAAGTTTTTATCCGTTTTTTCTTTTTCATGTGATATTTCTTTCCTGTCTCCCCGGTTTATCTGACTGTGATCTTCATCTTACATGTCTTTCCGGAACCGTCCAAAGCTTTATAAGTTACCGTAGCCGTTCCGGCATTAGGCGTAAAAGTATAAAGCTTGCCATTCTCATCCGTAATAAACTGGACGACACTAGTATTGGAGGAAGTATAAGAAAAGCTGCTCAAATAATAATCATTTGAAAGCTTGCTTCTCCTATCCGAATTAGGGGACACTTCATCAAAATAAGCCGGAACATATATGCCGCTTGTGTATGTACGCTTTTTAAATGTAGAATTATCTACAACGCTTGTGGCATAACCCCTTATAGTCGGAAAAGCCAGTTTAACAATCGCCGGCCTTACCGTTACCGTCACAGTCTTGAATACCCCGCTGCCGTCCGTTGCCGCTGCGGTAATTTTCACCTGTTCCACGGAATCCCCATAACTGACGCCTTTGACCTTACCGTTCTTATCCACGGTGGCAATCGATTTATCAGAGGATGTCCATGTCAGCTTCTTGTTGCTCGCGTTGCTGTTGACCAAGGCGCCCAGAGACAAAGCTTTGCCCCTGCCGACAAAACCGACTCCGCTCTTGGAATAAATAGAAAGCGATGTCACCGGAACGATCACTTTTACAGTATATGTCGCATTTTTACCGCTGCCGTCTTTTGCTGCAGCTTTGATCTTAACGGTTCCGGTCTTGCCGCCGGCGACCACCTGCACCAATCCTTTATCTGTTACCGTGGCAATCTTTGTATTGCTCGAGGTATAAGTAAAGTTCTCCAATCCGGTTTCTCCACTGCCCTTTGCCCGCCCAAAGAAGCTGCTGCCCGCATTGCCGTCCGTATAAGGATGAAGCTGCAGGGATGTATGTAGAGAACCTTGTGCAATAGTTCCCATTGTACCGGATGTTCCTTCTTCAAACCCAACTTTTTTCGTAACCACAGGATAGATCGTAACCGTCGCAGTATCGGATTTGCCGCTGCCATCCGCCGCAGTGGCTTTCACCTGAACCTTGGAAGCAGCCGTTACCACGCTGGAGGATTTGGCGGTCAGCTTACCGCTCTTACTTAATGTGGCAAAATTGCTGCCGTCAACGATTTCCCAATTTACTTTTTTGTTGGTAGCATCGCTTGTCACCTCTGCCTGCATCTGCAGAGATTTCCCTGCCGCGATCTGATATTCTCCGGTCTTGGAAACGACCTTCAGCGACTGTACTGCCTTTGTTACTTTTACTTTAAGGGATACTTTCTTATTGCTGCCGTCCGTTGTCTTTGCGGTGATAGTTGCCGTTCCGTTTCCTACCGCCGTGATCAGCCCTGCCGCGTCAACCGTTGCGACCTTTGCATTAGATGAGCTGAAGGAGATCCCTGTCTGTGCAGCCGCAGGCTCCACAGCAACCGACATCTGTACCGTTTTTGCAGTATCATAATTCAATTCACAGGTTTTGTTTTTCGCAGTAAGCACAGGCGCCGTCAGAGTCAGTGCAGTGACCTTGGGAAGCAGTGTAATGACAATGGAGGCCTTAGCCTGGCCGCCGTCCTCCCGATCCAAGGATACGGCCTGTACCGTAACTGTAACGGGTTTATCAATACCGGCTGCCGCCGTGAGTTTGCCGCTAGATTTATTGACGGAAGCATACTCGCTCCCCTCTATAATCTCCCATGCTACTTTTTTCTTCGTTGCGTAGGATGGCGTAAAGCTTTTTGCGTCTGCCACCAGCGTCAATGACTTTCCTGCGCCCAGGTAGGCAGAATTTGATTTGGATAAAACCGTAAAGCTTTGCACATAGGCATTCACCTTAACCTTAAGGGATGTCACCTTACTTTTCTTCCCATAATATACCGCTAACGCTTTGATCGTCTTATTTCCGGATGCCTCGATGGCAAACGGTTCCGTATAGAGTGTGCTCTGCTCGGTCGGGGTTTTTCCGTCCAAGGTATAATATATTTTGATCGCGCTGTTTGCGGCATTCCCGACTGTAGCGCTCAGCGTGATCTTATCCGTGTCCTGAACGGTATCGTTTGCTTTAAGCTCCCTGTCTGAAACAGTCACTGTGGGCGCCGTCAATTCGCCGGTGCCGCCCTCTGTCGCCTTTGCCGGCGCTGCCATCTTAACCGCTGCTTCTACATTCAACAGTCCTGCACCGAACTTAGCGGAATCACTAAATCCGTCTTTCGTTGCAGAATCCTGTAAGATTTTTTTGACATTTTCAACGGCTGCCCCGGACTTATCGTTCTTTAGATCCGGGCTCACTGACAGAATATAGGCCGCCGCCGCCGCTACCATGGGAGTAGCCTGTGACGTTCCGCTCATGAGTGCATAATCAGAGCCCGGATAACTGGAAGTGATATCTGTTCCGGGTGCAGTGAGATCAACGATACCGGCGCCGTAATTGGAAAAATATGCCAATGCTGCCTCACCCTTTTTTTTGGCAGATACCGTGATGACCCCGTCAAAACATGCAGGGGAGCAATAGTGATTAGAGTTTATGTTCTTAGATAACTCATTTTTTTCATTTCCCGCAGCGGCAACCACCACAACGCCCTTATCAACAGCTGCCTTTACCGTGTTTTCATACAGAGCATCGTATCCATATCCACCCAGACTCATGTTGATGACTCTTGCACCGCCCTTGACTGCTTCATTCACTGCTTTAATGATATCGGCTGTATAGCCAGTCGCAGAACCTCTTCCGGAATTTAGCGCCGGATTCATTTCCAAAGCTTTGATAGATTGGATCGATGCGTTATACGCAATACCCGCGCCGCCTTTTCCGTTATCCTTATTTGCCGCGATAATGCCGGATACATGCGTACCATGACCGTGATTATCACCGCCCTGATTGAATTGGTTCTCGGCAGTGGATGTGGCGGATGCGATCCTGCCGTTCAGATCTTCATGGCTCTTATCAACACCGCTGTCGATCACCGCAACCTTGATGCCGCTTCCGGCAGTGTCATTATACGCCCACGCACCCTGAGAATGGATCTCTTCATGGTGATACTGATCGTTGAACTTCGGATCCTGACTGCCACTTGATGCCGATGAATCCGTCCAGTCAGACAACTCGATACCCGAATATGTATAGTCCTCGTTTCCAAAAAGCGTATAAATAAAATTCGGATATACCGCCGGAAGTTTTACTTTATCATCCTCCGCCATCGCAATGATATCCGTCACATCATCTTCAAACGCCATTACGGCAACGCCGTCTTCATAAGAGTCAAGAACGGCGCCGTAACCCCCGGCGACTTCTTTGGCATAGGACAGGGAATCCGCCATAAAAACCGCTTTGTTGGCGGAATAATTTACATTTTCCTGCAGGAAACCAAGGCGTTCCGCCGTACCGACAAGCGCCTGTTTTTCCGCAACCATGGCAGCAGTCAGTTTCATTTCTGCTCTCGGTGCTTTATGACCCGTTCCTTCCCAGTTATCCTCGTCTTCCAGTGGCTCACCTTCTGCAGCGTCTGCATCGGTTTCCCCGTCAGAAACCTCTTCATCATCTTCCGCATCCGCCTCTTCGGTCTCACCCTCTTCAGATCCGGCTTCGTCTCCGGCTGCCTCTTCCTCTTCAGGCTGCTTTTCTTCGCTTATATTCTCTTCTGATTCACTTTCGTCGGAGCCGTCCTCGTTATCTCCCGGTTCTTCGGGAATTTTCTTTTCATCTTCTGTTTCTTCGGATTCGTGTCCACCGTTTTCGCCATCATCGGTGTTATCTTCTCCGATCACGCTTCCGTTCTCTTTATCGGAATTGTTCTCATCGGGATCCTGCTGCTCATTTTCATCAGAATCCGAGCTGTTTTGGTCGCTACCCCCCCCCAGTTCATCGGAAAAACTGTTCCGGTCTTCCGTTTCCGCCGAACCGCCGTCACCTGCGCCGCCCGGTTCAGACGCATTCTCCCCGCCTACCGGATCTTCCTGTGCAAACGTAACTGTTGGTGTATCTCCCTGTGCAAGTGCCATTGCTGCCGGTTCTGCAGCCAGGATGGCCGAAATCATCAACGACAGGATGACTTTTTTGCTGATTCTCTTTTTCCGCTTGTTCATCATTTACCCCTTTTCCTATTTCTACGCACGACTTATTGTTTTCTTATACTGCCGCCATTCTTAGCCGCCATAAAGAGTCACTGTGCCCATTGTACCATATCTGTCCGCCAGATACAAACGATTGTTTCAGGTAATCCACCGGAAATTATGACTACAAAGGCCGTAAATATTACATCTCCCGGTCCGCCCTGTTGCCGCCCGGAACAAATAATCGTTATTTCGTATTTGCATTTTCGTCTCATCCGTGCTATCATACAGAAAAAGCATATTTTCTTACAAACAGTTCCGTACTTTCTTTTTTCTAAGTTTCAGAGAATCCATGCTTTTATTCCAATTCATCATTTATAAGAGCAGGAGGATCCGAAACGGTTCTCCTGTACCAGGGAGGACTTACATGAACAAAATGAAGAAACCGGACGGTCCGGAGACGCCAAACGTGCAGCGCTGCTACAAGGACACCCTGTTCCGTACGCTTTTTAAGGACAGGAAGAACCTTTTAAGCCTCTACAACGCATTGAACGGCACCGACTATACGAATGTGGATGACCTAGAGATCACCACCCTGGAGAATGCGGTCTATATGAACTATAAGAACGACATCTCCTTCGTGTTTGACTTAGAGCTGATGCTCTATGAACACCAGTCCACAGTAAATCCCAATATGCCGCTGCGGGATCTGGTCTATGTGACGAGCGTCCTGCAGAAGCGGGTGGATGCCGCGAAGCTGTACGGCTCCAGGCAGGTCATGATACCCGCGCCGAGATTTGTGGTATTTTACAACGGAACAAAGGCCCAGCCGGAGAAACGGCTCCTGCGCCTGTCGGATGCCTATGAAAAACCGCAGGAGCATCCCGAGTTGGAGTTGACGGTAACGGTATACAACATCAACAAGGGCTGCAACCAAAAGATCATGGCTGCGTGTCGGATGCTCCAAGAATATGCAGAATATGTGGCAAGAGTCCGGGAGTATGCGGCCAGCATGCCTTTGGCCGCAGCAGTCGAGAGCGCGGTGGACGAATGCATACGCGAGGGCATCTTATCGGATTTTTTGAAAGCGAACAGAGCGGAGGCGATCAACGTGTGGCTCTACGAATTTAACGAAGAGGAGTACAGACAGTGTCTGTATGAAGAAGGGCTTGAGGACGGCATCAAAAGAGGCGTGGAGCAAGGAATCGAGCAGGGAATCGAACAGAGCTTTGATCTGCTGCAGACACTGACGGCAGCCGGACGGACAGAGGATGTGGCGCGCGCCATTGCCGACCCCGAATACAGGAAGACATTATATACACAGTACCTGTCCCGCGATCCGTCATGACAGGATAGTTCCGACCAATTAAAATACGCCCGTGTACTTCGATCGTACACGGGCGCTTTCATTCTGATATGCCGTCTGACGGCGGTCTTTATTTTCTGAATTTTTTTCTTCCCTTGCCGCCGGATTCTTCCGCGTTCCCCGAGGAAACATTCTTCGCGGCGTTCAAAGTATCGCCCGTCTCCTCATCGAATTTCTTAAGCAGCTCTCTGGCTTCGTGAGACAGCTTGTCGGGCACCTGTACCACCAGCGTGACGTAATGATCACCCCTGACGTTCTTATTGCGCAGGGACGGAACGCCCTTGCCCCGCAGACGCACTTTGGTATCGGTCGGCGTACCTGCCTTGACATCGTATATCACCTTGCCGTCCACCGTATCGACCACGATCTCGCCGCCCAGGGACGCCACCGCAAAGGACATCGGCACGGTAGAGTATATGTTCTCATCCTGTCTCTGGAAGATCGGATGTCTGCCGACTACCACCTCTACCAGCAGATCGCCTCTCGGTCCGCCGTTCGTACCAGGCTCGCCTTTGTCGCGGATACGGACGCACTGTCCGTTATCGATACCGGCCGGAATAGAGACTTCGATCTTTTTCTTATTGGTGATATAACCCGTACCATGGCAGTCGGGGCACTTATCCCTGATCACTTTGCCGGTTCCGCGACAGTCCGGACAGGTCTGCACATTTCTGACCGTTCCGAAGAAGGACTGCTGCGTAAATACCACCTGTCCTTTGCCGCCGCACTTCGGGCATGTCTCCGGGCTGGTTCCGGGCTTTGCGCCCGTTCCGTGACACGAGGTGCACTCATCCTTAAGCATCAGTTCAATCTCTTTTTCCACGCCGAACACAGCTTCTTCAAAAGTGATCCTGACGCTGGTGCGGATATTGGCTCCTTTCATCGGCCCGTTGCTTCTGCTTCGTCTCGTGCCGCCGAAGATATCGCCGAAGATATCACCGAAGATATCGCTGAAGTCGGCGCTGTTAAAATCAAAGCCGCCAAAACCGCCTGCACCGCCCGCACCATCGAAAGCAGCATGGCCATACTGGTCATACTGCCTCCTTTTTTCGGGATCGCTCAGAATCGCATAGGCTTCGGACGCTTCCTTAAATTTCTTCTCGGCTTCCGCATCGCCCGGATTCATGTCCGGATGGTACTTCTTAGCAAGAACTCTGTATGCTTTTTTGATCGCGGCGTCATCGGCATTCTTATCTATGCCGAGCACCTCATAGTAATCTCGTTTCTGTTCTGCCATGAATGATTCCTTCCCTTGCAACAACAATTCAGCCACGTCCTCTCTATTCGCAAAATCGTGCTTTCAGCACTCTTCGCTGCCCTGCAGCTCCTTTTGCTCACATCGAGGGCGTTCCCTCGAATCGTCATCTGACAGCCCAATTCATGCAAGCATGATTTGACTGTCAGATTCGATTCGGCTGAATTGCTTAAACCTCTCTGTAGTCTCCGTCTACTACGTCATCTGCCGCATCGGACTGCGCTGTGCCCTCGTCTGCCGCAGCGCCGCCCATATTGCTCATATCGGGACCGCCCTGCGCCTGCTGCATATTCTCGTACATCTTTGTGAAAAGCGACTGTGCGGAGTTGGTCAGTTTCTCTTTTGCCGCCTTCAGCTCGTCAAGCTGGCTGTCGGACATCTCCTGATCTTTGGTCTTCTCCAGGATATCCTTGACCGCCTGCAAGTCGGCCTCCACGCCTGACTTCTCGGACGCGTCGATCTTATCGCCCACTTCGCTTAATGCCTTCTCTGTCTGGAATACGAAAGCGTCCGCATCGTTTCTTGCATCGATCGCTTCCTTGCGCTTCTTATCCTGCGCCTCGTACTCCGCTGCTTCCTTCACCGCTCTGTCGATCTCGTCATCGGACATATTGGAGCCTGCGGTGATGGTGATATGCTGCTCTTTGCCCGTACCAAGATCCTTGGCGGATACGTTCACGATACCGTTGGCATCGATATCAAAAGTAACCTCGATCTGCGGAAC
>CANQIJ010000053.1 GCA_947624025.1 uncultured Lachnospiraceae bacterium | reverse complement strand
AGGATGCATCAGGTCAGCAGTTTAATACCGGGTGTTATGGCAAAGACGGGCATGGAGTCGGCGGAGATCATTAAAGGAGTCATCAGCGAGACGAAGCCGGATATGGTGATCGTCATAGACGCTCTGGCCGCGCGCTCGACTAAGAGGCTCAACCGGACGATCCAGATCACCAATACCGGGATCCACCCCGGGTCGGGCGTGGGGAACCACAGAAACGCCATCACGCAGGAAAGCCTCAAGGTGCCGGTCCTGGCGCTGGGTGTTCCTACGGTGGTGGATGCGGCGACCATAGTCGGCGATGCGCTGGGCGAGCGTCCGGTCGCGTTAAAGGAGCTCAACAATATGTATGTCACGACGAAGGACGTGGACCAGCAGATCCAGCAGATCAGCCATATTCTGTGCGACGGTATCAATAAGGCGCTTGTCTGCCCGGAGGAATAAGTGTGGCATGAAGTCATGTCCGTATCGCATATATATAGGATGGTATGGACATAAAAAAACGGATATTCAAATTATTTATCATGGTGATCGTTACCGTATCGGTATTTTTTATCCTGGCCGAGCTCTGGGGCGCACAGAGGGGAGAGACAGGCGGAAAGGACCTGATAGCCGGGTGGATGCAGGATACGGTAATGATGCCCTATCTGCCTGCCGTATGCATGATGAATGACGGAGGGATAGATAAAATAACATATGATATGTATTACCGGATGATCCTGGCGGAATACCCTGTGTTTCGCTATGAGATCGAGACGGAGCATATCGGCGAGACGGCTGCCGAGAGCGATTATGCGAGGCTGATCATGCTGGAGGGCAGCGATGAAGACCGCAAATCCATCGGGGAAGACGAGCTGGAATATGGCGAGGACGCCATGCATCTGGAGAAGAGCATGGAAGAGGCGCTTCTTAAGGAAAACGGCATGTATGCAGAGAATCAGGAGGCACAGCCGGAGAAAGAAGCGCAGGACGAACCGCAGGAAAAGGATCCGGCGCAGTCCGCCTCGGCCGGATTTGTGCCTGTGCAGAATAAGAGCTACAGTTATCGGTGGGATGATCTGCAGAGCTATGAGATGCTCATCAAGGCTTTTTATGCCGTAGACAGTACAACGAAGGCCGGGGAGGAGCTGCTGCAGGCGGATAAGCTGCGCCTTGCGGACATGCGTGTCAAGGGCGGTTCGGATCAGCCGCAGATCTTGATCTACCATACACATTCCCAGGAAGCCTTCGCCGATTCCGTTCCGGGCGACGGATCCACGGGCATTGTCGGAGTAGGAGAGCATCTGGCGGCCCTTCTTCGCGATCGGTATGGCTACAACGTGCTTCATTATACGGAAAGCTTCGACCGGGAATCGCGCGACTATGCATACAGCAATGCCCTTCCGGTGATCGAGGGGCTGCTGGAGCAGTATCCCTCCATAGAAGTCGTGATCGATCTCCATAGAGACGCGGTGCCGGAAGACCGGCGGCTGACGGTCGACCTGCAGGGAAGGCCCACGGCGCAGTTCATGTTCTTCAACGGCCTGAGCCGCACCGCCCAGGGGCAGATAGAATATCTTGAGAATCCGTATCTGGACGACAACCTTGCCTTTTCCTTTCAGATGCAGACCGCGTGTAATGAGTATTATCCCGGCCTCGCAAGAAGGATCTATCTCAAGGCGTACCGCTATAATATGCACCTGTGCCCCAAAACGCTCCTGATCGAGCTGGGCGCCCAGAACAACACGGTAGAGGAGGCGATGAACGCCTGCGATCCGCTGGCGCATGTGCTTGATCTTGTGTTGAGCGGAACGGAGCCGCAGCGGTAGAAGCGGACATAGGAGCGCCTGCCATGGCCGCTTACGCCCGACCGGGTCGGTAACAGTGGACAGATCATGCCCGATTTGCTATACTGGATAACGCAGGCGGTGCGCCGCAGCACAGCTTACGGTTATATACACGCGCCTGTAAGACCCAGAAACGGAAGGAACGATTATGGCGGCCATAGACCAGAGTAAGATAAGGAATTTCTGCATCGTAGCGCATATCGATCACGGCAAATCGACGCTGGCGGACAGGATCATCGAGAAGACAGGGCTTCTGACCAGCAGGGAGATGCAGGCGCAGGTGCTTGACAATATGGAGCTGGAGCGGGAGCGCGGCATCACCATCAAGGCGCAGACGGTGCGCATCGTCTACAAGGCCAAGGACGGGAACGAGTACATTTTTAACCTGATCGATACTCCGGGACATGTGGATTTCAACTATGAGGTGAGCCGGGCGCTGGCGGCATGTGACGGAGCGATCCTTATCGTGGACGCCGCGCAGGGGATCGAGGCGCAGACGTTAGCCAACGTGTATCTGGCATTAGACCATGATCTGGAAGTGTTCCCGGTCATCAATAAGATCGATCTTCCCAGCGCGGAACCCGAGAGAGTCAAAAATGAGATCGAGGACGTGATCGGTATCGAGGCCCAGGACGCGCCGCTTATATCCGCCAAGAACGGCACCGGGATAGAAGAGGTGCTGGAGGCTGTCGTGAAGAAGATACCTGCACCGGGAGGAAGCCCGGACAACCCTCTTCAGGCGCTTATCTTTGATTCGGTATACGATTCCTACAAGGGTGTGATCGTGTTCTGCCGTATCATGGAAGGAAGAGTGTCGAAGGGAACGCCGATCAGGATGATGGCGACCGGAGCGACGGCGGAGGTCGTGGAGGTCGGCTATTTCGGGCCGGGCCAGTTTATCCCGTGTGAGGGGCTGTCTGCGGGCATGGTCGGATACCTGACGGCTTCCATTAAGAATGTAAAGGACACGACGGTGGGAGACACCGTCACGAATGCCGTACATCCCTGTGCGGAACCGCTGCCCGGTTATAAAAAGGTCAATTCCATGGTGTACTGCGGTATGTATCCGGCTGACGGCGCCAAGTATCCCGATCTGCGGGATGCCCTGGAGAAGCTGAAGCTGAACGACGCTTCGCTTAATTACGAGCCGGAGACATCCATTGCCCTGGGATTCGGATTCCGGTGCGGCTTCCTGGGACTGCTGCACTTGGAGATCATACAGGAGAGACTGGAGAGAGAGTACAACCTGGATCTGGTCACGACTGCGCCCGGCGTTATCTACAAGGTGCATAAGACCGACGGAGAGACGGTCGAGCTGACGAACCCGTCGAATCTTCCCGAAGCGTCGCAGATCGCGTATATGGAAGAGCCTGTGGTGAGCGCGGAGATCATGGTGACGACCGAGTTCATCGGCCCGATCATGCAGCTGTGCCAGGAGAGGCGCGGACGCTATATCAGCACGGAATACATCGAGGCCTCCAGAGCGCTGATCAAGTATGAGCTGCCGCTCAACGAGATCATCTACGATTTCTTCGATGCGTTGAAGTCGCGCTCCCGGGGGTACGCTTCTTTTGATTACGAGTTAAAAGGCTATGAGCAGTCGAAGCTTGTGAAGCTGGATATCCTGATCAACCACGAGGAGGTGGACGCGCTCTCCTTCATCGTCCACGCGGACAGCGCATATGAGCGCGGCAGGAGGATGTGCGAGAAGCTAAAAGACGAGATCCCGAGACACCTGTTCGAGATCCCGATCCAGGCGGCTGTGGGCGGCAGGATCATCGCGCGGGAGACCGTAAAGGCAATGCGCAAGGATGTGCTCGCCAAGTGCTACGGCGGCGATATCACCCGTAAGAAAAAACTGCTGGAGAAACAGAAGGAAGGCAAGAAGCGTATGCGCCAGGTGGGCAACGTGGAGATCCCCCAGAGCGCTTTCATGAGCGTACTGAAGCTGGACGATAAATAAAAGGAACCCACAGTGCGCCCGAGCCAATACATAATATATGTTATATTATAAGATCTCAGAGACAGGAGAATCGCATGAAAAGCTTGAGCATTTATATACACATTCCGTTTTGTGTCAGGAAATGCCTGTATTGCGATTTCCTGTCTTTTCCTGTGTGCGAAAATGATATCCACCGAAACAGCAGACGGGGCTGCGAAAGTTATGTAAACCAACCGGATACGGATGGGGGATCGAGTTATGTAAACTCCAACAACACGGACGCCGACGAAAGGATGCTCGGGTACGTAGACAGCCTGTGCCGTGAGATCAGCGGCTGGGCGCCTGCCTACAAAGAATATCATGTGTTATCAATATTCTTCGGCGGCGGCACGCCCACGCTCCTTCCGAAGGGGGCAGTGAGCCGTATCATGACAGTGATCCGTGAGAGTTACCGGCTGGCGGACGATATCGAGATCACGATAGAGATGAATCCCGAAACGGCTGAACCGGACAAGCTGAAGGAATACATAACATGCGGTATTAATCGGCTCAGCATCGGCCTGCAGTCAGCGGATGACGATGAGCTTAGGCGGATCGGGCGTATTCATGACTACAGGACCTTTCTGCGGGCTTATCAGTTGGCGAGGGAGGCGGGCTTTCGCAATATCAATATTGACCTGATGGCGGCGCTGCCGGGGCAGAGCGTGGAGTCCTACAGGCATACTCTTGAACGTGCGGCAGCGCTTAAGCCCGAGCACATTTCCGCCTACAGCCTGATACTGGAGGAGGGAACGCCGATGTATGAACGGCGTCAGGAGTTCCTTTTTCCCACGGAGGACGAGGACCGGGATATGTATGAGCTCACGGGGGAATATCTGGCAGCCTGCGGCTATCACCGCTATGAGATCTCCAATTATGCGCGAAGCGTTGTGTCGGATGCCGATCCGGCGGCGGGCTGCGGCAGCGCGGCGTGTGCTTCCTATAACGATCCGGAGCCGTATGAGTGCCGCCACAATAAGGTGTACTGGCAGCGCGGCAATTACGTAGGCTTCGGGCCGGGCGCGTCCTCCATGGTGGAGAACGTCAGGTGGACGAACCCCTCGGATATGGAGCAGTACCGGCTGTATGCCGGGCGGGCGGGGGCGCAGTCTGCGGCCGGTGCAGAAACACCCGGACATCTCCCGGGACCTGCAGACGCTGCGCTGTCCGTGCAGCGTCTTACCGTGCGCGAACAGATGGAAGAGGTTATGTTTCTGGGGCTGCGCATGATGCGCGGTGTGGATACGGAGCGGTTTGAACGCGAGTTTGGGCAGACGGTGGATAGCGTGTACGGCGAAGTGATCGAGAGGCTGTGCGCACAGGGACTGTTGGTCCGGGAGGCGGCCATACCCGCCGGAGCCGGGGCATTTCGGCCGCCGGGCGGTATGCGTCTGAGGCTGACCAAACGGGGGATCGATATCAGCAATTACGTGATGGCACAATTCCTGTTTGACGAAACAGAAGGATAATAATATAATAAAAAGAGTGGAAAGGCACTTAAGATGTCTCCGGTTCATAGAATAGAGTAAATGGACTTTGGGGGCTTCTTTTGAAAACATTTAAGCAACCATTAACTGCGAAGGAAGAGGCCAACTGCCTGAACCTGCTAAAAACAGGTGATGATGCGGCGCGTACACGCGCCAAAGAGGTGTTGATCGAACATAATCTGCGTCTGGTCGCGCACATTGCCAAGAAATACCAGAATGTGGATGAAGAGATGGAAGACATGATCTCCATTGGCACGATCGGTCTTATCAAAGCAATAGATTCCTTTGATGCCGGCAAAGGAAAGCTCAGTACTTACGCATCCCGCTGTATCGACAATGAACTGTTGATGTTTCTGCGCGCCAGGAAGAAAACTTCCAGAGAGGTATCTCTCTATGAGCCGATCGGTACGGACAGGGAAGGAAACGAGATCAATCTGCTTGATATCATCGAACAGGATCAGGTTGACGTGATCGACAGGATGGAGGTTGAGGATAAGCTGAGCAGGCTGTCTGAACTGATCCACAATACCTTGAGCGACAGAGAGCGGGAGATCATCACGCTCAGGTACGGACTTAAGAATGAATATGAAGTTACGCAGCGGGAGATCGGGCGTAAGCTGGGGATCTCCAGGAGCTATGTTTCCAGAATAGAAAAAAGAGCGCTTGAAAAACTCAAAACGGCGTATGAGACAATGTGAGCCGCGGTGCCGTCTGTGCACCGGAATACACAAAATGCTGCCAGATGCGGCGGCAAAGGGGGATCAGAGGAATGCTTTTTGTGAAGCGTGATGAACTGAAGACAGGAATGAGGCTTGCGCGTCCTATCTATAATAAGGACGGCGTACTTTTGTATGAGCGGAACTCGAAGCTGACTGCGCAGGGCATAGAGAGTATCAGAAATTTCGGACTGATCGGTATCTTCGTCTTAGAGCCGGCGGAGCCTGTTCCGCCCATGACGCAGGCTGACATTGATTTTGAACGTTTCCAGACGATGAACGTCTTTTCCATCCAGGAGGAGCTGGAGAAGGTCCTGCAGACCAAAAGGGTCAGCAAGATGCCGACCATAGCGGCCAACATCATTAAGAATTACGGACATCTGGATAAAAAGATCAATTTTGTGCAGAATCTGCGCAGCAAGGAAGATCAGCTCTTTAAGCATTCGTTGAATGTGGCGATGCTGTGCGCAATGATAACACATGTTCTTAATATGAAGGTCGATGAGCAGCTGGAGTCCGTGCAGGCGGCGATCATACACGATATCGGCAAACTGACTGTTCCCAAGAGCATAGCGGACAAGGAGATTCTCTCCCCCGAGGAACAGCAGGCGGTTCACAATGCTCAGATACAGGGCTTTGACATCATCGATATCGTATATTCCTCTGCGCCCAATATCAAGAGGATCTGCGCGCAGAGCCAGAGAGCGCTTGACAGCCTGGAGACGGGCGAGGATATCTCCGCGATGAAGATGGTCAACGGCGCCAGAGTGATGGTCGTGGCGGACGCCTTCGACACCCTGACGGCAATGAATGCGGAGAAGGCGCCGGAATCCGAGGTGGCCGCGTTAAAGCATCTTCTGGATAACCCGCAGGTCTACGACCCGCAGATTGTGGAAGGCCTGATCCGTTCGATCAATATCCTGGTGCCCGGCGTCAGCGTGGAGCTTAATACGGGAGATAAAGCGCTGGTGCTTGCGGCTAACGAGCAGAATATCTTAGAGCCGATGATCCTGATGTTCGGAGACAACAGCATCATCGACTTAAGCAACAGGAAAGAATACGGGGACCTGGAGATCGCAGATATCATGAAGACCATGGACAACCGTTATGTCATGGATATGGATATGCTGAAGAAGCAGGGTATTAAGATAGATGAGCCTGAGTATGTGGAAGTGTCATAGGGCGAACAGATAAGCGTCACGGAACCCGGCGGCCCGGCAGGGCACGAGCGCCCGGACGCTGTCAGAACAGGAGAGACATAAAGGATGCCGACAATAGAAGAGATCATGAAAGTAGCATGCGACGCGGGAGCGTCCGATGTACATATCACCGTAGGGATACCGCCCAAGATGCGTGTGAACGGCGCGCTGATCACAATGGACTATCCAAGGATGCTTCCGGCGGATACGCTGGCCGTCGCTTATTCGATCATGAACGATGTGCAGCGTGAGAGATTTGAGGAACGGGGAGAGTACGATATGTCCTTCTCCATTCCCGAGCTGGGAAGATACCGTGTCAATGTGTACAAGCAGAGAGGCTCTGCGGCGCTGGCGCTGCGTCTTGTGGGAACGCAGGTTCCCTCGCCCGAGGTCCTGGGCGTACCGGAATCGGTAGTCAATCTGTATGAGCGTAAAAGAGGCCTTATCCTCGTCACGGGGCCTACCGGAAGCGGTAAGTCCACCACGCTGGCGGCGATCATCGACAAGATCAATAACTGCCGTGACGCCCATGTCATCACCCTGGAAGACCCGATCGAGTATCTGCATCAGCACAAGATGGCGATGGTCAACCAGAGAGAGATCGGCTTGGATTCCCAGAACTATGCCAACGCTCTGAGAGCGGCTCTCCGTGAGGATCCCGATGTGATCCTGGTGGGAGAGATGCGTGACTTCGAGACGATCAGCGTAGCGATCACGGCAGCGGAGACAGGACATCTGGTGCTGTCCACCCTGCATACGATCGGCGCGGCGAGCACCGTGGACCGTGTGATCGACGTATTTCCGCCCCACCAGCAGCAGCAGATCAGGGTGCAGTTCGCCAACGTGCTGGAAGCGATCATTTCCCAGCAGCTGATCCCTACTGCGGACGGCAGCGGGCGTGTGGCGGCGTTTGAAGTGCTCCATGCCAACCATGCGGTCAGGAATCTGATCCGTGAGGGAAAATCCCATCAGCTCACATCCACGATGCAGACCAACCGTAAGATGGGCATGATGACCATGGACGAGGCGATCACGCAGCTGTACTACGACGGAAAGATCAGCCGCGAGATGGCGATCCAGTTCGCGCAGGATCCCGACGGTATGCAGACCAAGATCATATAGAGAATATTGACTGATTTGGTCAATATAGGGTTTTCCAAGTATCTGATATGGCTTTTCAAAAGGGCTTGACAATCGCGTCACGCCCTTTTATGATGAAAAGAGAAATATCTGTCATTCTGAATACATACAGGGCGCAGCTTCTATGGCTGCAGGCACCCTGCAATGATCTTTTTTCCGGCATTTCGCCACGGATCTCAGATAACAGACAGGACAACAGAAACGACAGCTGCAGAACATGACCGGTGCCGCCCGGGCTGTCACGGCCTTTGGCGGACAGACAGATCATATGAGCAGCGGCACGACATGATAAGGAGGTATGATTTGCTCAGTACAATTACATCAGGAACGATTTATGGCATCAAAAGCTGTCTCATTCAGGTGGAAGTGGATGTCTCTCAGGGACTGCCCTGCTTCCAGATCGTAGGGCTGCCCGGTTCTGAGGTGCGCGAAGCCAGAGAACGGGTCAAAGTAGCGCTCAGAAATGTGGGCGTCTCGCTGCCAAGCGTCTGCATCAACGTCAATCTGTCGCCCGCAGACATTCCCAAGAGCGGAACGATGTTTGATCTGCCTGTGGCGGTGGGTATCATGACGGCCTTGTCCAAACTGCCGCAGGAAGCGACCAGAGATACACTCCTGCTCGGTGAACTGGGTCTGTCGGGAGAAGTAAAAAGTGTCAGAGGCGTATTGCCTATCGTGCGCGAAGCGGCGCTGGGCGGTATCAGACGGTGTATTCTGCCGATGGACAATGCATGGGAGGGCGGGCTGGTGACGGGCGTGGAGAGCATTGGTGTGTCGGATCTGAAAGAAACGATACAGCGGTTGACCGGAACGAATAACAAAACAAGCGTTATTATATGCCGTGACTCTGCACCTGCCGGCACTGTGGCAGGGCCGGGCAGAACGCCGGAGGATGGGAAACCGTCAGGTCAAACGGCGGCGGAGAAGGAGAGACCGGACAGGACGCCGGAGGATTTTGCCGATATATGCGGACAGGAAAGCGCCAAACGCGCCGCAGAGGTGGCGGCGGCCGGGTTTCACAATCTGCTCCTTGTGGGTGCGCCCGGTTCCGGTAAGACCATGCTGGCGCGCCGGATCCCCGGTATCCTGCCGCCTCTGTCCGCAGAGGAAAGTCTTGAGGTGTCTTCCATCTACAGCATATCCGGCCTGCTGCAGTCCGCAGAATGCCTGAAAACACAGCGGCCTTTTCTGAATCCCCACCATACGATAACCGGGAAAGCCCTCGTCGGAGGCGGCCGCATCCCGATGCCGGGCGTTATCAGCCTGGCGCACCGCGGCGTCCTTTTCCTGGACGAACTGCCGGAGTTTAAAAAAGAGACGCTTGATATTCTCAGACAGCCTCTTGAAGATCGACAGGTCCAGATCGCCAGGAGCACGGGCACTTATGTTTATCCGGCGGATTTTATGCTTGTGGGTGCCATGAACCCCTGTCCCTGCGGCTATTACCCCGATATGAACAGATGCAGATGCACCCCTTATGAGATCAGGCGCTATCTGCGGAGAGTGTCGGGTCCGATCTTGGACAGAATGGATATCTGCGTGGAAGTGCAGCCTGTCCTCTTTGCGGATATCGTTGCGGAAAGAAGTGTTGAGAGCAGCGCCGTGATCAGAGAGCGCGTTATGCGTGCCAGACAAATACAGGCGGACAGGTTCGCGGGGACTGGCATTTGCTTTAACGCCGATATGAACGCTGCGGATGTGGAACGCTTCTGCTCTCTTGGCGCGGCAGAAAGAAAATTCATGGCCAAAATATACGCGGCGATGCAGCTTTCCGCCAGAGGCTGCCACCGTGTGCTGAAAGTGGCAAGAACCATAGCGGATTTGGCAGGAACAGAACGGATCGGTGAGGAACATCTTGCCGAGGCAGTCTGCTACAGAAATATGGAGGTGTTTAAATGACGGACGGTAAGACATACGGTAAGACATACGGCAGCTTCGCCAAAGGAGCGGGGAGAGGTAAGGATAAGGATAAGGATAAGGCGTATCTTCACTGGCTGTATAGCAATCTGGGAATGGGCAGCCACCGGCTGTTTAGTCTGCTGCGTTCCCTCGCGCCGCCGGCGCAGCTATACGCACTGGCCCGGCAGAGAAAGCTGGTGCCATATTTTGAGCAAAGATATCGCGGCCAAAAGATGCCGTATCTTGATAAATACCGCAGTAAGATACACTGCCTGGAACAAAAGGCGGGAGAGGGCGATGCTGCCGGAGAATATGAAAAAATGCTTGCCAGAGGCATTCACTTTACCGTTACGGGAGATACGGATTACCCGGAAAAACTTGCGCAGATCCCGGATGCGCCGGGCGCTTTGTACTATGTCGGACGCCTGCCCGATGCAGATAAAAAAACGATCGCTGTGATCGGCGCCCGAAACTGCACAGAATATGGGAAAGCCGTGGCAAAAGAATTCGCAGCAGCGTTGGCACAGGCTGATATACAGGTGATAAGCGGCATGGCGCGTGGAATCGATGGTATAGCGCAGCAGGCGGCGATCCGGGCGGGCGGTTATTCCCTTGCCGTGTTCGGGTGCGGCGTGGATATCTGTTATCCGCCCGAGAACAGATCCCTCTATGAAGAATTGATCGCATCCGGCGGCGTCTGCTCTGAATATCCGCCGGGAATCGAGCCACGGTCCGTCCTGTTTCCGCCGCGAAACCGTATTATCAGCGGATTGTGCGATGGGGTGCTGGTAATCGAGGCCAAAGAACGCAGCGGCACACTGATTACCGTGGATATGGCGCTGGAACAGGGCAGAGAAGTTTATGCCGTACCGGGCAGGATCACAGACCCATTAAGCAGGGGATGCAACGAACTGATCAGACAGGGAGCCGGCTTGGCGGCGTCCCCGCAGGAGCTTACAGGAATGGCAGTCGGAGAAAGGCGGAAGAACGCTTCCGAATCCGATGATATGCGCGGCCGTATCTTAAAGCTGCTTGATTATCAGCCCCAGCCTGTGGAAGAAATAAAACAAAAATATGATGCCGCCTACGGAACGCCGGAATCCCCCTCCGTGTCGATCTCTCTGCTGTATTATGAGCTGGTCGGATTATGCGCGGACGGGGAGGCGGCGCAGATAGGAGGAAGCTATGTGAAAAAAGGATAAGAAAACATGCACCCGGCCTATCAGCGTATCAGATTTGGTGTCTGTGCGGCGCTGCCTGTGGACAGTTCATCAACCAGCGCTTGCAGACGGGCGATCTCAGCCCTGTTTTCTTTGTTCTGTCGTTCGAGGTCGGTGTTCTGTCGTTCGAGGTCGGTGTTCTGCCGTTCGAGGTCAGACATCTCCACCGCATGTTGTTTTAAAGTATCTTTATAGATCTGGCTGGGAAGCCTGATCAGCGGTTCCGTCATTCTCTCCACCTCCCGGTACAAATTCGGATGCTTTGCAAGCACCCTTCGGGCCGCCTTGCGGAACAGGGCGGTATAATTACCGTATTCCCATTCCCCTATCGTCCCTTGCTCCAGTTCTTCCTTTAATATCAATATAACCTCTCGTGTCAGGGATGTCAATTCTTTCTCAAGCATTTTTTCGGTCATGCCGGCACGATTTTCCGTCAGTGCGCGCACCTTCGGTTTTAGCCGCAGGAGTACATACGGCAAAAATACCGTCAGCCGCTTCTCACGAATCTCCTGCATGGAGTAGGTCTGGACTCTGACCGCCGGAATCTGGTAGATGTGCTCGCTTCCGTCCTGAAAAACCAGTCTGCACCGGAGATGGTCGGGAAGGGCACTGTTTTTATCTGGATAGATGACCAGCGAGCGGGGAAAATACAATGTGATCTCACCCGTGACCCGGTCCTGCATCTTCGTGTGCGTGACAGCGTATCGCACGTCATAAGCGAACATGCGTACCACCATTTCCCTGCTGTTCTTCATCTGACATTCCAGATGGTAATAGTCCCTGTTCGCCACCAGAAGGGCGATGTCCATGAGGGTGGAGCTCGGCGGGATATCGCGTCCCTCCCATGCGCTGCTCATTTCCGTACCGAGTACTACGATGGAGGTCCCTTTCGGGTATTCTTTCCCGTATATCTCCTTAAAGAGCGGGAAAAGCTGTTCGGGCATGGCCGCAACGATAGCTTTTAAGATCTCGTCCCACAGTCTGAACCCATCGGATTCCTCAACGCTATCTGTATTGTCCGCAAATAAGTCCTGCGGCGTTCGGGTGTCGGACGTCTTCTGCGCGTCCTGTTTCCTGGGGCGGCTCTGCGTGTCTTGTGTGTTTTTTCTCTGCATCATGATCCTTTCCGCGCGGCAGAACCCCGTCTGCATGTTATAAACCACGGTGGCCTTGCCACGGCATTGTGCTGTACAACATCGGGTTACGATAAAATGTGAAGTCTGGCGAAACGCCGGAATTGCCGGACTGCCGAATGGCATGTCGCAAATGTTTTCACATAGATAGTATAACAGGAAACGGCAAATTTGTAAACGGTAAAAGAAGAAAAAGACCAAGTTAATATAAACGAAATAACGTTTATTGACAAATGGAATTAAAATGATATGCTAAAGATAAGGGTGCTATCCGAAACGGTAAGCGGTTCGCCTTTCGCCGGAATGAGTACATTCTGAGAACTTCCATAAAAGGAGGCTGATGAAATGGAAAATACGAAGAAAGGTCAGTATTTGTTGTTAGAAACGTTCGTTGGCATCATGGATACTGCGGTGACGATAATAAGTATCATCGTCACCATCATCAGTATCCGTGAAAGCCACAGGATACATAAACAACAGAAAAGCAACCGCGCCGCCCAAAGGTAAGGTTGCTTTTCTGTAACCAATAACCAAGGCGAACCGTTTATTAACGGATAGCACCTTTTATGTCTTTATTATAACAGTAAACAGTAAAAAGTCAAACGTTTTTTGAAAAAAGAAAAAATAAACTGGAATGAGTACATTCTGAGAACTTCCATAGGTAGTGTCAAGTGATTTATGAAAGTCTGAGGTAAAGGAAAAAGGCACCGAGGCACCTTGAAAACTGCAGATAT
>CANQIJ010000052.1 GCA_947624025.1 uncultured Lachnospiraceae bacterium | reverse complement strand
TATATCCCGCGGCTCCAACCCCCGTCGGGATGATGGAAACGGTATACACCGGCCCGACGTCGGGGAGCACATGGAATAGGATCGCATGGCCCGCCTCGTGATATGCCGTGATCTTCTTTTCTTTTTCGGAGATCACCCGGCTCTTTTTCTCCGTTCCGATCCCCACCTTCACGAATGCCTTTTTGATATCGTCCTGCTTTAAAAACACATGCCCGTCCATAGCCGCATTGATCGCGGCTTCGTTCAGGAGGTTCTCAAGATCCGCTCCCGTAAATCCCGCCGTGGTCTGGGCGATCTGCGCCAGGTCCACGTCATCGCCTAACGGTTTGTTCTGCGCATGCACCTTAAGGATCTCTTCTCTGCCCTTTACATCGGGACGCGCCACCGCGATCTTACGGTCGAAACGTCCCGGCCTTAAGATCGCCGGATCCAGTATGTCCACGCGGTTCGTCGCCGCCATTACGATGATCCCCTCGTTGACGCCGAAACCGTCCATCTCCACGAGCAGCTGATTTAACGTCTGCTCGCGCTCGTCGTGTCCGCCGCCCATGCCGGTTCCCCGGCGTCTCGCCACGGCGTCGATCTCATCTATAAAAATAATGCACGGCGCATGCTTCTTTGCCTCCGCGAACATATCGCGGACACGGGACGCGCCGACGCCCACGAACATTTCCACAAAATCCGAACCGGATATGCTGAAGAACGGTACGTTCGCTTCCCCGGCGATCGCCTTGGCAAGCAACGTCTTACCTGTACCGGGCGCGCCCTCGAGCAGCACCCCCTTGGGAATACGGGCCCCGACCTTCGTAAACTTGCCCGGCTCCTTTAGGAATTCCACGATCTCCCGCAGCTCTTCCTTCTCTTCCTTCAGCCCCGCCACGCCGTCCAGCTTGATCGTATTCTCACCGCCCAGCGTCAGTCTGGCACGGCTCCTTCCGAAATTCATCATTTTGCCGTTGCCGCTGTTCGCGGCGTTCTGCGCGTTCATGATCACGAAGAAAAACACGCATACGATCACGACGATCAGGATCGGAAAAACACTGTTGAGGAACCAGCTTTCCCCCGGCACATCCTCCACTCTGGGATCAAGCCCGTAGCTCCTGACAAGCTCTTCCGCCTCCTTCACATCCGTTACATATAAGATCCGTCCTTCCCCGTTCTTAAGCGTGACCTCCAGCGAACCCGCCAGGGTATCCTTCTGAGGACGTATATTGACCGCCGTCACTTCATGGTTCTCCAGATGCTCTTCAAACTCGCCCCTGGTGTAGCCCGTATTCTGTACCCGCAGTGTTCCGATCCACACGGTAAACAACAGCAGCCCGATTATGATGACAAAATATAAGTAAAAATTTCTATTATTTCTGCTCAAAGTAAACCTCTTTCATTATCCTTGATCAATTTCTCAGTCAAACTTTACGACACCGATATAGGGAAGATTGCGGTATTTCTGGTCATAATCAAGACCGTAGCCGACCACAAACTCATCGGGGATCCGGAATCCGGTATAATCCACCGAAACGTCTACCACTCTCCGTTCCGGCTTGTCAAGCAGCGTACAGAGCCGCACACTCTCAGGGCCCCTGCCCTTAAGCATCTCCAACAGATAGCTCAGCGTCCTGCCTGAATCCACAATGTCCTCCACAACGATCACGTTCCTGCCGCTTATCGCTTCGTCCAGATCCTTGACGATCTTAACAACGCCGCTGGACTTCGTATCCCCGCCGTAGCTGGATACCGACATAAAATCCAGGGACACCGGCACCGTGATCCTTTTGGCGAGCTCACACATAAAAAAACTGCCGCCCTTGAGCACACAGACCAGATGCACCGGCCTGCCCGCATAGTCCTCGGAGATCTGCGCGCCGATCTGCCTGATCCGGCGGTTCACCTCTTCCTCACTGAGCAATACTTCGATCCGTTCCGACATACTTTCCTCCTCTTAGCTGTACCTGTAAGATACGCTTTGTACTTTCATCCACCTTATAACCCTGACTGATGCGATAGCCCGGGATCCACATGATATGCGGACCGTCCGCCAGCAGATACATCCTGTCACGCTGTTTTTCAGGGATTTTTTCATTGATCATATACTGTTTGACGGACTTTGTATGAAGCGCGGCGTCGATCGTAAGATAATCGCCCTTTTCCCTTGTGCGCAATAACAAAGCCGTAGTTATTTTATCATAATCAAACCATTTCGTATATCTGTTTTCGGGAATATTTTGTTCTATTTGCTGAAATGCCCCGTTATTTTCAAGCAGAGTAAACGTAAACGTCCCTGTCTGGGGCACACAAATCTGCGCCGGAGGCCTGACCGGATATTCGTCCGACGGCTCCCCCGCCGCTCCCGCCGCGTCTGAACCGTCCGGCCGTTCACGGTACAAAAAAAGCCGGTCGTATTCCTTGCGCGCCGTTATGCCATAGGGAAGCGACAGTTCTTTACTGCCCGTGTCAGCCATGAGCGTTACAAGCTCTGCTATGTGCCGCCCCGTGATATCCTTCCTGTGAGGACAAAACCGCTCCAGACACAGCAGCAGAACCCGCTTATATATCGCCGCATCTTCCGCAAGCAGTCTTTTACATGCTATACACAGGCTTTTTTCTGCGGCGCTTACCGCCGCCTCTCCTGCAGGCGTCCTGGACGGCGCCGGCGTCTCAAAGCCGGACTCCTCCACACATACCCCATATATCTGCACGGCCTGCTTCGTCAGATACTCTTCGGCCTCGGACAAAATATCGGCCAGGTCACTCATATGGCCCACCGCGCCATGACAGATCTCTGCCTCGGCATAGGGCAGGATATGATGCCGTATCCGGTTGCGGCGGTAATCATCCGCCTCATTGGTGCTGTCATGACAAAACGCCAGACCGTGCTGCATCAGATACCGCTCGATCTGAGCCCGCTCCAGACAAAGGATCGGGCGTATGACCGACTCTCTGACGGGCCGGATGGAAGCAAGCCCCCTGATGCCGCTCCCCCGGAAAAGATGAAACAGCATCGTTTCCGCCCGGTCATTGGCATTGTGCGCCACGGCGATCTTAACCGGCCTGTCCGGGTCCTGCTGCCGCCGGACCTCATCAAACGCCTCATACCGGATCTGTCTGCCCGCCTCTTCCGCGGACAGTTTATTTGCGGCGGCATACCCGTTCATATCCGCCTTATGAAGATAAAAGGGAATCCCCAGCTCTCCGCACAGCTTCTCCACATACGCCGCGTCCGCAGCCGACTCCGCCCTGATACCGTGATCCACATGTACCGCCAGAAGCCGAAACGGCCTTACCTTGGAGAGCCGCCACAAAATATGCAGCATACAGACGGAATCCGCCCCTCCGGACACCCCGGCTATCACCGTATCCTTGTCGTTTATCATGTGATACCTGTCTATATAATTTATCGCTTTATCGTATATATTTTCCGCCATTGTGATCCATACCGCCGCCGGCGGCAATGCCGCCCGTTTTCTTTCTGTATCTCTTTCCTGCCGGCCGTTCTATGCGTCTGTTATATGATAATCCGAATGATGATTCCACACTCCTGTCACCAGCACGGTCATATCGTCCCGTATGCACCCCTTGCTCTGCTTAAGGCAATACGCCAGGAGCTGATTCGCCATCTCCCTGGGATTATCATACTCCATCCTTCCGAGGATCTCCGGCAGGATCTCCTCCCCGATCCCCTGTGAGAGCGCATCCAGGACTCCGTCCGAAAGCATGATGACATAATCGCCGCTCTGAAGCGTCCGGTACATCACCTCCGGCTCCAGACGTCCGAAGACTCCCAGCGGGAAATTCTGCGTCGAAAGCCTGTCCACCAGCCGGCCGCGCTTAATGTACGTGCATGCCGCGCCGACCTTAATAAATTCGCACTCGCCCGTGTAAAGGTTCAGGTCGCAGACATCAAGCGTGGACATATTTTCCTCCTGGCCCGATACCGCAAGCGCCCCGTTGATCATCTGTATCGCCGTCTCTTTGCCAAAGCCCGCTTCCAAAAACCGCTCCGTCAGCTCGATCACTCTCGCCGAGTCACGACACGCCTTCTCTCCCGAGCCCATACCGTCAGACATAAGGACCGTCAGCCTGCCGTCTATGCCTTCATAAAAGGAATGGTTGTCCCCCGACACCTTCTCTGTCTCCTTCACCGCTTTCGCCGCGCCCGTCAGGAACTGAAACCTGGGCTCCTCCAGGAAATAATAGGTATTCCACTCAGAAGTCAGATACACGGGCGTACTCTTTGCCGCATGCAGGCGGACGTTCATCGCCGCCGATATGTAATCCGCCACATCCTCCGAAAAAATACGGTCCGGCTCTCCTCTTTTAAGATATCTCCCGGGGATCGTCCGCATCGTCAGGCCGATCTCCGTATGTCCGTCCTCATGCTCCAGCTCAAAGAAATTCCTAAGCAGAATGCCGGAGTCTTTGAGCAGCCTCGACATCTGCCGGTACCGTCTCGCTCCCGTGGGACGGCAGGTATAGGTTTCTTTTGCCATCCGGGCCATAATGTGCGCCATCTCCTTGAGATGATCCGCCATAAGTTCCCGGTTCTCATTTAACCTCCGCTGCCACAAGTAATTCTGCCTGCTGTAGGCGTCCTCCCGACAGCCGGTCAGACTCTCGCTGTCACTTTTATCTCTGCCGCTGCCATCAGCTGCCTCTTCTTCAAACAGATCCGCCAGATCCCTGAACGACTCTGCATAACCAAGCAGCCTCTGTCTGCCGTATTCCGATAGGATCGTTACCCTGTTATCCTCTCTGACTTCCGCCTGTTTTCTCATGATGACGCCTCCCATAGATCGTGCCCGCCCGCAGCCGCTTTTGCGGACACTTATTTTTAGTCAATAATCAATATATGAGAAGCTTGTCCGATTTATTCCCACAAAGCGGGATGAATTTCCCGTTGTACAAAAAAGCAGATTCCGAAACGATATCCGGGATCTGCCTAGTTTTCATCTTTAAAAATGATCTCTCCTTCATACACAAGCCCAAGCTTATCCTTGGCGATCTCTTCCACGTACTTCTTGGTCTGCGTATATTTCTCGTACTCCGCGATCTCTTCCGTTCTTGCCTCTTCCGCTGCGATATCCTGCATCAGGGCCTCTTCCCTTGCCATATAAGACGCTCGTTTTTCCCGAAGCTCTATGCTCTTGACCGCGACCACAATCAGCATCATTAAGACAACTGTGGTAACTAAAAGCATGCCCATTTTGTTCTGGCGCTTCTTACGGTATGCTGATTTTCTTGCCATGTCGTTAATGATACCTCGTTTTTATCTGCGGTTACTGTTTACATAAAATTATTCTAAGTGTTTTTATGAAAACCGTCAACCGCTTTTTTACAAATTCTTCAACTTTTTTTATCTTTCCTCCGATAAATCGAACAAACCTTCGAACCGCGAAAAATGCGCATTTTATTGGTTTTAGCACAATTTGTATGACACGCGATATTAACCACATCATCTTGTGTATACATGTTGACATAATGTTTATGAATCGATTTTTAAATATGATTTTATAAAAAAGCATCCCCAGAGTCGCACCCAAAACGGCAAACCATCTCAGAACGCCGCTGTTCTCTCTGTAAAGCACATAAAACACCCCGATACCACATACAAACCAATAGATCAGATCTTCCGCAGACATAAAAAGCCTGCCATGTCTGACAAGCCTTCTGGCTATCAGGATCCAGTCATAGGCAAACGTAATGATCAGCCCCAGCAGGATAGAATGCAGAAAAAAGGTGATTTCCTGAACAATGTTCTGGCTCATGGCATACGACCTTCCTGTGAGAGCTACTTAAACAATCTGGCGATCAGGGATTCGCTTTTCCCGCCGTATCCGGCATTCTCCGAATAAGTAAAGCTGTCGATCCGGCCGTCCACATCGACCTCGCCTTTATCCAGGGACAGCCTGCTGACATGAAGCTCATTGCCCTTGATCATCAGCATTCCCTGCTCTGTCTCCAGCAGGATCTCGTTGACATCAAAGGACAGTACATCGTTGACGCCGTTTATGGTACATGTCCTTCTGTCGGTAAGCATCAGCTTATGGGATTTTTTCCCCGCATTGTTCAGATCTTCCATATACACCCTCCGACTGCGGAACGCCGTTCCCGCACAGTTATGACCCTTGTTATATGTATGTGGGATCCTCTGCAAATATTCTCTTTATTTTATACTACGTCAGATATCTGTATAATTCTCCGGCCTCCTCCTTGCGCACGGTCTCCTGAACATCCAGTACCTCTACCTTTACCTCTTTATTACCGAATTGGATCGTGATCACATCCCCGGCCTTAACATTGGCGGACGCCTTCGCCGGCCTGTCATTGATCAGGACTCTCCCGGCGTCACACGCCTCGTTCGCTACAGTCCGCCTCTTGATCAGCCGGGAAACCTTTAAATATTTATCCAGTCTCATATCTTACTCCCTTCCTGCACATAAGAAAAAGCCCATATGCAGATGCATACGGGCTTTCATCATCACCGTAAAAGATTAGTTAAGCATGTCCTTCAGTGCCTTACCAGCCTTGAACTTAGGCGCCTTGGAAGCTTTGATCTTCATAACAGCGCCGCTCTGAGGATTTCTGCCCTCTCTTGCCGCTCTCTGGCTGACTTCAAAGGTACCAAAGCCTACCAGCTGCACCTTGCCACCCTTCTTAAGCTCGTCTGCAACAACGTCTGTGAATGCCTTTAATGCCTTTTCTGCATCTTTCTTAGATAAGCCTGCCTGATCAGCCATAGCCGCAACTAATTCTGTTTTGTTCATCTTGAACTCCTCCTCTTAATATTGAGTTTTCAAATTGATTGATATATTAGATGTTTCTCTTTTGAAACGCCTACATACATTTATAAACGCTTTTCCCTTTGTTGTCAAGCAAAAAAGTGGCATTTTTACGCTATTTTTCGGGATTTTTTTTATTGTCTCCCTCGTCCGAATGTTATGTAAATTGCATTTGCTCTCAATCCGGTTTATTGCCGCTGATCGTATCGTCCGTATCGTCTCTCTCTTCCTGCTTTTCCGGCTCCAGCTCTTCAAAGGTATAGGTCTCGTCTTCGCCGTCGTCATATAAAAAGATCGTGTACTTTGTTGTCACATAACCCTTCTTTTGAAGCGATATCGTATGTGTGCCCTTCACCTTCTTAAACGAAACGGGAGAAAGGCCGATATAACTGCCGTCCAGATATACCTCCGCCCCTTCCGGTTCGGAAATATATACCCTGTTCGCAGTAAGCTCGTTCCCGCTGACGGAGCCGCTGCTGTTCTTACTGCTGTTTTTACTGCTTGTGCTGTTATTATCGCTGACCGTGCTGTTCTCTTTCTCAAGGTCCGCAAAGGAATAGGTAATGTCTTCCCCGTCATTATACAGGTATATGGTATAGCTCTTCGTCTGATATCCGCTCTTACGGAGCGTAACCGTATGGCTTCCCACCGTCTTTTTGAAATTGACCGGCGAGATGCCGACGTAATTACTGTCTACATACACTTCCACGTTCTTAGGGGAATCGATATATACCCTGTTGCCGGTGGAAGGATCGATCGCGTCGTCTTCCTCCGATGTGTCCGTGTCGTCCTGGGTATCCAGTCCGTTCCGGCTCACGCTTGATTCCTCCGACGGCTCCTTCGACTTCTCCAGGGTAAAAGATATCTGCGCATACTCCGAGCCGACCTGAATATACTTTGTCAGCGAATCGTATCCCTCCGCTTCCAAATGCACCTTATGAATGCCGTAGGGCAGCTCCACCGGGCTGCTTATATTGACCTGCCTGCCGTCGATCGCAACCGAAGCGTTTTCCGGCGTGACGGAAAACAGTATCTTGCCGGTCTTATCCCGGACAACCTCCAGATCGCCCACATCAAGAACGACCTCTTTATTTCTTTCTACCGTGATATCCTTGGAGGAGCTCACCCCGTCCTTCGACAGAAAGACCTGATAACTTCCTTCCGGGATGACTAAAAGCATGTCCTCCGTGATCTCGCGGATCACGGTGTTCCCCACCTCTATCCAGCCGCCTATCAGCGCCTGGTCATTTTTCAGCCGCAGATATCCGTGCCCCCGGTCCACAGATATGCTGTAGATCCGGTGGCCGACGCCGCTTACCGAGATCCTGTCCTGTGATACGATATCCATTACCTCCGCGCGTTTACCCTCGGACAGCACTACCACGTCATCCGGGAGAGAATAGGTGGAAGACCCGATATTTGCGGTCTTGTTGATACCGCCCAGGTCATAATTGTCAATACTGTCATAGATCCACGCATCGGGAGACAGCTGAATACTTGCGATCTGCCTTTTCCCTTTCAGGAAATTAACGTCCACGATATCTCCCGCCCCGATCTGGGACATCGACATCGGACCGCCGTATTTATCCTTAACATAGGTCGTTCCGTCATAATATAACGTATACTGCCGGCCCGCCTCCATATTCATGAAGGTAACGCCCTTGTTCTGCGCATCCACCGATATGACGACAGCGGTATCGGCAGAGTCATAGCTGCCGACCGGGCTGACACTGAACCCGGTATCCACCGCGCCGTTCTCTTTATCCTTGGCGACCCCGATACTGCTCGCCTGTGAAGTACAGCCTGTGACCAGCAGCGCCGCCGCCATCATGACCGTCATCGCCGCCTGTATAGCTCTTCTGTGCATTCTGGCACTATCCTTTCTTATGGTTGAAATATACTCTCCAGGAAAAGCTGCTTTTCCCTTTCCTGTGCAAACAGTTTTTCGATCTTCTCCATATTTCTTCCGGGGATCCATGCTTTACCCGAATTATAATAAAAATTGACGATCTTCCAGAATTTCTCCGGGTAAGCCAGCCGGTAGTATAACTGCTTATGATCCCCGGGCGTCATCGTTCTCTCTTTATTATAACTCTGAAGCAGCATATCACCAAGCGTCTGCGACCAGTTATTTTTTTCCAGAAGCTTCCGCATAAAAAGATACAGATCCCTCACCGGGTAATCTCTCACGCATTTCTCAAAATTGATCAGCACGGTGCCTTCGTCTGTCTGAATGATATTATGATATTGATAATCGCCGTGACATATCACCGTAAATCCGTAAGAGTCTCCCTCATAGGCATCATAACGCAATTCATCGGTAACTTGCAAGGCATTATTCATGAAATAATCATAATGCTTCATCAAATAGATCTCAAAATCCGTTTTCTGGCTCTTCTCCCACAGAAACCTTCTTACCTTCTTCAGCTCCCGGTTATGCTTTTCATATTCCTTCTCAATCCGAAAGACCGGCTGGGCGCTCAACTCCTCATACGCCGACAGATCGGCAGCGTTATGGAGCCTTGCGAGCGTGACGGCGGCATGGCCGCATTCCTCCGCGCTTCTGTGGCTGCATTCCCTGCCTTCATAATAAGTCTTGACCAGATACGGCACCCGCTCCTGGTCATAGACGATCAGCTCCCCGTCTTTATTTCGCAGAATGGACTCTGCCCTGACAATACCGCTCTCCTTTATATGCTTTAAGAAAAGATCCTGAAAGCCGATCTTATCGACAGGTCCGCAATATTCTTTTAAGATAAGCAGTCCATGATCCGAATCACACAGGATCGCGCCCCGACCTTTCCATGTGCGGTTTACTTCGATATCGTACTGGTCTAACAAACTCACCGCTCTGTCATTCACACGAATCCCCTCCGCTTTATCGTCTATCCTATCTTATGTGCGGCAAAGGGAAAGTATGAATCTGTTTTGATCCGTCTGACAGTCAGGCCGGATCCCTGCTGCTGCGGCCGTCCTGACGCAATTGTGCCCTGCATACGGAAAGAAGCTCTTCCCGGTTATTGCGCTGCGGTTCCTCCAATACGAGCTCCAGCAGTTCCTTCAGCATAACTCCGATCTCTCTTCCGGCAGGGATACCAAGCGCGATCAGATCGCTGCCTGTCACTGCCAGATCCTTTAATCCCAGACATTCCTTACGATTCAGAATGCCCGTATAAATTTCCTGTATGTATGCAAGCCTTTTCAGCTTCTCTTCTCTCTCATAATCGCTCTGCGCCCGGATATCCGCGTTCTGCACCTTGAGCAGCAGCGGAAAGATATCTTCCCCGATGCGGTTGACCGCGCGCCTGACCCCGCTGTCCGTAGGGCTGATACGCTGGTCGTGGCATAGCACGATCCGCGATACCTTATCGACCGTGTCGTTGTCGAATCTCAGCCGGCGCAGGATCTGTCTCGTCATCCGTTCGCCCGCCGCGGCATGTCCCTTGTTGTGAGTGATCCCCTCTTCGTCCACCGTCTGCGTCTGCGGTTTGCCGATATCGTGAAAAAGCATTGCCAGGCGCAGCACTTTATCCGGTTCGATCTCCAGCATGGAATGCAGAATGTGCTCTCCCACGCTGTAGCAGTGATGCGGGTTATTCTGCCCGGTCTCCATACACAGATCAAGCTCCGGCAGGATCTGTCCTGTAATACCGGTCTCGTAAGCGATGCGCAGATCGTCCGGGTGCGGCGACGTCACTAACTTCACTAACTCCGCCTGAATGCGCTCGGCGCTGATCATCTTAAGATTGGGCGCCAGAGTACGGATCGCCTGTTTCGTCTTCTCATCGATCCGATATCCCAGCTGGGCCGAAAAGCGCACCGCCCGCAGCATACGCAGGGCGTCCTCCGTAAAACGTTCTTCCGGCTCGCCGACACAGCGGATCACGCCTTCTTCGATATCCTTCATGCCGCCGAAGACGTCCACCAGTCCGTCCCGCTCATTATAAGCCATGGCGTTGACGGTAAAATCCCGGCGTTTTAAGTCTTCCTCCAGGCTGGCGGTAAAAGTAACCTGCTTGGGATGTCTGCCGTCCTCGTAGACGCCGTCTATACGATAGGTAGTGACCTCAAAGCCCTCTCCGCCCAGAAGAACCATGACCGTACCGTGCTTAATGCCGGTGTCAACCGTTCTGCCAAAAAGACCCTTGACCGCCTCCGGCCTGGCGGATGTGGTGATATCCCAGTCGTTCGGCTCTCTCCCCAGCACACAGTCCCTGACGCAGCCGCCAACCGCATACGCTTCATAGCCTGCTGCTGTCAGAGTTTCTATGATCTTCGTTACTTTATCGGGCAGCTGTATCTCCATCCCAATCCCCCGTTATGATCAACCGATACTCGGTCCATTAAAGATATCCTTTACATCCTCCAGATGAACATCCGGCTTCCCGTCATCCGCCGCAAGCGAATCGACCAGACTGTCTATCTCGTCCCGGGACATCATGCTGCGCCCCCGTTCGATGAACTCCTGCTTTTCGTCATCGGTCATATCTACAAAACGATCCATTGCGGCACGGTTTGACGTGATCGCAAGACCAAGGCTTAACGGCATATTGTTATAATCCATCCTATCCCATCCTTCCTGTACATCTGTTTGTCTTTACTATTATGTACAAAAGAAGGACGGCGTATACCTGCAGTGCATAAATACAGCGGGATCCGGCTGCCGTGCATCCGCCTTATGTCAGCGTCGCGATCCCTTTTAACCGGATATCTGCGCAGGAAGCGCCGACAAGGATCTCATAATCGCCTGCGTCCGTCACAAAATCATGCGCATTTACATCATAATACGCAAAATCCTCCCGTTTCAGCGTCACCGTTACCTTGCGGGACTTGCCCGGCGCCAGCTCGACCTTAGAATACGCCTTCAGCTCTTTGTCGGGTCTGTCTGCCTTCGCTCCGATCGGCGCCACATAGATCTGCGCGGTCTCCGCTCCGATCCGTCTGCCCGTGTTTCTAACCGTAAAGGTGAGCTTGATCTCTCCGCCTTTTTCCGTCTTAAAGGTCAGCCCGCTGTATGTAAAATGTGTGTAAGACAGACCGTATCCGAAACAAAACGCCGGAGTGATGCGCTGTCTGTCAAAATATCGGTAGCCGCAGTACAGCCCTTCCTCCAGGCTGATAGAACCCCCTACGCCGAACTGTCCGTTCTTCGCGGTCACACAGTCTCCGTAGACGTCCGGGAATGTCTCCGCCAGCTTACCCGAAGGATTGATATCACCGAAAAGGATCCCGGCAAACGCCGTTCCTGTCTCCATGCCCGCATAATAGCTCCACAGGATCGCCTGCGCCTTATCCTTCCACGGCATCTCCACGGGAGATCCGCCGATAAGCGTAACGATCATATCCTTTCTGACCTTCAGGAGAGCCTCGATCAGTTCATCCTGTTCATAGGGAAGCTTCATATCGGCTCTGTCGGCGCCCTCGCTGTCTATATAATGGTTCAGCCCGCCGACAAAAATAACCGCATCGGCATCCTTTGCCGCCTCTATCGCTTCCGCAAACAGCGCCTGGTTCTTCTCATGAACCTCCGCCGCTTCTCTCTGCCGCTGCGCGATATGCTCTTCTTCCTCCGCGCGGTGATCCTTCGGCGCGCCATCGTCTCTGGTCAGTACGCCGGCCGTCGAAGCCTTCAGATCGTCCAGGCTGTCCGCCTGCCAGTTGTGGTCAAAGGTCTTGCGCTTCTCCGGCACATAATATCCCGGTACATAAGTGACCTGCGTATTGCCGCCCAGATAACATTTAAGCCCCATCAACGGACAGATCTCATACAGCGCCTTGATCTCCGCGCTGCCGCCCCCGTCGGAATGGATCGCCGCGGCGTTCTGCCCGATGACTGTCAGCTTCCTGATCTTGGACGCATTAAGGGGCAGCGCCTGCTTTTCATTCTTCAATAAAATCATGGACTCCTGTGCCGTGCGCAGGATCATCTGTCTGTGGTCGGGGGTATTGTAGGCTCCCTGCTTACGGTCTGCCTTCTCTTTACCGATCATCTTAAGACGGAACATCAGACGCAGCAGATTCCGCACCTTGGCATCGACGGCTTCCTCTGAGACCTCGCCTTTTTTGATCAGCTCTTTTAACGGATTCGCCAGCACATATTCATCGAAATCCGGGAATACGGACATCTCCAGATCCAGAGAACACTCCGCCGCCTCCTTCGTCAGATGGACGCCGCCCCAGTCACTGATCACCGCGCCGTCAAAGCCCCATTCGCCGCGCAGCACATCGTCCAGCAGCTGCTTGTTCTCACAGCAGTGGTATCCGTTCACCTTATTATACGCAGCCATCACGGAATAAGCGTCTGCCTCCTGTACCGCCGCCTTAAATGCCGGGAAATACAGCTCGTGCAGTGTCCGCTCATCGATCTTTTCATCGACCATGAGGCGGTCCGTCTCCTGCACGTTCGCCGCAAAATGCTTTACACACGCCGCCACATCGTTGTCCTGAACGCCCCTGATAAAAGGCACCGCAAGCGTTGCCGTAAGCTTCGGGTCCTCGCTCATATATTCAAAATTCCTTCCGCACAGCGGGCTTCTCTTGATATTGATACCCGGCGCCAGGATCACATCCTTGCCGCGGCCTCTGGCCTCCGCACCCAGTACCTTGCCCATCTCATATGCCCTGTAGGGATTCCATGTGGACGCGAGGGCGCTGTTGCTGGGCAGATAAGATACCCGATCGTCATTGTTGCCCGCCGGGATCCATCGGTCGCTCATGAACTCCTCTCTGACGCCCATCGGTCCGTCGGACGTTTCGATCCCCGGAATGCCCAGTCTCTCCACGCCGCCTGACCGGAAGAGAGAAGCCCCGTGGATCATGGAGATCTTCTCGTCTAACGTCATTTTCTTCAGCAGACTCTCTATTTCCTTTTCCGTTTTCTTCTGATTCTTCTTATTATCCGTTTTCATCAATAAGGCTCCTTCCTATCATG
>CANQIJ010000051.1 GCA_947624025.1 uncultured Lachnospiraceae bacterium | reverse complement strand
GCAACCCGATTAAAAGCTAAAGGTTTGGAAACGAGGATCATTGCAACCTCAAATATAACAAGTTCTTCCGAAACATTTGATTATGTTTTGAATTATGGAAAATTATTAGACGAAAAAGCGCGTATGCGAGACAATCCGTTATTTATGCTCCTGAAAATATTTAAGGACAGTAAAGTGGCGGATATTGCGCTGGCCGGCTTTGACGGATACGATATGGTGAGGACCACAAATTATGTGAATGTCAATATGGAATATACATTTACAAAGGAACGTGCACAGGAAATCAACGAGGATGTTAGAAACGGTTTGGAACGCTCGGGGCTGAAAGAAAAGATCAATTTTATCACAGACAGTTATTATGTAGAGAATAAAGGAAAAGAATTTGTATGAAAATGAGAGTTGCCGACTATATTGCTGAATATCTTGTTTCACATGGGATTTCAGACATCTTTACCGTGGTGGGCGGAGGCGCCATGCATCTGAATGACGCATTCGGTCACAGACCAGGATTGCGCTGCACCTATAATCATCATGAACAGGCAAGTGCGATAGCGGCGGAGGCTTATGCGCGTGTCAACAACAAAATGGCCGTCGTCTGTGTAACCAGCGGGCCGGGAGCTATCAACGCCTTAAACGGGGTTGCGGGTGCATATATGGATTCCATTCCCATGCTGGTTATCTCGGGACAGACCAAAAGTACTTTGACAGTAAGGCATAGCGGGTTAAAGCTTCGCACGTTGGGAAATCAGGAATTTGATATTATCAGTGCGGTTTCAGGAATGACGAAGTATTGCGAGATGCTTGAAGATCCGTATAGGATTAAGTTCTGTCTGGACAAAGCCTTATATACCGCTGTAAGCGGACGCCCCGGTCCATGCTGGATAGACATCCCGTTGGATATTCAGGGGAGCTATATTGAAACCGATCAGCTGTATTCCGTTCCATGTAAGGAAAAGAATGATACAGATGATTTTGTAGATTGGGACAAAATTAAGAAAAAATTAGAAGAGGCAAAAAGACCTGTCTTATATGGCGGAAATGCGATCAGGATATCGGGCGGATATAAAATTTTTCGTAAATTAGCGGAAAAGCTGCAGATACCTGTCGTAACAGGATGGAACAGTATTGATCTGCTGCCGACGGATTCATGCTTTTATGTAGGGAGAGCAGGAATTATGGGAGACAGGGCGGGGAATTTTGCTGTTCAGAACAGCGATCTGCTGATATCTTTAGGAAGCCGCCTGAACATCTATCAAGTCGGTTACGATGTTAATACATGGGCAAGGGAAGCCTTTGTAATAGCGGTTGACATTGACAGGGAAGAATTGAAAAAGCCGACTATAAGAGTGGATATGCCTGTCTGCTATGATATCAAATGCTTTATGGAGGAAATGCTGCAGACCGTCGGTAAAGACATTGCTCCCCCAAAAGAATGGATATCTCAGTGTCAGCTTTGGAAACAAAAATATCCGGTTGTGCAAAGCAGGCATTATGAGGATAGCGGGAAGTGCAATGTATATGCGTTTATCAATGAGTTGAGCAAAGCGATACCGGAGGGAATGAATACGGTTGTGGCAAACGGCTCCGCAAGCGTAGTCGGAAGTCAGGCATATATCATAAAAGAAGATCAAAGATTTATCATGAATTGCGCGTTGTCCTCAATGGGATATGAACTGCCTGCGGCGATAGGAGTATGTATAGCCGATGAAAAGAAACCGCTCATATGTATCGCAGGAGATGGAAGTATTCAGATGAATCTTCAGGAGCTGCAGACTATTATTACAAATCAGCTTCCTATAAAAATATATGTGATCAATAATCAAGGCTATCATCAGATACGTTTGACACAGCGAAATGTTTTTGGCGGAAGAAAGCCGGTAGGCATTGGACCTGAAAGCCAAGACCTTTCTTTTCCGGAGATGGAAAAGCTGGCGTGGGCGTATGGGTACAAATATTTTTCATGCGGGAGTAATGATCGATTAGGAGATTTTATCAAAGATACATTGAACTATAACGGCCCGCTTATTGCAGAAGTATTCACAGATACAGAGCAGATATACGAACCGAAATCAGCAACTAAAAAATTGGAGGATGGAACATTGGTTTCACCGCCGCTGGAGGATCTGGCTCCGTTTCTGCCAAGAGAAGAGCTTGAGAAAAATATGTATATCAAAATGGTTTAAAGGGAGATTTGAGCGTGGACATAAAGGCACATTCAAAAACATATCAGGTATCCTTTGAAAAGGATTTTGATTTTATCGGGAAGCTTGCGGCAACTGAGCAGTCCTTCTGGGTGATTGATAAAAAGGTCTATGAGCTGTATAAGGACAGGCTGATCGGGCATATACCGTCAGAAGCTATTATGCTGATAGAGGCTAAGGAAGAAAACAAGGTAATTGAGACGGCATTAAGCATATGTGAAAAAATGACAGAGTTTCCCGGCAAGCGAAATATTACTTTGATCTCTATGGGCGGCGGAATTATTCAGGATATTACGGGATTTGCGGCCAATATACTGTACAGAGGAATTAAATGGGTATTTATACCGACTACGCTTCTGGCTTCGTGTGACAGCTGCATAGGGAGCAAGACATCGCTTAATTATAAAAAGTTTAAGAACCTTTTGGGAACGTTTTATCCGCCTGATAAGCTGCATATCTGTCCGGCTTTTTTTAGTACATTGTCACAGATAGACTTTATGAGCGGACTGGGAGAAGTCGTAAAATTCAATGTTATGGCCGGAAACAGGGATTTGGTGAAGCTTCGTCAGGATTTGCCGGATATCCTTCAAAAAGATGAACATAAAATGGAGGAATATGTCCGAAAGTCCCTGGAATTTAAAAAAGCGTTTATCGAGGCGGATGAATATGACCGGGGAGTGCGTATACACTTAAATTTTGCCCACACTTTTGGACATGCTTTTGAGAGCGTGACAGATTATGCAATTCCTCATGGAACGGCTGTTGCGATGGGCACTATGGTTGCGGACGAGATATCATACAGGAGAGGTTGGCTTGGCGAACATCTGAAAAATGACATTCAGGATTTGCTTTTGCAAATTCTGCCGATACCGCTTTTGGAGGAAAAAAATGGATTTCAGCTTAGCAGTCTGTCTGATATGGATGCGATCATGAATGCAATAAGGAAAGATAAGAAGCAGGTTGATAGGAACTACACTGCGGTTTTGTTTCAAAATGATGATCTGGAGTTAAGGATAGTCCATGATCTGGAGCGGAGCGAAGTAGAGAAAGCTGTAGAAGAACTGATGGTTCTGTTGAGGGATGCTTTTTCACACGAAAATATGAAAACCAAGTGAATTGGATTTAAGGATGAAAGAAGAAGTTATGGGAAAGCTGGATGGAAAGATCATATTGATAACAGGCGGCACATCGGGCATCGGAGCCGCAGCTGCAGAACTGGCAGCTGATGAGGGGGCACAGGTAATTGTATTAGCCCATAATGAACAGCGAGGATATGAATTTGAAAAAACGGTAAAGGAACAGAGCTTGAATGTTAGTTTTCTTCCTTGTAACGTGGGCAGAAAAGATGAAGTGATTCATGCGCATAGAGTAATAAATGAAAAGTTTGGAAAAATTGATATTTTGGTGAATAATGCTGGAATTTTGAAAACAGGCGCATTAGAAGAAATAACGGATGAGGAATGGGATGAGGTATATCAGATAAACGTAAAGGGAGTTCTTTATATGTGTCAGGAATTTATAGAAGATTTATCTGCCACACAAGGTGTAATACTGAATGTTGCTTCTATTAATGGACTATTTAGTTATATTAAAGGGAAAAGAAGCTATATGTACAGCACATCAAAGGCAGCCTTGATACAGCTTACTAGGTATTTGGCTAAAAATTATGCTCCGCAAGTGAGAGTCAACTGTTTGTGTCCGGGAATAACGGAAACGAATTTGTTTATAAATCGTGATTTTTCCAGATTTGAGGGATGTAATTTACTAAACCGTATAGCTTTACCGGAAGAAATTGCTAAGGCAGCTTTATTTTTAGTTTCAGATGATTCTTCTTTTATGACAGGGAGTATAGTTGTGGTGGACGGTGGAGAATCAATTAAGTTTCCGTAATCTGTTGGATGATTATTATGAGCTTATGTCCTGATGTGAGGGAGATGGATGATGGAAAATAAAATATTGCTGGAAGACATGGAAAACATATTTAACCGTGGATATGAATGGGATAAATTTGATGGAAAACGAGTGTTTCTATCAGGTTCGTACGGAATGCTTGCATCTTATATCGTATACTTTTTGATGTATTTAAATATTGAAAAGCATATTTCCGTTCAGGTAACAGCGCAGGGAAGGAATATAGAAAAAGCAAAGAAAAAATTTGCTTCATATTGGGATCATCCGGATTTTCAGTTTACCGATATAGATATTTTGGATGAGAATAAAAACCTGCCGCATATAGATTACATTGTCCACGCTGCGGGCATAGCAAATCCAAGGTATTACAGCTCGAATCCTGTCGAAGTAATAGAACCTAACACATTGGGGACTTATCGGCTTTTAAGGCTTGCAATGCAGCATAGGTCAGAAGGATTTTTGTTTTTCAGCAGCGGCGACATATATGGTCATATAGATGGAAGCAAAGACATTACGGAAAACACTTTGGGCTGCATGGATCCTTTGGAGCTTCACAGCTGCTACGGAGAAAGCAAAAGGCTTGGCGAAACCTTGTGCAGTGCTTTTTATAAAGAATATGGCGTTCGCACAGTTATTGCCAGAATAGGACATACCTACGGCCCTACCATGGATGTGGAGAGTGATCCAAGGGTTTTTGCAGGTTTTATGAAAAATGCCTTAGAAGATGATGATATTGTTCTTTACAGTGACGGCAGTGCAAAGCGCCCTTTTTGCTACATAGCGGATGCAACGGCGGCATTTATGCTGCTGCTGCTGAATGGCAGCGGAGGCGAGGCGTATAATGTGACTAATACGAGCCAGTTTTTGTCAATCAAAGAATTAGCCGAAATCATTGCAAGTCTTCCTGACAAAAAACTAAAAGTTACATTTGCCGGTAGAGATACTGCGGACACTTATTTAAATAATTCTCTAAATCGGGATAATAAGCCTGTCGAACATAAATTGACGGCGCTCGGCTGGGAGCACCAGTTTGATGCGAAACAAGGATTTACAAGAGTATATAAAAGCTTGAAAAAATAAAACTATATTTATAACCGGGGGATTGTATCAATGAAAATGAATGAGCTTAGGAGCAGTTTTCTATATGGGGGGGGGTTGAATAAAAAGTTGTATCTCCAAATAATGCGCGAAAATTATACGCATTATTTGGCGGAAATAGGAGAAGTGTTAGCAGAGAATGATGAAATCAGCAGAATCATGATTACGAAAGACGGCTGTGTTTTGGAACGAAAAAATGGTGCAAAAATATATTTTGATTTTACACAGGCAATTTGTCGTGCGGAAGTGGAATTATTGACGGCAGGCGATCCGGAAAGTGCAGAAATGATGTTGGTTGGTGAATTTCTTTCCCGGGTAGATAATTGTACCATGTTTGATATTGGTGCAAATGTCGGTTTATACAGCCTGGATTTATACCAGTCGCATAAAGAAGTGCATTATTATTTGTTTGAACCGGTGCCGGGGACATATGAATGGCTGGAAAAGACGGCAAAGCTTAATGATGTTGATAACGAACATTATAAAACCTATAATATCGGTATGTCCGATGCTGAAGGCGAAATTAAATTTTTTGTCCCGGCCGCAAATGAAGCGGCATCTATGGTGGCTAATGAAGATGAATTTTATAAGAAACGGAGCAGCAAGACCGGCGAGTATACGGGAGAAACCAATATCGATGAGGTTATATGTTCTGTAACAACAGTTGACAGGTTTGTTGAAGAGAATAAAATAGCGAAGTTGGATTTTATGAAGATTGATGTAGAGGGAAACGAAAAAGCAGTTTTGAAAGGCGCAAAGAACACGCTTTTAAAGTATCAACCGCTTGTTTATGCAGAATTATTGCGTAAACACGCAAAGCGCTTCGGTTATCATCCCAATGATGTCATATCCTATATGCAGACGCTTGGATATGACTGCGCAACCATGCAGAATGGAAAATTGGAAAGAATTTCATCTATAAATGATGAAACTGTCCAGACGAATTTCTTTTTCCTGCACAGACAAAAGCATGGAGGTTTTTTTGAAAGATGGCTGACGGTATCATAAATAATTCTTTCTATAAGAATAAGAAAATTTTGATCACAGGACACACAGGCTTTAAGGGCTCATGGCTGTGTAAGATATTGGTCAACGCGGGGGCGCAGGTGACGGGATATGCTTTAGAACCGCCCACCAGCCCGGCTCTGTTCGATTTGTGTGGAATAGAACGGCAGATAAATTCCGTTGTCGGTGATGTGCGTGATCTGGAACACTTGAAAAGTGTTTTTTCCGATGTTAAGCCTGAGATCGTGATACACATGGCGGCGCAGCCTATCGTGCGCGAATCATACAAGAATCCCGTGTATACATACGAAGTGAACGTAATGGGAACGGTAAATGTGCTTGAGTGCATCAGGCTGACTGATTCCGTGGCATCCTTTGTCAATGTGACGACGGATAAGGTGTATCTGAATAGGGAATGGGAATGGGGATACCGGGAAAACGAGGAATTAAAGGGCTTCGACCCGTATTCCAATTCCAAATCCTGCTCGGAGTTAGCAACATACAGCTATGTAAATTCTTTCTTTGCGGACAGGAATATTGCCGTTTCTACAGTGCGCGCAGGCAATGTGGTCGGCGGGGGTGATTTCGCAGCCGATCGCATAATACCCGACTGCATCAGGGCGGTCAGGGAGAAACGCGAGATCATCGTCCGTAACCCTTATTCCACAAGGCCCTATCAGCATGTGCTGGAGCCTGTCGCGGCTTATCTTAGGCTGGCTCAGGCCCAGTATGAAGACAGGGGCGTGGCGGGCAGCTACAATGTCGGGCCTGACGATACGGACTGTCGGACGACCGGGGAGCTTGTCACGCTGTTCTGCGATAAGTGGAACAAGGCTGCGGGGGACAACGCCGTATGGAAGAATGTATATGACGGAGGGCCGCATGAGGCTGCTTTCTTAAAGCTCGACTGCTCCAAGCTGAAAAAGGCGTTGGGATGGAAGCCGCGCTGGAACATAGAAGCGGCCATGGACAAGATCGTCGAATGGACCAAAGTATATTTTGACGGCGGCGATGTTTCAGAGTGCATGGACAGGCAGATTGAAGAATTTCTGGATGTGGATCAGGATGAACAGGATGAGGGATCTCATTGACAGCGCAGTTGACATGATAAGGGTATCACCGAAGCAGGATCAGGAGCATCCTTTCTTTGACAGAAAAACAGGATATTGGTTCAGAGGCGTTGCCATCCTCATGGTGATCGTCTCCCATTATGCCGAGTGGTGGTCGTGGTTTACTCCGCTTACGGGCAAAGCGGAGGAGTTTCGGCTGGCGCTCACCGGGCTGGGCGTGTTCGGGGTTAATATATTTTTCTTTTTCTCGGGGTATGGACTGACCAAAGCAGCGGGAGATGACCGGATTGGTGTGCAGTTTATTGTGCGCCGTATACGGTCGGTCTATCTTCCGTATGTTGTTATTGTCGGGGTGATTTGGATATTGTCCGACGGATTCGGGGCGTTTTCGGGGGAAGATGCGGCAGGGAAGCTTCTGCGCTTTTTATCGGGATTTGAATACTGGTTTATGGCAGTGCTTTTTTTGTTCTACATTGGATTTATCATATTATGGGCCGCCTTTACGAATCGGCATCTGCGGGTTCTCTTTTTCTGGATCTATGCGGCCGTTATCATCAAGCTGTTGTTTGACAGACAGATGCAGCCGTTCTGGTATGTGTCCGATCTGGCGTTCCCGTTAGGGATAACGGCGGCAACGTACGAGTCGCCTGTCCGCAGGCTTGTGGCGCAAATAAAGATGAGCGGTGTGTTCGGAGCGGCAGGCCGGCTTCTGTTTGTTGCTGCTGCGATCGCTTTTACGGTCTGGCATGAGTCTTATATGGACAAGTCGGGTATGACGCCGGAGCAGATACTCTGGCTGCAGATGCTGGTCACGGTCGTATGGACGCTGCAGATCGCATGTATCGCCTCTCTGATACCGTGGCACGGTTCTGTGCTGGCCGGACTCGGCCGGGATTCCCTGTATTTGTATCTGGTACACACTTATATTTTCATGCGTTGTGTGAACGGCCTGGGCTGCAGGATGCCGATGCGGTTTGCCATCGCCTTTGCGGTTACGGTGATCGTCGCGGCGCTGTGCCGCATGGCAGTGGCCGGACTGACGAAGCTGCCGGCCTTTGTATACAGGCATGTGGGAAATAAGGGCGAATGATGCGTGCGGGCGCAGAAGCCCGGTGTAAAAATCAAAGAGTGGGGAATGTTATACGTATGATACAAGTTCTGGTAAACTGGCTCTACATTATAATAACGACCTATCTGACAGGCAATGCCTGTATGCGCCTTCTGGAGCATCTGTTCAGAAAGAATAGGGGAGCGTGGCACAGAACGCCTTTCTATGACCTGTTTGCGGGTATTATGTGCACCACCTGCTATGCGCAGGTATACAGTCTGTTTGGAGGGGTCGGGCTTGGCGCTGCGCTGGGCCTGCTGTTGTTTGACATCGGTTATGCCGTCCTGTTTGGCAGGAGGATGATACGGGAGCTGTCGGCAGAGCTGAAGGAATGCCGCAGCGGTATGGCGCCAATGCCTGGCAGGGTTCTGATCGGTCTGTTGTTTGTGGGAGCCGCCGCATATGCGCTGGCGGGCTCGGGTGCGCCCAGGCTGATTGATACGGACTGGTATCATGCGCAGACGATCCGGTGGATCGAGGAGTACGGCTGTGTAAAAGGAGTGGCAAATCTTTTCTATGCGCTGGGTTTTAACAGCGCGCAGCACTATTTTGATGCGCTGTACAGTATGAAGCCGTTTTTGGGTGTCTCGATGCATGCCACGGGCGGGTATTTCGGCTTGCTGCTTCTGGCGCACGGACTTGTCAGACTGGCGGGCTTTAAGGCGCACAGACGCCACATAGCGGATGCGCTGGCGCTTGCCGAGGTAGTCTACACGGTCATTGTGACGGCGTTTTACGCGGATCCCTATACCGATACGCTCCCTAACTGCCTTGTGTTTTTTATTCTTACCGAGTGGATCATTCTTCTGGAAGAGGAGGAAAAAGAGGTATTTCCCTATGCCTTTTTGTGTATTTTTGGCGTATTTGCAACGGTGGTAAAGACTTCGGTCGTGATGGTGGTACTGCTTGCCATTCAGCCCGCAGTGAGCCTGATACGAGGCAGAAAGTGGGGACTTATTGCCGGTTATATTCTGACAGGGATTCTTGTTACGATCCCCTTTTTCATAACGAATGTGCGGGTGTCAGGATATCTCGTCTATCTGGCGAGCGGTGTAGATCTGTTTGACGTGCCGTGGAAGATCGATGCCGGGGTGGTGAAATACTCTGTGGACAGCATGATCCATGACGCCAGAGGGGTGAGCATGACTATGGATGAGGCGCTGCACAGTGGATTGTCATGGGTGCCGGGATGGTTTAAGAGCGATTCTGTAAGTCACCGGATCTTGTATCTGGCGGTCTGCCTCATGCTTGTGTCTGATATAGTGGAAACGGTTATTTCTGTGATAAGAAAAAAGCCTGTGGCGTACGCGATGCTTTTGCCACGGCTGGTAGTGTTTACCGGACTGGTCTACTGGTTCTTTACGATACCGCAGGTGAAATACTGCTGGGTTTTTCTGCTGTTTCCGCTGGTGGTCGTACCGGCAGTACGGCTGGAGAAGTGGAAAGCTTCAGGCAGGACTGGAAGAATGGCAGCGGTGCTGACGGCGGCAGCAGGCGGCGCTGTGCTTGTGATGTTTGCGGGATTCTACAGCCTGAGGACGCTCGGATATATCCGGGATGCCGTACCGCAGATGCTTGTAAAGCAGGCGGATTACGAACGGCACACGCTGGAACCTGTAGAGATAGGCGGGCACACTTTCTATGTATGCGGGGATGACGGCGATATCGTGAGCGGATATTATGCTTTTCCTTATATCAATGAGGAGAGCGCTTTGAACGGTCTTAACGTTGGAGCAAGTCTGCGGGATGGATTTACGGTGAACATTTCCGGCTCTTTTTGACCCGATACAGATCTAAAGTGATCAGCCCCCGGCGCAGGCGTAAGCATGGACCGGAGGCTGTTTTATGTTTGTCATGCCGTCAGGCATACGTATATCCGCATTATTCCTATCCCTTTACGCTCCCTAGCGCCACGCCCTGTACGATGTACCGGGACAGGATCAGGTACACGATGATGACCGGGAAGATGGAGAAGGCGATCATCACATACACCTGTCCCATATCGAATTTCAGCCAGTCCGCCGCACGCAGCTGGGCGATCAGGATCGGCAGCGTCTTTTTCTTGTCTTCGTGTAAGATCAGCGCCGGTGTGAAGTAATTGTTCCAGTTGCTTACAAAGGTAAAGATGGCCTGTACCGCGATAGCCGGTTTCATAAGCGGAAGCACGATCATGTTAAATGTGTGAAACTCGCCGGAGCCGTCTATCCTGGCCGCCTCGATCAATGACAGCGGCAGGGAGCTTTCCATGTACTGCTTCATATAGAAGAAGGTCACCGGAGCCGCCACCGCAGGGATGATCAGCGGGATGAATGAATCCTCCAGCTTCATGCGGTCTACCAGCCTGATGAAACCGAGCGCCGTTACCTGCGTGGGTATCATCATGATCATCAGGATAAAAGGATAGATGAATTTCTTCAGGGCAAAGTCATAAGCGTGGATCGCGTAGGCTGTCATGGTCGAGAAATAGACGCACAGCACTGCGCTCAGCCCTGATATGATAAGACTGTTAAACAGTCCGTTCCACACCGGCAGCGTGCCGTGAACGAGATTCTTCCAGTTAGTCATGAGATTGCCGCTGGGAAGCGGGGTAAATCCAGACTGTAGTTCTCCGTTTGATCTGGTCGCGTTGATAAACAGTACGTAAAACCAGAACAGACAGAGAAATGAAATGATAATGAGTACGGTATAGGCTATGATGCGTCTGGTATGGATACCCAGACCTTTTTTCAGCTCATTGTGGTCGCTTATCATTGCGTTCACCCCTTTCTCTTGTCATTGCCTGTCACCTTAAAGATCACAAGGCTCAAAGCGGCTGTTATGATGAAAAGCAGTACGGATAAGGCGCCGGCCATTCCGTAATTCTTGCTGAACAGATGTTTATTTAAGAACATGATCAGCGTCATGGTGGAACGCATAGGGTCGCCGGTTCCGTTGGTCAGTATCTGCGGCACGTCGAATAGCTGCAGACCGCCGATCAGCGAGGTGATCATCACGTAGATCAGGATCGGTTTAAGGAGTGGCAGCGTGATCCTGAAAAAAACCTGTGTGGAGGTGGCGCCGTCCACCTCGGACGCTTCAAACAGTGAAGTGTCGATCCCCATCATGCCGGCCATCAGGAGGATCGTTGTGTTGCCGAACCACATCAGGCAGTTCATGAACGCGATCAAGCCTCTGGCGCTTCCGGCGTTGGACAGGAATTTATAAGGCTCGCTGATGAAACCGATCTGCATCAGCAGCGAATTGATCGGGCCTCCGTCTGAAAACAGGGTAAAGAACAGCATGGAAAAAGCGGACGCCATGATCAGGTTGGGAAGATAGATCACGGTCTTAAAAAAACGCTGTCCCTTCAGATGAAGGCGCGTGTCGGAAAACCATGCGCCGAGGAGCAGGGAGAGAATGATCTGCGGCACGAAGCACAAGATCCAGAGAACCAGCGTATTTTTGGTATAGACCCAGATATCTCCCTGAACGAACAGTGATTTATAATTATCAAGCCCCACGAAATTTGGACCGACTTGGGTAAGACCCGACATATAATTTTCAAAAAAACTGTTGTAGATCGTTGTAAACATGGGAATCAACTGAAATACAACATAGACGGTGATAAAGGGCAGCAGGAAAATATAGCCCCATTTGTTATAGCGAACGGCTTTTGATTTTCTTCTCATATATTTTGCAACCTTTCTGATAGAAAAATGTCCATGCCTGCAGAGTTACCTGACAGGCATGGACGGGATTCTTACGAACCGTTGTAAGCAAACTGCCGTATGTCAGCCGCTATGGATCAATATGTCAGCTCAGGATATTTCTCAACAACCGATTTATAGAACAGATCCAGAGCTTCCTCTTTGGTGGCATTACCCTCGAAGTAGTTCTTCATGGCGTGCTGGAATTCTTCGTTACAACCCTGGTCATAAGAGGAAAGGTTGCTTAAGTCAAGACTTGCGACACCGTTGATATACATCTGCAGAGGATTCTGGCCGCCGAGGATCTGGCTCGTATATTCGTGCTCCTCGGTCTCGCCCTCTCTTTGAACCTTCTTCTCGCCGCTTGCAAGGGCGTCCATAACAGTGCTGTTGTTTACAAAATCATCGTCCTTGACTACGATATCCGTCATGATATCGTCATCGGTCGTCATCTTTAACATGATGTCTTTGATCAGCCCTGCATTGTCTGTGCCGGTTGCAGCGCAGATCCATGTACCGCCCCAGAAGAAGCCCTGCGGACCTTCTGTAGCGCCCCAGCCGCCGTTATAGCCTATGCTGCCTTCCGTGTCGGCCGCCAGCCATGCGGGACCGAAGTATGCGAATACTTTGCCCTCCGGGTAGAAGCCCTTGCTCCAGTCGTCGCTCCACAGGTCATGAGTGCCTGTTGCGCCGGCGTCCACCAGCTCCTTGGAGTCGTCTACCCATTTCATGATGTTGTCATCGATGTTGATCACACCGTCCGTAACCCATTTGCTGCTTACGTTGTTGGAATATACGCGGTAGCTGTCGTTCACGGATGACATGATGGAGTATCCGGCGTCCTTAAGCGTAGCCGCCGTCTCGTTGAAGGTGTCCCAATCCTTTACATAGTTCTGGATCTCGGCGGGATCGTCCGTGCCGAATACTTCCTTCGCCACATCGCGGCTGTAGAACATAACGCCGGGGCATCCCTGCCAGGACAGACCTTTGAGTACGCCGTTGGAGTCGGTGACAACGTCCTTGGTATACTGATACTGCTTGGACAGGTCCGCGTCCGTGATACCCAGATCCGCAACGGGCATGGTGTAATCGGTGTCAACGTACTTAAGCGCATAGTCCGCTTCGATCAGGAACAGATCGATCTTGTCATCGGCAGCGGCGTCAGCCTGCTTTAATAGGGTGGCGTCCAGATTGTTCTGGTAAGCGTTGTCATCGTTGGGTGTGATGTTCCAGACTACGGATACATCGCCGATCGTACCGTGGGTGGCGTCCACTTCTGTGTAATCCGGATAGTGGTCCGTGATACGGGTCTTGAATTCCTCGTTCCAGCAGTAGATGTTGAGTACCTTGCCCTCATCGGCAGCAGGAGCATCCGCTGTATCGTCTGCGGCAGCATCGGCGGATGTATCGTCTGCGGCAGCGTCAGCCGCGGGCTCCGGTGTCTGCGTGTCGTCCGCTGCAGCATCAGTCTGGGCCGTGCTAGTATCAGCGGGTGTTGTGGCATTGTTTCCGCATCCGGCTATGATACCGGAGATCATGGCAGCGGAAAGCAATACGCTGAGTAGTTTTTTCTTCATTGCTTAATTCCTCCCTTTAAAAAGGGAGATACCGAACCGTTGACGATAAAAGGAAAATACAAAGAAGCCGTACCTAAAAC
>CANQIJ010000050.1 GCA_947624025.1 uncultured Lachnospiraceae bacterium | reverse complement strand
GCGACGATCACGATGCTGAATGTACGGCGTAAGGGACAGGGCAAGAAGGAGTGTAAGAAACCTGTCCTTTTCCCCAAGATCGTATTTCTCTATGATGAGAACTTGCACGGACCGGGCAAAGAACTGGAAGACGTATTCGAGGCGGGCGTTAGGTGCTCTGCCAAGACTATGTATCCGGACTGGCTGAGCCTGACCGGTAAGGGATACATAGCGAGCATGTATAAGCAGTATGGGAAAGTCATTTCCCCGATGGGATGCAGAGCCTTCCTGTCGCCCTGGTATGAGAGAGGCGGCATGCATCCGGCTGACGAAGACGATGTCCCCGTGTTTGTGGGAAGATTTAATATCGGCGTGGTGTCTTTGCATCTTCCTATGATTTTGGCAAAAGCAAGACAGGAGAGCAGGGATTTTTATGAGGTGCTCGATTATTACCTGAATCTGATCAGGCAGCTTCATATCAGAACCTATGCTTACCTGGGTGAGATGCGCGCTTCGACCAATCCGCTTGCATACTGTGAAGGCGGTTTTCTTGGCGGACATTTACAGCTGCATGATAAGATCAAGCCGATCTTAAAGACTGCAACGGCAAGCTTCGGTATCACTGCATTTAATGAGCTTCAGGAGCTTTATAACGGTAAGTCTCTTGTGGAGGACGGCGCTTTTGCGCTTGAGGTGCTGGAGCATATCAATAATAAGATTTCTGAGTTTAAGGAGGAGGACGGCAATCTCTACGCCATCTACGGGACTCCGGCTGAGAATCTGTGCGGCCTGCAGGTAAAACAGTTCCGCGCAAAATACGGCATTATTGAAGGCGTATCCGATAGAGAGTATGTATCCAACAGCTTCCATTGCCATGTGTCGGAGGATATCACGCCGATCGAGAAGCAGGATCTGGAGTACCGGTTCTGGGAACTGGCAAACGGCGGTAAGATCCAGTATGTAAAGTATCCGATCGATTACAATATCGAGGCGATCAAGACACTGATACGCCGGGCTATGGATATGGGCTTCTACGAAGGGGTTAATCTGTCGCTTGCCTATTGTGACGACTGCGGACATCAGGAGCTGGAGATGGATGTTTGTCCCGTATGCGGCAGCCGCAATCTGACAAAGATCGACCGCATGAACGGTTATCTGGCATATTCGCGTGTACACGGTGATACCAGACTGAGTGATGCGAAGATGGCGGAGATCGCAGAAAGGAAAAGCATGTGAAAACAGCGAGCCGGAAACATACGATTGCCGCTTGCGGCAGATCGTATGTTTATGGCGAGCGTCCATCATGAGCGGAGTCGAAGACGGAGCGAATGAGGGCTCTGCATGTTCCATGCAGAGGTTTTAACATGAGGAATTTTCTATGAGATATCACAATATTACAAAAGACGACATGCTCAACGGCGACGGCCTGCGGGTGGTTTTATGGCTGGCCGGCTGTGCCCACTGCTGTAAAGAGTGCCACAATCCCATTACGTGGGATCCGGACGGCGGCCTCCCTTTTGATGACAATGCCAGGAAAGAGATTTTTGACCAGCTGGACAAGCCGTATATCAGCGGCATCACCTTCTCCGGCGGCGATCCGCTCCATTCGGCTAACCGTCTGGATGTGCGGAGCCTGATGGAAGAGATCAAGAAGAAATATCCTGACAAGACGATCTGGATGTATACCGGAGACAGCTGGGAAGATATCATGCATTATCCTGTGATGAAGTATGTGGATGTGCTTGTAGACGGTGAGTTTAAGATCGATCTGAAGGATACGAAGCTTCTCTGGAAGGGAAGCAGCAACCAACGGGTCATAGACGTACAGGAGAGTTTAAAGCAGACTGATCCGGTCAATCCAATTCTTCATTGCGGTGATTATGCATAGCAGAGCTCAGATATAGAACGGACGGATGCCGGCAGCGGCCGGACAGATATGTCTGGGAACACAGGGCGGTCCTGCAGGAGCGAGGACTGCGGAAAGAGGTACGTAGTTGGAAACCATAAAGATCAAGTATTTTACGGATAAAATCGATAAGCTGACCTATATAGACGGCAAATCCGACTGGATTGACCTGCGCTCGGCGGAGGATGTTACGCTGAAAGCGGGAGATTTTAAACTGATCCCTCTCGGCGTGGCTATGGAGCTTCCCAGGGGCTATGAGGCGCATGTGGTGCCGAGAAGCTCCACCTTCAAAAATTTTGGCATTATCCAGACAAATCATCACGGCGTGATAGACAACTCTTATTGCGGCGACAATGATCAGTGGTTCATGCCGGTGTATGCCGTCCGGGATACACAGATCCATGTCAACGACCGGATCTGCCAGTTCCGTATCGTAGAGAATCAGCCGAGGATCGTTTTTGACGAGGTTGCGCATCTTGACAATGCCGACCGTGGAGGGCACGGCAGCACCGGGAAAGCGTAAGATTCCTGCTGTGCGGCGCATGGCATAGCCTTACGCCTGCCGCAGAATATACTGAAAGCTAAATGAGTATTGCAACGCATAATAAAACTCCTTTTAAGACATACTAGGACAACAACGGTAAAGTCTTGGAAGGAGTTTTTGACAGTGCAGAATAAAGATGTGCAGGGCAGAGAGGAAAAGAGAAGCGGGGAACAGAGAAGCGATCATAACCACAGCGGCAGGATGACGACATCGTTACAGCAGACCATGTCCTATATGGACGAGCACATGTCTCCCGATGTGAGCTTTGACATTGTGTACCGCATCATAGAAGTGGGCGGAAGACAGGCATGTATCTATTTCATAGACGGTTTCTGTAAAGATGAACTGATGAATAAGATGCTGCAGTATTTTATGGACTTAAAACCGGCGGACATGCCGGAGAACGTTCATGAGATGGCAAAGAAGGCGACGCCTTATGTGGAGGTGGACTTAAAGGACGCCTGGGACGATATCCTTTACAGTATTCTTTCGGGCGTTTTTGCGCTTTTTATTGATGGGTATGACAGATGTATCCTGATCGATTCCAGAACCTATCCGGCAAGAAGCGTGGACGAACCTGACAAGGACAAGACACTTCGCGGCTCCAAGGACGGTTTTGTGGAGACGATCGTATTTAATACGGCGCTGATCAGACGGCGTATCCGCAGTACGCAGCTGCGTATGGAGATGATGAATGCAGGCAAAAGCTCGCGCACCGATATCGTTCTGTGCTATATGGACAACCGGGTGGACCATGCTTTTCTGGATAAGGTAAAAAAGAGGATAGAGAATATACAGGTCGACGCCCTGACGATGAATCAGGAGAGTCTGGCGGAATGCCTGTATCAGCGCAGATGGTATAATCCTTTTCCGAAGTTTAAATTTACTGAGAGACCGGATGTGGCGTCGGCGCAGGTGCTTGAAGGGGACATCGTGATCCTGGTGGACAATTCGCCGTCCGCCATGATCGTTCCCACCTCGATATTCGATATCGTGGAGGAAGCGGACGATTATTATTTTCCGCCCATTACGGGAACCTACCTGCGGCTTACCAGATTTATCATATCGATATTGACTTATATCATGACGCCGACCTTTCTGCTCATGATGCAGAATCCGGAGTGGATACCGGAATCGTTCCGGTTCGTTATGATCAAAGATGAGATGCATATACCGCTGATCGCACAGTTCCTGATCCTGGAGCTGGCGATCGACGGTCTGAAGCTGGCCGCCATCAATACGCCGAATATGCTGAGTACGCCGCTTAGCGTTATGGCGGCGCTGGTGCTGGGTGAGTTTTCCGTCAACAGCGGCTGGTTCAACGCCGAGGTGATGCTGTACATGGCGTTCGTCGCGCTGGCCAACTACACCCAGCAGAATTATGAGCTGGGCTATGCGCTCAAATTCATGCGCATCATCAATCTGATCCTGACGGCTGTCTTTGGATTATACGGCTATATCGCGGCAGTCATCCTGTTTGTTGTGGCCGTAGTGAGCAACAAGACACTGTCGGATAAGAGCTATATCTATCCGGTGCTGCCGTTCAACGCAAGGAAGCTTGTCAAGAGGCTGTTCCGGCTGCGGCTGCCGGGGTCGAAAGAATGAGCGGCCGGCAGATTGTCGCACAACATTGGAAAGCCGATTGCATCTGCGGACGATCTATGATACAATATTAGCGAAAGCAATGAGGATTCACACGGCCGGCCCGGCTTATACGAGGGTAAGGTAAAAGGATTATGGCGGGGAAGAGTATCAGCTTTGATGTTGCCGCGCTCATTTTGCTCATGATCCTGTTCATTTCATGGTATATGCGCAAAATGACGGAGGGCGTGTCAAACAGGCTGTTTATCATCATCATGGGTATTTCCATTGCGGCAACGGTATTTGATATCGTTGCTGTATCGTTGGATAATGCGCGTAGTTCGCATACGGATCTGTTGTATACGGCGCATGTCGGTTATCTGATGACCCACTATCTGAGTGCGCCACTGCACTTCCTCTTTGTCGTCAGCCTGACAGATACCTGGCATAAGCTGCGCAAGAAGATCGGTCTGCAGCTTGTGCTTGTCGTTCCTGTTGTGGTTATGGAGATCGTTTTTGTGGCCAACGCTGCAAACGGGAAGATCTTTACGGTGGAGAACGGTTATGAGAGAGGACCGTTTTTTTGGCTGATCTATGCAACCACGCTGTTCTATCTGATCTGTGACATCGCTTATATCTATACGTATCGCAAATTATTGAGCTTAGGCAAGATACTGGCGATCAGCGCCGTGATCCCTGTAGGTGTTACGGCGATGGTCGTGCAGATGCTTGAACCGCATATGCTCGTAGAGATGTTTGCCGGGGCTGTCAGTTTGCTGATCATAAGCATCAGCATCCAGCGGCCGGAGGATTATATCGATACCTTTACGGAACTCATGAAGTTCAGTGCATATGTCTATGACCTGAAGCGGGACTTTTATAATGACAAGCATGTGACGGTCATCATGATCAATATTGGCAATTATAATGTGATCCAGCAGCTTGTGGGGTTTGATTCCGCCACCAGGCTGCTTAAGGATATCGCGGATAAGCTGCGGGATATCAACAGGAGACTGCACGGATATGCAGAGATCTATTATCTGGACAACGGCCGCTACCGGATGGTATTTTACGGAAGGAACAGGGTACATGCCGAGACGGTTGCCGCAGCAGTGAACGATGAACTCAAGCGCAATACCGATTTTAACGGTCTGGACATCAATCTGCTGCCCTTTATCGTGCTGGCGCAGTGCCCGGAAGAGATCACGACCTTCCGAATGATGATGTCCTTCGGCGCCGATTTCCATCAGAGATATCCCTATACCGGCAAGATCATGCGGGCCAGCGAGGTGCTGGACCACAGGAAGATGGATATCCAGAACAATATTGATGAGATCATAGACCGGGCGCTGGAAAATAACAGTTTTCAGGTATATTATCAGCCGATCTATTCGATTGCGGAGAAGCGGTTCGTTTCTGCGGAGGCGCTCATCAGGCTGAACGATCCCGAACACGGCTATATCTCGCCCGAGGATCTTATCATTGCGGCGGAGAAAAACGGCACGATCCACAAGATCGGGGAGTATGTATTCGAGACGGTATGCCGCTTTATCGCAAGCAGTGAATTTAAAGCGTTAGGACTGGATTACATAGAAGTCAATCTGTCTGTGGCACAGATCATGAACGGCGATCTGGCGGAATCTTATCTGGAGATCATGAAGCGGTATCACGTTATGCCGGATCAGATCAATCTGGAGATCACAGAGACCGCGGCGGCGTATGCGCAGAACGCCATGGCGGACAATCTGAACAGACTGACGAAGGAAGGGATCAGTTTTTCACTGGACGATTACGGGACAGGTTATTCCAATATGCAGCGTATGATCGGTCTGCCGCTTAAGATCGTTAAACTGGATAAATCCTTTGTAAACGAAGACAATGACCCCAAGATATGGGTTTTCCTGGAAAACACCGTAAAAATGATCAAGGATATGAATATGGAGATCGTGGTGGAGGGTGTCGAGACACGGGAGATGCTCGAGATGTTCGCCGGTATGGAGTGCGATTTCATACAGGGATATTATTTCTCAAAACCGATCCCGCAGGGTGATTTTGTGGCGTTTATCCGGCAGGCTAATGCGGCTAAGATATAGAAGATCAAAGATATAGAAGACCAATTCAGACCGGTTTTGTATCATATTCATGTGTTGTGCTTATGTATCATGAGATACGGAGCGTATCGGGATAATACGGTAAGGAGAAGGAGCGTATGGGATATTGGGTACACCCGGCGGACGGCTGGGTCAACGTTGGAAATCAGTATCGTTTGAAGGATTTGATGAAAAGGGCGGAGCAGGGGGATCGATTGACGCTGGCATTCTTAGGCGGTTCCATCACGCAAGGCTCTGTCTCCACGCAGTATACGAACTGTTATGCCTATCTGGTTTATCAGTGGTTTGTCAGGCGGTTCCCAAAGACGGCGTTTACTTACGTCAACGCCGGGGTAGGAGGAACGACTTCCCAGTTCGGCGTATCCAGAGTGGAGGAGGACGTACTGCGGTTTAAACCGGATTTCGTCATTATCGAATTCTCCGTCAACGATGAGAATACGGAATTTTATAAGGAAACCTATGAGGGACTGGTGCGGAAGGTATACGGCAACCTCTATGAACCGGCGGTCCTTCTGGTACATAATATCTGCTATGACACAGGCATAAGCGCGGAAGAGAAGCACCGTGAGATCGGCGCGCATTACCGTCTGCCCAGTGTCAGCATGAAGCCGACGGTCTATGCGGAAGTTGCGGCGGGCAGGATCCCCAATCGTGAGATCACGCCGGATGATTTGCATCCCAACTCTTCGGGACACGAGCTGGTGGCGGAGGTAATCACGGACTGTCTCGATAAGATTTATATGCATAGATTCGAGGAGGAGGAGCCTTATCCGATGCCGGAAGCGCTTACGGCGAACGCTTACGAACATGCGGTAAGGCACCGCAATTACAACAGCGCTCCGGTATGCAGCGGTTTTACTGCGGATACTGTTCCCGAAAAATATGTGAACGATATGTTCCGCTGCGGCTGGACTGCCTCGGAGAAAGGCGCGTGTATCACGTTTAAGGTGGAAGGAACGGAGATCGCGGTGCAGTACCGTAAATCCGTGAAACAGCCGGCGCCTGTTGCCGTTGCGGTGGTAGATGGCAATGAGGCGGATGCAGTGACGCTTGACGCCAATTTCGATGAAACATGGGGTGACTGTCTCTATATCGATACCCTGGCGCATCACATCGCACCGGGACAGCACACGGTGGAGATCAGGCTGACGCAGACGCATGAGAATGATGCGGTGCCTTTTTATCTGGTATCCGTGATCAGCGCATGAGGATGCGGTAGGAATTTGACCGGTCATATGCCCGGAATAGCGGGAAGGAAAGAGGGTATATAAATGTTCAGAGATGATTTCGTATGGGGCGTTGCGAGCAGCGCCTATCAGATAGAAGGCAAGGATCCGCAGGACGGTGCGGGAAGGATGATATGGGATAATTTTATCGAGGAGGGACACATCGCTGACGGCAAGAACGCGTCCGTTACATGCGACCATATGCATCGCTATAAAGAGGATTTTAAGCTGATGCGGCTGTTGGGCATAAAGGCATACCGCTTTTCCGTCAACTGGAGCAGGATCATGCCGGAGGGCACCGGAAGGGTCAATGAAAAAGCGATCGCCCTGTACCGGGACATGATCATGACCATGAAGGAGAACGGTATTACGCCCTACCTGACCATGTATCACTGGGAGTTTCCCCAGGCGCTTCAGGACAGAGGCGGGTGGCTCAATGAGGAATCCATACAGTGGTTCGGGGATTATGCAACGGTGATCGCCGAGAATTTTACCGATATCTGCGAGTACATTATTACCCTGAACGAGCCGGAATGCTTTGTAGGCCTGGGGCATTTAAGCGGCGTACATGCGCCCGGCATGAAGATGGGTTATAAAGAGACGTTCCAGATCGCCCATAACGCATTGCGGGCACACGGACAGGCGGTCATCAATCTGCGGAAACACGCTAAGCGTCCGATTAAGATCGGCTATGCGCCCACCTGCAGCATGGCTTACCCTGAGACCGACAAGCCTGAGGATATTGAAGCGGCAAGGAAGGTGCTTTTCTCATTCTATAATCCGATCAGCAACTGGACCTGGAACGTGGCGTGGTTCAATGACCCCGTATTTCTGGGGAAATATCCGGAGGTAGGACTTGAGCAGTTCAAGGAGTATCTGCCCAAGATCACCAAAGAGGATATGGAGTTGATCTCACAGCCGCTCGATTTTATGGGACAGAATATTTATAACGGCTATATTATACGCGCCGGTGCGGACGGCGAGCCGGAATTTGTGCCGCTGCCGGACGGACTTCCCAAGACGGCGGCAGGGTGGCCCGTGAATCCGGAATGTTTGTACTGGGGCATTAAATTCATCTATGACAGATACAGGATGCCGATCTACCTGACGGAGAACGGGATGTCCTGTCACGATATCGTATCCCGGGACGGGCAGGTGCATGACCCTAACCGCATTACCTTCTTAGATAGATATCTGTCGGCATTGCAGTGCGCCAGTGATGAGGGCGTTGATATCAGGGGGTATTTCCTGTGGACGTTTCTGGATAATTTCGAGTGGGAAAAAGGCTTTAGCGAGAGATTCGGTATTGTCCATGTGGATTTCTCCACGTTAAAGCGTACCGCGAAAGACTCCGCATTCTGGTATCAGAAGGTGATCGAGACTAACGGCGCGATCCTGTCGGCAAACCGGCCTGTGACGCCGATCCTGTTTATGGAGCCTGTCTTTAAACAGATGGTATGGGGCGGCTCCCGTCTGGGAACGGACTGGCATTATGATATTCCGGGTGACGACACGGGCGAGTGCTGGGCTGTCAGCGCACACCCGAACGGTGACTGTACGGTCAGAGAGGGCGTATATAAAGGAAAGACATTGTCGGAATTATGGAAAGAGCATCATGAGCTGTTCGGAGATACCGGGACGAAGGAATTTCCGCTGCTTATTAAAGTTATTGACGCAAAGAAAGACCTGAGCATTCAGGTGCATCCCGACGACGTATACGCTGCCGCCCATGAGAACGGTTCCTTCGGCAAGACCGAATGCTGGTATGTGCTTGACTGTGAGCCTGACACAATGATGGTGATCGGCCACAATGCGACGACGAGAGAAGAACTGGCGGATATGATTCACGGCGGCAGATGGAGCGAACTGTTCAGGGAAGTGCCTGTCAAAAAGGGCGATTTCATTCAGATCGATCCGGGAACGATCCACTCCATCAAAGGCGGCATGATGGTATTGGAAACACAGCAGAATAGCGATATCACTTACCGCGTTTATGATTTCGACAGGCTGGTTGACGGCAAACCGAGACAGCTTCATATCGATCAGAGTATCGATGTGATCACCGTTCCTGCAGTGCCGGCGTCAGAGAATATCCGTACCACGGACGGTCTTCCGGAGAACAGGATGAATCTGCTGATCTCATGCGATACATATAAGGTATGGAAGCTTGACGTGAACGGGCGCGTTTCCTTTGAACAGGAGTATCCGTTCCTGATCATGAGCGTGATCGATGGCGACGGTCTGATCAACGGACAGATGATCGGCAAAGGGGATCATTTTATCCTGCCGTGCGGTTATGGGGACGTAAATCTGCAGGGAAATATGGAACTGATCGTATCTACGGTCTGAGTTGTTCGTGCATTTTAATGTAAAATATAATATGAAAATCGTTGATTTTTACACGAATATCTGATATGTTATAGGTAACTTCTGAAAAGGAGAGCTATTTATGTATCGGAAAATCATGGATTTTTTAGAAGCATGGAAAGAAAACGAACATCGCAAGCCGCTGATCCTGCAGGGAGCAAGGCAGGTGGGCAAGACATATTCCATTTTGGAGTTTGGGCGCACACACTATGAGAACGTGGCGTATTTCAACTTTGAAACGAATCCGAAGCTTTCGGAAACCTTTGATGAAAATATCAGTCCCGATTATCTGATTCCTATTTTGTCGCATATCGCAGGGCGGACCATTGTTAAGGAAAAAACGTTGATCGTCTTTGATGAGGTGCAGCTTTGCGAACGGGCGCTGACCTCTTTAAAGTATTTTTGCGAGGAAGCTCCGGACTATCATATCATTGTGGCGGGCAGTCTTTTAGGGGTTGCGGTAAACCGTGCAAAGTTCTCTTTTCCCGTGGGCAAGGTTGATATGAAAACCTTATACCCGATGGATATGGAGGAATTTATGCTTGCGCTGGGGGAGGATGTTCTGGCAGACCGGATTAAAAAGTCCTTCCAGACTGACACGCCTATGCCTTCGGCTTTACACGATGCGGCGATGCTGCTTTATCGACAGTATCTTGTAGTGGGCGGTATGCCGGAGTGCGTCATGCAGTTTGCCCAGACGAAGGATTATATTCTTGTACGTCATACGCAGGATACTATTCTGGCAAGCTATCTTAATGATATGAGCAAGTACAACAGTTTGAACGAGATCAAAAAAACACGGCTTGCCTATGACAGCATCACTGTACAGCTTTCAAAGAAGAATACTCGTTTTCAATATAAGCTGATTAAGAAAGGCGGCCGGGCATCCGAATTTGAGAATGCTATCGAATGGCTCTGCCTGTCTGGCATCGTGTCGCAGGTGTTCAAGGTGGAGCAGGTAAAAAAGCCTTTGGAAAACTACCGAGACATTGACTCTTTCAAGATTTATGTTTCTGATCTGGGTCTGCTTGCCGCCAAAAAGGATTTAGATGCAGACGATGTCCTCTATATGGTAGAAGAACTGAACGAATTTAAAGGCGGACTTGCGGAGAACTATGTGAACGTACAGCTTATGATAAACGGCTACCGAACCTATTATTGGGAGTCAGAGCGTGGCGCGGAAATTGATTTTATCATCCAGAGGGATGGAAGACTTATTCCCGTTGAAGTCAAATCCGCTGACAACACAAGGGCCAAGAGATTAAAGGTCTATATGGACACCTACAAGCCCGATTACGCCATCAAGCTCTCTGCGAAAAACTTTGGCTTTGAGGACGGGAAAAAGACCGTTCCGCTTTACGCCGCATTTTGTATTTGACATGGACAAACAGCGGGGGTAAATCCCGGAAAGATATATATGGAAGCAGGCAGATGTCGATCAGATGATGCTGCCTGCTTTTTTTGTATCATTCTTTAAGATTTTTACCGGATAGGAAGTAATCTGTTGAAAAAAGGTAGTATATAGGCAGAGGGAGAAAGGACGGTGAATCCATGGAGGATCAGGAACTCATGGAATTGTTCTATAAAAGGTCGGAACTGGCGATCCGGCAGATGCAGGATCAATATGGCGGTTATTTTATCAGGATCGCCCGGAATATCCTACAGGATCATCGGGATGCGGAGGAATGCGTCAATGATGCCCTGCTGGCGGTCTGGAACACGGTGCCGCCCAATCGGCCAAAGCCTCTGCTTACCTATGCCTGCCACATTGTGCGCAATCTTGCCATCAAGAAATACCATTTCAACAGTGCAAAGAAACGCAACAGTCACTATGATCTGGCGCTGGATGAGCTGGAAGAATGCATTCGGGCGAAAGATTCGGTAGAAGACGAGTGCACCGTAAAAGAAACCGCAGAGGCGATCAACCGGTTCCTGGAGGGGCTGGAGAGGCAGAGCCGTATGATGTTTGTGAGGAGGTACTGGTTTGCGGATTCTCTGACGGATATAGCGGAGCAGTTTCATATCAGCGAGCGGAATGTTTCGCTGCGGCTTGTGAGAGTCAGAAAGAAATTAAAGAAATATTTGGAGAAAGAAGGCGTCTGGATATGAATAGAACACAGATTTCACAGGCGGTCAGTCAGATCGACCTTAAGTTCGTGCAGGAAGCCATGGAAACAGATCCCGTATCAATAGGAGAAAAAGGGAAAAACGTGTGGCGGCATAAGGGATATTATCGTATGGCCGCTGGCATTGGAATAGGGTTTTTGGCGGTTTCTCTGGCAACGGTAACGGCGTTTGCCGCAAGCGAGACATTCCGCAGGACGGTGATCTCTTTTCTGTATCCGCTTTACTCCACGGAGGAGATCAAAGAGCTGGATCAGGGACACAGGACAGGCTCCTTTGATGAACAGGATACGCTGCTGTCCTTCCTGGATCGCTTTAATACGGAAAAACTGGAGTTCGGTGTCAAAGCGGAGAATGACGGCGGATATACTTATTCGATGGTATCGAATTCACAGGATACGATCCTTGCCGTTGTGGACTGCAATATTACCGGCTATAAGCTGCTTGTGACAATGAACCGGATTGCTTATGAAGACACAACGGGGGTCTGGCAGGTCATATCCTATCAGATGATCACAGAGCAGGAGGCATTCGGGATATTGGAAACCACACCGGAGTATCCCCCGTTGGTAATAGATGAGCCGGATGCAGGCGCGGATCCATCGGAGAGCGCGATCAAAATGGTGGGTTCCGATGCGGTAATATATCGCGCAACAGATCAGGAGAACATTGTTACCCTGACGGAAGAAGAAAGCGCACAGGTCCTGGAGCTTTTCGGGAAATATTCTATGACGGATACGATTACTGCCGTGGGACTGCAGGACAGGGTGATCCGATATGAGGACATCATGTATGCCTTTTCGGAGGACGGAGCTGTGATCGTTATGGACGGAAAACAGATGAGCGCTCCCCTTGGCCAGATAGTGCTGAACGCAGAAGATCTGGAAGCTTTGACAGAGTTGTTTGACAGTTACGGATTGTAGGGTCTGTCGGGGTGGTAAGAATGTCGATTGAAGAGCTTGGCATATCACTAAAGAATATGGTGGTGAATTGTAGTAGGTGAATTGTAATATCTGGAAAACAACGTAAAATGGGCTGCCACTATGGAATATATTATTGACATTGTCATACAATATATTATAATTGAATTACAAACCATTCAAAGGAGATGATTGATATGGCAACTACATTAGTACAGGTCAGGATAGATGATGAATTAAAAAATCAGGCAACTGCTGTGTATGACGCATTGGGAATTGATTTATCTACAGCGGTGAGGATGTTCTTGAAAAGATCGGTCATGGTTAATGGTGTTCCTTTTAATATGACATTGCCAAAAAGTGACTACAAGGCTGAAAGGGCAGCAAGAGCTCTTCAGGAGTTAAGCAACGTTGCTATGGAAAATGGAACCTCAGAAATGACGTTGGATGAGATAAATGCTGAAATAGAGGCGGTAAGGAAAGCAAAATAGGAGACGGCACAATGCATTATTATGCGGTAATAGACACAAATGTATTGGTTTCCGCTATGCTAAAGGTTCAGTCTGTTCCGGGACAAGTTGCAAGCGCAGCTCTTTTGGGTGATCTGATTCCTTTATTATGCGATGAAATAGTAGCAGAGTATCGGGAAGTGTTAGTACGCCCAAAATTTAAGTTTGATCAGATCATGGTGGAAACGTGATAACTTTGATTATACGATCTGGCGGCGGGAATATTTTGATAAGACGGACTTGGATCAAGTCAGCGGAAACGGCAGTTTCTTTCCTAAATGGAAAACTTTTTTACTTCTTCCTGTGTAAACTCGACCAGCTTCTTCCCACATTTTTTTGCATATCTTGATAATTCAAGCAAATTTACATGACAAGATGGTGCATTAACATATGGATTGGGTTGTTCAAAATAGCTCTGTGCCGGAACCTGATTTTCCATAAATTTAGGTTTCGTTCCATTCATAATGATACACCTCCAATAGATTTTTTGCTTGTTCATCGTCAATAAAGAACACGTTTCTGTAAAATAGCCCCTGTTACAACAACTTGGCATTTTCGTAAATCGCCGCCCG
>CANQIJ010000049.1 GCA_947624025.1 uncultured Lachnospiraceae bacterium | reverse complement strand
GTAAGCCCTGAAAACCAGTCGCGTATTTTTGAATCCTTTGAGCAGGCGGAAGGAAGCACCACAAGAAAATACGGCGGAACCGGGCTTGGCCTCGCCATCAGCCGCCGCCTCGTACAGATGATGGGCGGCAGCCTGAGTCTGGACAGCGAACCCGGCAAAGGCAGCGATTTCTATTTTACGCTCACTCTGCCGATCAATAAGCTCGAGGCGCAGAGCATCAAACAGGCTCCGCAGGAGGTTCACACGATCTCCTCCGCGGAAGGCCTGCGCATCCTGCTCGTAGAGGATAACGACTTAAATATCGAGATCGCGCAGACGATCCTGGAGATGGAGGGCGCCGTCATAGATGTCGCCCACAACGGCAGGGAGGCTGTGGACACCTTCCTTGCAAGCGAACCGGACCGGTACGACCTGATCCTGATGGATATCCAGATGCCCGTTATGGACGGACTGGAGGCGACCCGGATCATCCGGCGCTCCAGTCATCCGAGAGCCGCCACGATCCCCATCATCGCCATGTCAGCCAACGCCTTTGACGAGGATATGAAGAAATCTGTGGAAAGCGGCATGAACGGACATCTCTCCAAGCCCATCGATATTGACAAGTTCTTCCGGACTATATCGGGATTTGTCACGAAGAAGTGATGTAACGCGCTGCGCGGTATCTGTGCCTGCGCTTACCGCAGTCCGTCCGCGCGCGCCTGATCCGCCACCATCCGATAGGCCGGCGTCGGTACGCCATAGCGTTCTCCCAGGCGCACCACCTCATAGATCAAGCCGTCTATCTCGGATGCTTTTCCCGCATAGATATCTCTCTGCATGGAGGTGCCGGCTTCCGGCTCTAACGCATCCAGTATCTGCAGATTGGTGGTCACGATATCCGCAAGAAAAGGAACGCCCATCGCCGCCGCCAGCGCGTCGATCTCTTTCATCAGCTTCACAAAGGTATCTCTCGGCTCGCCGGTCTTCTGCATCTCGCCCGCAGACACATGATAATACAGTCCGCATGCCGCCATCGGCGACACATACGCAAATTTCTGCAGCGCGTCCCGCCTGATGTTATCCGACAGTACGCCTTCGATACCGCTGTCTCTTAAGTCCCCGGCGACCTCAAACAACTCCGGCCGGATGTCCTGCGGATCGCGCACACCGTATACGATACGGAAGATATCGCCGCGCAGCAGTATCGTTCCCGGTTCCCTGATCTCACCCGCGATATAGATGCATCCGTCCGTCACCAGAATCCCCGGCAGCTTCTCCTGCATCCTGCTGCCCGTTCCGTAAAGATTCAGGATGGGGATCACGATCGTGCTCTTCCGGGCGATCCGTCTGATAAAAGGGATCGTTTCATCCAGCGAATACCCTTTGACACAGACAAAAATAACATCCGGCTGCTCCCCGTAATGCTCCATGTCCGTCGCCTTAACCGGATACACGGTATAGCTTCCCTTCTTCGTTGTCTCCATATGCAGACCCTGCTGCTGCATTTTCTCTAAATGTTCACCTCTTGCGATGAGCGTAACATCCTTGCCCGCCTCTGTCATATAGGCGCCTATGCTGCCGCCCGTACCGCCGGCTCCTATCACCAGATATTTCATTCTGTGCCCCCTTTTCCGATCGTACAGCCCTGTCGGGCCTGCCTGTATTAGATACCATAACAAAAAAGAAGGAAGTACGTCAACTCCCTCGGCTTTTTTATCTATTCTGACACTTGACATTTTATGTTAAAGGTATATAATTGCATCGTCAATGAAATACGACTTTTAATAGGTAGAAATATTTTGGAGGATGCTTTCATGTTTGTGATCTTTTTCCTGATCTGGATCATCTTTAACGGACAGTTCACATGGGAGATCGCCGCATTCGGACTTGTGATCGCTGGCGCAATGTATCTGTTTCTGTGCAGATTCTTAGACTACAGCCCCCGCAAGGACCTTATTCTGTGCAAGCGTTTTTTTCTGGTCCTCCATTATATCTATGTCCTGTTAAAAGAGATCCTCAAGGCAAACGGTGCGGTCTTTAAGATGATCTACACCGAAAAATATCAGTACGAGCCTGCGGTCGTTCATTTTACGGCGCCGCTTTCTTCCACCTTCGCCAGGGTCCTCCTCGCCAATTCCATCACGCTGACGCCGGGCACCATTACCGTCAGCCTGAAGGACAACGAATACGTCGTGCACTGTCTGGACAAGGAGATGGCGCAGGGGATCGACTCCTCGATCTTTGTCAGACTGCTGCAGAGGATCGAAAATGTAAAATAAAAGGACGGATCGCAATGCTATACCACTATATCTACCTTACCGTTTTGATCATATTGGCAGTGATGATCTTCGCCTGCCTGATACGCGCCGTCAGAGGGCCCCGTATCGCGGACCGTCTCGTGGCGGTAAACATGATGGGCACTATGGTCATGGTCATGATCGCCGTACTGGCGCTTATGCTGGACGAGGGATATCTGGTGGACGTATGTCTCGTCTACGCCATGATCAGCTTCCTCGCAGTCGTCATTCTGTCCAAGGTATACATCGGTATCTATGAGGAAAACCGTCACACGGACAACGGTTCCGATCAGGAAGGCAAAGGAGGGATATCCGATGGGAATTTTTGAGTGGATCCGGCTGATCGTAGGAAGCGCTTTTCTGATCGGCGGTCTCGTGATCTTTTTTACGGAATTATTCGGTATCTTTCATTTTCATTACGTGCTCAACAGAATGCATGCTGCGGCGATGGGTGACACGCTCGGTATCGCGTCGTGCCTGATCGGTCTTATCATTTTTTCGGGGCTCAATTTTACATCCCTGAAATTGCTGCTGATCATCATATTCCTCTGGTTTGCGTCCCCTGTGTCTTCCCATGTGCTGGCAAGGCTTGAGGTGGCCACCAATGAAAATCTGGAAGCCCACTGCAGGGTATACACGGACCTTGCGACATTGGAGAATGCGGTAGTCGAGGAGCCCTCTCAGGCGGGGGCTGCTCCGGGCGCGGGCTCTGACCTGCCTGCACAGGAGCAGGAACAGAACACGAAAGGCGGTGCGTTATCATGACGGTATTTCAGTGTATCCTGATGGGATTTCTGATCGTGTGCGCGATCTCCGTCAGTTTTTCCAAAAACCTGTTGAATTCCATACTGATCTATATGTCCTACAGTCTGGTAATGTCCATTCTGTGGGTATGTCTGGAATCCCCCGACCTGGCCATCACGGAGGCGGCCGTCGGCGCCGGCGTGACCAGCGTGCTTTTCTTTGCAACGCTGAAAAAGATCCAGGCGATCCGCATAGAGCATGACAGAAAAACAGACAGAGACAGGCAGGAGGAGGCGCATCATGAGTAGGCTGAAAACAAGAGAAGAATATGAGAAAACATTTGCTTTCCGTTTCTTCCGCTGGCTGTCCGGCAGCAAAGATCCCTATGTGGATGAAGTGGAGATGCAGGCGCAGAAGGAAACTGTGATCCCGGAAGAGACTATCATCGAGCGTATGCGCGAATCAGAGATGATCCGCGATAAGGTCTACGATGAGGAGCAGAACAAAGCGGCCCGGATCTTCCATAAGATCTATGTGACTGCGGCGATCCTTTTCTGCGTTATACTGGTGAGCGTGCTGCTTATCACGGTATCGTTTCTGCCGCCCACAGGCAATGCGGATAATCCGGTCAACAATGTTGTCTCAGAGCGGTATATTGAAAACGGACTTCAGGAAACCGGCGCACTCAACATCGTATCGGGCATGATCTTAACCTACAGGGCATTCGACACCTTCGGAGAGACGAATGTGCTGTTTATCGCAACGTGCTGCGTTATGATCCTGCTGATGGTGGATGACGCCATCTTAAAAAAGCAGGAAGCCCAAAACGACCGCCGCTTTGAACCGAAAAACGATGCGATCCTTCAGGGAACCGCTTTTGTTCTCTGCCCGATCATCTTTATCTTTGGTATTTATGTCATACTGAACGGACATCTATCCCCGGGCGGCGGTTTTTCCGGCGGCTCCATTATAGGCGCGGGGCTTATCCTCTATGTCGCGGCGTTCGGCTTTAAAAAGACGCAGCGTTTCTTTGACGAGCATATCTACAAGATCGCCAAGATCACCGCGCTGTGTATGTACGGCCTAATCGGCACTTACTTCTATATGACGGGCGCAAACGGCATAGAGAATCACATACCGCTTGGTATTCCGGGGCACATACTAAGCAGCGGCATCATATTGCCGATCAACGTGTGCGTAGGGCTGGAGGTCGCCTGCACCATGTACGCTTTCTATGCCTTATTCAGAAGAGGAGGGCTGTAAGATGGGCGCTAATCTTTTTACGAACTACGGCGAGGCGGTTGCCATGATCCTGTTCGGGATCGGCTTCGGCAATCTTCTGTTACAGCCCAATCTCATTAAGAAGATCATCGGTCTTAATATCATGGATACGGCGATCTATCTTTTTCTTGCAGAGAAAGGATATATCGCGGGACGCATCGCGCCTATCGTGACAGACGGGGTGCAGGATATGGAGGCTTATATCAATCCGATCCCCAGCGGCCTTGTTCTGACAGGCATCGTTGTGTCTGTGTCCGTATCGGCGCTGATGCTGTCGCTCACCATCAGGCTGTACAGGCGCTATCACACGCTGGATCTGGACGAGATATCGAAACGGCTGAAAAAGGAGGATCTGTAATGGAATTTGTACGGAACTTCCCCTGTATCTCTATTATGCTGTGCCTGTTTGCCGGTATTATAAGCTCCGGACTACGCGGCAGAGCCGCCATGTGGCTCAACACGGCTCTTCTTGTCATTAACACGGTATTAAACGCGTTTACGCTGGTCTATACGTTAGCGTCCGGCACATCCTACGTCTATGTGATGGGTAAATTCCCGGCTCCCTGGGGCAACGAGATCCGCGCCGGTGTGCTGGAAGCGCTTCTGGCGCTCTTCTTCTGTATCATTATGCTGCTGTCCCTTCTGGGCGGCAGACACAAGCTGGCAGAAGAAGTCGAGGAAAGCAAGATCTATCTTTATTATGTGCTGACCGATCTGCTGCTCAGTTCACTGCTTGCGCTCGTCTACACCAACGATATGTTTACGGCTTACGTGTTCGTAGAGATCAACACCATATCCGCCTGCGGACTCATTATGATCCGGCAGAACGGCCGCACCATCGAAGCCGCCGTCCGGTATATGATCATGAGCCTGTTAGGTTCCGGTATGCTGCTGCTTGGTCTGTGCATGCTCTACGATCTGACGGGGCATCTGCTGATGAGCAATATGAAGGAGTCGGTTGCCCTGATCGTGGCGGAGGGACAATATACCCTGCCCCTGATCGTGTCCATCGTGCTTATGTCGGTGGGCTTATGTATCAAGAGCGCACTTTTCCCCTTTCACGCATGGCTCCCGGACGCATACGGTTATTCCACCGTTTCTTCCGCGGCAATCCTCTCATCGCTTGTGTCCAAGGGATATATCTTCCTGCTGATCAAGATCATTTACCGTGTCATCGGCTTCGATATCTATCACGATACGCGAATCATTGATGTGCTGTTCCTGTTTGGTCTGATGGGTATGATATTCGGTTCCACAAGCGCCATCAAGGAAACCGATATACGCCGTATGATCGCCTTCTCTTCGGTTGCGCAGATCGGTTATATCTATATGGGATTCGGCATGGGTACACAGGCAGGTATGACCGCCAGCATCTTCCACATCCTGTCCCACGCCGCCACCAAGTCGCTTCTGTTTATCGCCGCCATCGGACTGACCGATGTATCCGGCGGAAGCCGCAAATTTATCGAGCTGACCGGCTCCGGCTACCGCAACAAGTGGGCAGGCGTCGCCTTTACGGTGGGATCGCTCTCCATGGTGGGTGTGCCGTTATTTTCCGGCTTTATCAGCAAGCTGCTCTTCTCGCAGGCGGCGGTGTTAAACCATACCAAGATGCTGCCGGCCCTGATCGTGCTCGGTATCAGCACGATCCTGAACGCGATCTATTTCATGAAAACAGTGATCCGTATATACACGCCTGTAGGCGACACGGCGTATCCAAGCATGACTTTCCGGGATATGCCCGTGTATGCCGCGGTTCTGGCCGCGTTTATCGTATTGAATATTATACTCGGTATCAGCTCCCAGCCTGTAGTCGATATGATACAGCAGGGACTTGCCATGTTTTCCTAGGGAGGTGACAACATGTATCTCATACTTTTATCCATACTGGCACCGGTTCTTACCGGCATCTTCCTTTTGATCAGAAAAGAATATACCGACCGCAGGTATCTGATCGCGACGGCGGCCGGCGGCTTTATTCTGACGGGCGCGCTCCTTCTGGCTGCCGTGCTTACCGCATACGGAACGGGCTTTGAGCTTTTCCGGCTTACGAAAACGCTGCCTGTCGTTTTCGCTGTGGACGATATGAGCGTTTTATTCTCTACGCTGACGTCCGTGGTGTTCCTGTGCGCTGGTCTCTTTTCCTTTGAATACATGAAGCATGAGGATCACGAAAAGCGCTATTACGGCTTCTATCTGATCGTGTTCGGTATCCTCAACGCCCTGTGCTTTGCAGGCAACCTGATCACCTTTTACCTGTTCTTTGAAATGCTGACCCTCTCCTCCATGCCCCTTGTGCTGCACAACGGAAGCCACGAGGCGGTCATGGCGGGATTAAAATATCTGTTTTATTCTCTTTGCGGTGCATACATGGCGCTGTTCGGCATCTACTTTATCTGTCGAAGCAGCGATACCATAGCCTTTACCGCCGGGGGCGTTCTAAACGGCAGCGCCGCTTCCCAGACGGGGCTTCTGCTCATTGTGGCGCTTGTCATGATCATCGGCTTCGGTGTGAAGGCGGGTATGTTTCCCATGCATGCATGGCTGACCGCAGCGCACCCGGCAGCGCCGGCGCCCGCATCGGCAGTTCTGTCTGCGGTGATCGTGAAGGCGGGAGTTCTGGCGCTGATCCGCATTGTCTTCTATATTTTCGGCGCTGATTTTCTGCGGGGCACATGGGTGCAGACCGCATGGCTTGTGCTGACGCTTATTACGATCTTCATGGGTTCTCTGCTCGCCTACAGAGAGCCGGTTTTAAAGAAAAGGCTGGCTTACTCCACGATCAGCCAGGTTTCCTATATTTTGTTCGGATTGGCGACCCTGGGAACAGAATCCGTGACCGGTTCGCTTCTCCATGTGATCGCCCACGGTCTGGTCAAGGCGGTCCTGTTCCTGTGCGCCGGGGCGATCATCTATACCACCGGCAGGACCAGGGTCGATGAACTTCGCGGGATCGGCAAAGAGATGCCTCTGACCATATGGTGCTACACGATCGCGTCCCTGGGGCTGATCGGTATCCCTCCGACGGGCGGATTTATCAGCAAATGGTATCTGGCGATCGGAAGCCTGTCGAATATGCTGCCCGTATTCCGCTGGCTCGGGCCCGCGATCCTTCTTGTCAGCGCGCTGCTGACCGCAGGATATCTGCTGCCGCTTACAATAAACGGTTTTCTGCCCGGTGCGGATTATGACTATGAGAAGCTTACCGGGAAGGAACCTTCTTTTTACATGACGCTGCCTATCCTTATTATGACAATATTATCGGTCCTGATGGGATTGATTCCCACCCCGGTCATCAACTGGGTGACGAATGCGGTATATACCATGTTTTCATAACACGCGGACTGTAAGAACCGCCCCGTGCATCGGTTCCTGCAGCCTTGAAACGAGGGAAAAGATATGATCATCTCAGTTATTTTAATTCCTATTATAGCGGGAATCCTTGCCGCGGTGCTTCCTTTTCGTAAGAAAAGCCACCGGCAGATCTTTCTGGAATGCGCCGTTATCCTAAACAGCATTCTGGTATGGTATCTGCTGCTGCACCACTCTGACAGCACATTTTTACTGGCACACTTTACAGGCGATCTGTCTATCGCCTTCAAGGTGGACGGACTTGGCATGGTTTTTGCCGGGCTGGTGTCGGCGCTGTGGCCTTTCGCGACCCTGTATGCATTTGAATATATGACGAAGGAAGAGCACGAGCCTATTTTTTTCCTGTTCTACACCGTGACCTACGGTGTCACTCTGGGTATCGCGCTTGCCGCCAATCTGCTGACCATGTATTTCTTCTATGAGCTGCTGACGCTCGTTACGGTCCCTCTGGTCATGCACACGCTGACAAGAGAAGCGATCCTTGCCAGCCGCAAGTACCTGTACTATTCCCTTGGCGGCGCAGCATTCGCTTTCATCGGCCTGATCATGATCATCGTGTACGGAACGACCACCGACTTTATCTACGGCGGCGTTCTGGACTGCGCTAAGATCGGTGACAGAACCAATATCCTGCTGCTCATCTATGTGCTTGCTTTCATGGGATTCGGCGTCAAAGCCGCGGTGTGCCCGTTCAACTCATGGCTCCCGCAGGCAAGTGTGGCGCCCACGCCCGTCACGGCGCTTCTACACGCTGTCGCCGTTGTAAAATCCGGCGCATTCGCCATTATACGGCTGACCTATTACAGCTTCGGCACGGAATTTCTGAAAGGGACCTGGGCGCAGAATGTCGTGATGCTCATCGTAATGTTTACGATCGTGTACGGATGCAGCCGCGCGGTCAAAGAAACGCACTTGAAAAGGAGGCTGGCTTACTCCACGTTGAGCAACCTGTCCTATATCCTGTTCGGCGTTACCATCATGACGCCTCTCGGACTGGTGGGCGCATTGTCGCATCTGATCTTTCATGCGGTGATGAAGATCTCCTCTTTCTTCTGCGCAGGCGCCATTATTCACCAGACGGACCGGAATTATGTGCATGAGCTGGACGGGATGGGCTATCGGATGCCCTGTGTATTCGGCATCTTCACCGTATCCGCCTTCGCGCTGATGGGCGTACCCGGTCTGGCGGGATTCATCAGCAAATGGAATCTTGCCGCGGCGGCCGTAGACAGCCAAAACCCGGTCGCATACTTCGGTATCGCGTGTCTGCTGATTTCCGCGCTGCTGACGGCCATCTATATGCTGACGATCGTTGTGCGGGCTTTCTTCCCCGGCAGGGATTTTGATTATAGTACGCTGGACGGCGTGAAGGACCCCAACTGGAAAATGCTTGTACCGCTGTTTGTATTTACCTTTTTTATCATACTGTTCGGCGTTTACTCAGGACCGCTTGTAGATTTCTTCTACAGCGTGGCGGCAGGTTTATAACCGCGATATCATGCCTATAAGCGGCCGTTACTCATGATAGCTTTATCATTACCGTTGGATCGATCCGGATCCGACCGGAAAGGCAGGTTGTACTCTCATGAACATACTGGTATATTCGCTCGTATTCTTCCCTATGGCGGCGGGGCTTCTCTGCTATGCCATAGGACGGATCAATAAAAATAAGCGGGATATCTTCGCGGATATCGTGACCGGGATCACCCTGGGCTTAAGTCTGCTCCTGCTTATACAGACAGCCGTCTCGCAAGCATCGGGAACGATCGTTACGATCCCTTATGTCTGCGGTATGGGACTTCACTTTACGATCGACGGTTTCCGCGCCGTGTACGGCACGGTCGCGTCCTTTATGTGGTTTATGAGCACCCTGTTTTCCAGAGAATATTTTACCCACTACCGTAACCGCAACAGATATTATCTGTTTCTGCTGCTGACCCTGGGCGCTACGGAGGGCGTATTTCTCTCCGCCGATCTCTATACGACCTTTATCTTCTTTGAGATCATGTCCTTTACATCCTATGTATGGGTAGCGCAGGATGAAAGAAAAGAATCCTTACGCGCGGCGGCGACTTATCTTGCGGTAGCAGTGATCGGCGGACTTGCCATGCTGATGGGTATCTTCCTGCTCTATGATGTGACGGGAACCCTGTTCTTCAACGACCTGACCGGCGCATATCTCACTTACGGTCTGCTGTCCTCACGATCCTATGACGGCACGCAGCTTTTGGCTGCGGGCTTGTGTCTGCTGTTTGGCTTCGGCGCCAAGGCCGGTGCATTCCCGCTCCATATCTGGCTCCCGAAAGCCCATCCCGTAGCGCCGGCCCCTGCTTCCGCGCTGCTGTCAGGTATCCTGACCAAAGCGGGAATGTACGGCATATTGATCCTGACCGCATACATTTTCCTCGGAGACGCCGCATGGGGCTCCCTGATCCTCGTTATCGGCGTATGCACGATGGTGATCGGTGCGGTGCTGGCACTGTTCTCCGTTGATCTGAAACGAACCCTCGCATGCTCTTCCGTCTCCCAGATCGGTTTCATCCTTGTGGGCGTAGGAATATCAGGACTTCTGACTACCGCACGTGCAGTGACCGGGGATGCGGCAGCCGACGGCCTGACGGCCATACGGGGCAACCTGCTTCATATGGTCAATCATTCCCTGATCAAGCTGGTACTCTTTATGGCGGCAGGCGTCATCTACATGAATGTACACAAGCTGAATCTCAATGACATCCGCGGTTTCGGCCGTAAGAAACCGTTGCTGAACGGCATCTTCCTGATGGGCGCGCTCGGTATCGGCGGCGTCCCTCTCTGGAACGGCTATATCAGCAAGACCCTCATTCATGAGAGTATCGTCGGCTGCACCGAATGGCTCCAAAATGCCGCCGACACCTCCTTAACGGCGGCGTATCTTACTCCCGTACCGTACCTGAACGCCGACGTGATGAAGGCTGTAGAGTGGATCTTCTTAATCAGCGGCGGACTTACCGTCGCCTATATGACCAAATTGTATGTGGCGATCTTTATTGAAAAAAACTCCGATGAAACCGTACAGGATAAATTTGACGCCCTGAAAGGAACCTATATGAATAAAGTCAGCGCTTTTTCATTGACACTGAGTGCTGCCCTCCTTCCCCTGATGGGCTTTCTGCCGCATGTCGTTATGGACAGGATCGCCGATCTGGGACAGTCTTTCATGATGGCATATGATACGCCGGGTATAGTTCCTTTCCTCTCCCGGCCGCAGGGATCTTACGAAGAGATCGCATACCTTTCTATGGAAAATATAAAAGGCGCCGCCATATCCCTTGGGATCGGAGCGCTGGTTTATCTGATCATTGTAAGGCTGTGGCTTATGAAAGACGGCCGGTATGTGAACCGCTGGCACAGGTATCTCGACCTTGAGAATACGGTCTACAGGCCGCTTCTTCTCAAGATACTGCCTTTCCTGTCAGGCGTGATATGCCGCGTCCTGGACTGCTTTGTGGACACAGTCGTTGTTCTGCTGCGCAAGACCGTTTACCGCGACAGCAAGCTCCCCAGGGAACTGCCGGAGGGAACGCCGCTGACGCACCTGGCCGCCTGCATCGCGGCATGCTTCCGCAGAATCGGCGATCTTATCTTCCGCAGAAAGCATTCGGAGGATGTCGATTATGACCACAAATATGCCCTGTTCCATGAGGAATGGAGCGAAAACACCGCCATGATCACCCGCAGTATGTCCTTCGGGCTGCTGTTGTTCTGCATCGGACTGTTAGCGATGGTGGGGTACTTGTTTGTGATGGATATATTTTAATGATAGGGCCCCAGTTACCCGGCGCTCTTCTCTGTCTTCCCGGCAAAATACCGCCCGATCCCTGCGAGGAACCGAAGGACATCCTTCTTCATCTCATCCGGGAAGGCGGACAGCACCGGGGCTGTCTCAAAGCTGAGAACGCCGTGATAATCAGCCGCCCGCAATCCCCTGATAAACCCCTCCCAGTCCGTGGAAGACCTGTTCTCCCTGGTTTTTGTAAAGGTGAACGGAATCTGATGCAGATCGGAGATCCCGTCATTATCATGAATATGCAGCACCTTCAGCCGTGCGCCAAGCCCGGCAAGAAAGCTCTCGAAATCAATCCCCACCAGATTGGCATGCCCCGTGTCAAAGCAGAATCCCAGTACCTCCGCACCGTACCGGTCATTCAATTCATCCATGCGGGCTACAGCCTTATGGACATTGCAGCACGGTCCTTCCACCAAATGCCCGCCGATACTGTCATATAAATTTTCGATACAGACTACGATCCCCATCTCTTTCGCCATAGGCGCCAGATAATCAAGAAACTCTTTTGTCCGCTCCCATTCAGCATCCTCAGATCCCAGATATTTTGCCAGCTTAAAGCCATGAACCACAATATACGGGCACTCTAAGAAATGACAGATCTGCATACTCTTTGGTGCGACCTCATTCCACAGGTAATCATTGACTTCCCTTTTGCCAGTGGGGATATAAACCGGGTACGGCATATGCATCTGGCTGATGGCGATGCCCGCCTTCTTCGCAGCCTCCTTGTGCGGCGTAAAAAAATCCTCCAGTTCCGTAATACTCCTGTCAAAAAATTTGTTCACCGTATTACAGTACAGATCCGTATTCAAAAGATACCCGTTCAGACTGAAATCCGCATCCGAAAATCCGGTCTCCTTTAACAGCCGGAAACCCTCTGACGGGTTTTCATCACTTATCACATTTTTCGTCTGTACACCGATCCCTGCCATCGGCCATGCCCTCTTTTCCCATATTTTCCTCATTTGACGCGCAGCATCCGCTCCTGCTCCGGACAGAAATGTGCATCCTTCCATCGATATCAGGCATCATACCTGCCCGTCATACTTTCTCGTCACCGAATCCAGCCTGTCCACATAAAAAGTCGGCATATACTCGTCATTAAAATATACGATCGGATTCGGAAGCCCCATCTCCTTCAGCTGCGCTTCTATCTCCCTGTAATAAATATTACAGATCAATATCGCGCAGTCAGACGGCAGATCTTTAAGCGCCTCCGGCGATCTGATCGTCAGGCCGCAAAAGTCCGTATCCCATAAAGCTTTATTGTTATCACAAGTAAAAAGCGGCGGATATGCGTCCCCGTAATTCTTCATATAATTTCTGCACATATTTCCCGCGCCGAAGAGCACACGGGAAGAGTATTGCTCCAGCATCCGCTCCATTCCGATCTGCCATGCGAAATAATCACCCTGTGCTTTTGCCAGAGCAAGCAGCTGCGGCTTGAGGATCGGCGAACAGGCTGCCGCCGTGTCCGCATAATCCATGATCAGGCAGCCGTCAAACCGGATCCGCCTAAGTCCGCGGATCAGATTCAGCCAGTCTGTCTGCGTTTGTCCTTTTTTCACACAGGTAAAGGGAAGCATCGACGCATCGCTGCTGCCGTCGCAGTCGCGCAATACGACCGCCTTGATCCGGTCACCCAAAGCTACGGCAAAATCATACATATTCTGTCCGCAGAGGTTGCAGGCGCCTGCATCCATGCAGAAGCCGAAATAATTGTCCTGCTGCCCGGTCATGTGCGGTCCCGAACCGACAACTTCCTGCTCCGTCTGTCCGTTCCAGGGACCGTACCGCTCCGATGCGGATCGATTCAGTCCGTCCACCCGCGCCGCCGCTTCCCGCTCATCCGCGCAGAACCCCCTCACAAGATGTCCGCCTATATCCCGGCATTGATTCTCAAGAAGGATCGTAACATGATTTTCACGGGCGGTCTTGGCAAGGGTAAGGTAGAATCCGCTATAAGCATCCTCTAACGGATCATCGCTGCCCTCCTTTGCTGTAGGCCCGACAACCGCCACGGGCGGACGCACGATCAGATAACGGCAGCCCTGCGCGCCGCAGATCTTAATACACTCTAACGCCAACGCCAACAGCCTGTCCGTCAGATCGTTACGCCGCGTATCGACAGCCGCATACAGCGCTGCGGCAACGGGAAAAACCAGCCCTGCCGCCCTGCCCCGCTCCGTCAGCGCCCTCATAAGTCCGTCCAGCCGCTTCGGATCTTCCGCTGCGGCCGTGTAACGTGTGCTTTTAAAGTCAGACTTTCCCACATTCTTCCATACACCGGGCGGACAGACTGCCGCAAAATCCAGCAGAGCGTTGTCAACGCCGGATCGAAGAAGATCCGTGATTCCCTGCCCCGGACGATCCGGATCAATGATAGAGCGGATGATACTGATGATCTGCATTGCCAATATCCTTTCTGCGGCTTAAGCCGCCGCTTTCCTCACAGCGCATACAGGACCGTATCGTACCAGGCATCCGTGTACTGCCGCACATACAGTCTGTAGTCCGGGTTGAGCGCTTTGATCATTTCCGGGATCACAAACATATCCTC
>CANQIJ010000048.1 GCA_947624025.1 uncultured Lachnospiraceae bacterium | reverse complement strand
AGCGCATAGATATCCTCTCCGTTTACTTCCCTGTCTCCGTCTAACTCGGTATCCACCCTGACAGTAACCGTTCTGAGGACACGCCCCGCCGCAGCGATGCATACGTCCTTCAGCATTCTTCCGATACGCCGTTCAAGCTCAGCCTTGACCTCGCTGATCGTCTCGCCCACCTTATAGATGTCATGGATCTGTCCGTCCAGCATAGACCGCGTTCCGTGCTCTCTGATACTCTGTGTGACCACATAGAATTTCTCGCCCACACGGTATCCTATCGTGCCCACGATACTTCTTGTACCTATATCCAGTCCAAACACCAGCTGACCCGGAAATTTTACTTTCTCTGACACAAATCTTCCCCCAATTTCTTATCAATCTGTTCGTAAGCGTATGTAAGCGTCTTACTGTTATCTATCACAACATGACAATGCCTGCGGAACATCTCATCCGCCATCTGCCGCCTCATGATGCTGTCCGTTTTTTCGTCCGAATACCCTCGGGATCTCTTAAGCCTCTCTCTTCTGACCTGCTCATCCGCATAGATATACCACAGCTCATCCACGATCTGATCATAACCGCCTTCGATGAGCAGCGCCGCCTCGATAAAAAGATAGCGGAGCACACCTTTTTCCTGTTCTTTTCGGATTTCATCCACTATGTATTCCTTTACCGCCGGATGCACGATCCCGTTGACACTGTTCAGGATATCTCTGTCCGCAAAGATCCGGGCAGCCATCTTAGACCTGTCGATCTCGCCGTCCGCAGACAATATTTCTGTTCCCAACAGCGCAACGATCCTGTCATAGCAGGCTCCGCCCCGCTTCTCCAGTTCATGAGCCGTCTGATCGGCGATGATGACGCGGCAGTCCGCACGTTTCTGCAAATAGCCGAGTATCTCAGTTTTTCCCGCACCGACCCCGCCGGTAATCCCGATGACTTTCATCTCGATCTCCATTCATGTTTTCTATGAACGTCCTCTTTGAAACAGTCAGTTACACCGTATCCTACTTTGCCTCATACCAGTCGCGGCCGGTGTGAAGATCGATCTCCAGCTTCACAGACAGCTTGGCGGCATTCTGCATCTCCTCCGTCAGGATACGGCGCACCTGCTCCGTCTCACTTTCAAGCGTCTCTATCAGCAGCTCGTCATGCACCTGCAGGATCAGCCTCGATCTGAGCCCTTCATCATGCAGTCTGGCCCATACCCGAATCATGGCGATCTTCATGATATCCGCAGCCGTTCCCTGGATCGGGGAATTCATAGCTACACGTTCTCCGAAAGACCTCTGCATGAAATTGGCGGAGGAAAGCTCAGGTATCGGACGTCTGCGCCCGTACATGGTCGTCACATAACCGTTCTTCTTCGCATTCGCGACAGCATCATCCAGGAATTTTTTCACATCGGGATACGTCTCAAAATATTGTTCGATATACTCCGCCGCCTCTTTTTTCGAGATGCTGAGATCCTGGCTCAAGCCGAAGGAACTGATCCCGTAGACGATACCGAAATTGACCGCCTTGGCATTACGCCTCTGTAAATCCGTCACCTCTTCAAAAGGAGTGTGAAACACCTTGGCCGCCGTGATACGGTGAATATCCTCATCCATCCTGTACGCTTCGATCAGCTGTCTGTCGCCGGACATATGAGCCAGCACCCTGAGCTCGATCTGCGAATAGTCCGCATCCATGAACACATATCCGTCCATCGGCACGAACACCTTGCGGATCCTGCGCCCCAGCTCCATTCGCATGGGAATATTCTGAAGATTGGGCTCCGTTGAGCTGATCCTTCCCGTTGCCGTAATGGTCTGGTTAAAAGTAGAATGTATTCTTCCGCCGTCATCGATATAAGACGCCAGCCCGTCCGCATAAGTAGATTTTAATTTTGCAAGGCCTCTGTACTCCAATATCTGTGACACGATGGGATAATCCGGAGCCAGCTTTTCCAGTACGTCCGCAGCGGTGGAATATCCGGTTTTGGTTTTCTTGCCGCCTTTTATCCCCAGCTTGTCAAACAGGATCTCGCCAAGCTGCTTCGGAGAATTGATATTGAAACGGCATCCCGCATGGCTGTAGATAGACTGCTCCAGCTCTTCGATCCGGCCGGTCAGCGCCTCTCCGTATGCTTTCAGCTCGCCGGGCTTTACCATAACGCCGTACTGCTCCATATCATAAAGCACCCTGGTAAGCGGCATCTCGATCTCATACATGAGATCATACATCCCCTGCTCACGCAGCTTATCCCGTAGAACAGGCGCCGCCGCCAGACAGACATAAGCATTAAAACACGCATACTCTGCCACCGCCTGCGGATCGGACGCATATGCCTGAACATAGGATGCTTTCCCGCAGACCTGCCCTCTGCCCGGTATCGTCAGCTCAAGATATTCGTTTGCAATATCCTCCGCCTCATAATCATTCTTTAACGGATTCAACAGATATGCCGCCAGAAGAATATCAAAGTACCGCTTCTCCCGGTAGGGCGCCATTACATCCTCCCGGCCGCCATCGGCGCTCTGCGGTGTCTCCAGTATACCGTAGGCACTCTTAATATCAAAAATACATAGTTTACATAACTTATCTCCGGCTAATTCCGACAGCTGATCCGCAAGATAACGGACAGACACGGAATCAGTGCAGGGGATAAAGCGGACTTTTTCCTTACTGACGGCTATCGCAGCCCCCACGCACTCCGTCGGCGAATCCGCCAGTATCGCAAGACCGATCCCATGATCCCCGTCATCCTGCCTCTGCTCCGCAATAGCGCGGCACTCTGCAAACAATGCTTCCACCTCTGCCGGCTCCGTCAGTTCGCCGAAGTATTCCGTCTGCGGGCTGCTGCCTGGCGCAGCTTTTTCAAACCGGGACAGAAAATTCTTAAATTCCAGCTGCCTGCACAGCACATAAGCTTCCTCTGTATAGAAATTACCGACTCTGGCATCCTCAAAGCTGTAATCAATGTCGCTGTCCGTATTGATGGTCGCAAGCGTTTTACTCAGATATGCCAGTTCCCTGTTCTCGATCAGGGATTCTCTTATCGCCTTTTTACTGACTTCTTCCACATGCGCATAGATATTGTCCAACGATCCGAACTGCACCATCAGCTCAACCGCAGTCTTCTCTCCCACCTTGGGCACACCCGGAATGTTATCCGAGGCATCTCCCATCAGCGCCTTCAGATCGATAAACTGTATCGGGTCTACCTGATATTTTGCCTCCACATCCCCGGCATAATAGTCTTCTATTTCCGTCTTAGGGATCCGGATCCTGATATGTTCCGTGGCGATCTGTAACAAATCCCTGTCACCGGATACGAGCGCCACCTCCATGCCTTCCCGCTCGGCTCTTTTCGCAATGGTTCCCAGAATGTCATCGGCTTCAAGCCCCGCCTTCTCCACGACACGGATCCCCATGGCCTCAAGCATCTGCTTCATGACAGGTACCTGCTCACGCAGCTCCTGCGGCATAGGTTTTCTGGTGCCTTTATATTCTTTATAGATCTCATGGCGGAATGTCGGTGCATGTACGTCAAAAGCCACCGTCAGATAATCCGGCTGTTCTTCCTCCAATATCTTGAACATGATGTTCAGAAAACCATAGACCGCATTCGTGTGAAGCCCCTTCCCGTTTGTCAGGAGAGGAACTCCGTAGAAAGCCCTGTTCAATATACTGTGTCCGTCTATCAATACAAGCTTGCGTCCCATAACGCTTCTTACCTTTCCGAATACTCATGATCATGACCGATACCGACTGTTCATCCTACAGACGCAGTACCACAAACACGGCAATGAGGATCGCCGCCGCAACTGCCGCCTCCAGACAGACTAATGTGCGCCACAGCTTGCGGCGAAGACTGATCCTGTGCCCGGCGTCTGCCAGCTTCATGAGAAGCTCTTCCTGCAGATTAAAATTATTGCCGCTCTCAAGACGCTCCAGGCCCTCCGAGACAAGAAACTGGATCGAAAGCTCCTCTTTGCACTCCGGGCAGGCTTCCACATGCGCTATAAACTCTTCCAGCTGACTGCCGTCCAGTTCATCCTGTAGAAAAAAAGGTATCCTTTTCTCTGCCTCATTACAGTCCATGCTCTATCCACATCCTTCTACCATATAGATTATTGTACCATAATAATATTATTTGAAAAGTCTAAGGCACAAAAAAACACGCCGGAAAGTTTATCGCAAATACCCTTCCCGGCATGACTCTGCATGATTTCATACCTTTCCTATGCTTTTTTCTCCGTCTTGCCGGAGGAATCCTTCTCACTGGCTGCTGCAGGCTCGCGAGTTTTATCCTGCGGCGCCGTCATTGTGCATCTGCCGTCAAAGCAGGCACCCTCGTCAATCACAAGAGAAGCAGCCGTGATATCCCCGTCGATCTTCCCGGTAGCCAACAGCTCCAGCTTACCCTTGACAACGATGTCTCCGGCAACCTTTCCCGAAATAATGACGCTCTGCGCCGAAATATTCCCTTTGACCTCCCCGCTTGCGCTTAAGATCAACTTCTTGTCACAGGTACAGTTCCCGTTGATAACGCCGTCGATACGGATCGTTTCCGGCGAAGACAGATCACCGTCAAAAACGGTGCCTTCCCCTATCACCGTGCCGATCTTCGTGCGCGTATCGTCATTATAAGTATCATTCTTGTTCTTTCCCAGCATTTTCTCTCCCTCACCCTTTCGCTTCTAGTACGATCAGCGGATCTATCGGCTTCTCTTCATAAATCACCTGATAATCCAACTGCTCATTGTCTGCGCCGACCGAGATCAACGCTGTTCCCGCCTGCACACGCGCGCCCTCCGGCTGTAACGTTTCCGCGTTCTGCAGCATCATATACCGTGTTCTGTAGCCGTTTCCGTGATCCACCTCTACGATGAGCGGATACGTATCATCCGATCCGATCCCGACAACGGTTCCGTCCGCTGCGGCGACGACTTCTCCCTGCTCTCCCGTATCGATGGAAATATACGGATGGGCGTCCGAATATTTCTCTGACACCTCACCGGTTTCCGAGTACGGGTAACGGCTGGAAAACCTCAGATCCGCTCCGTTGTTATCCGCTGTCTGCCCTGCGGTTGCCACAGTTTCATCCTGCGTAGTCTTAGCCGCTGCAAGCAGCGCTTTATTCTCAGATGTAAGTTCATCATTCTGGCGGCTTAAGGCATCCTTTTCTTCTTCCAATCGCCGGATCGTCTCTTCCTGCTCTGCGATTTGATCCGTCAGCTCCGTATGAGTGGTATCCTGGCCGGCACTCACGTAGCTGCCTGTGACTTCATTGCCGGACAGATACTCATACATCAGCCATCCAAATGCAGCACATATGCAGAGAAGAAACACGCCAAGCAGTCTCATCAGAACTGCGGAGACATGAAAATGCCTGCTGCTTTGTCCTGTATTGGAGATCAGAAGAACAGAGAATGATTCCTTATGCCTGTGTTTACGTGATTCCATAGGCATCTCCATTCCGCCGTCGCATCAACGGCACACAATATATGGTCACTGTGAAACGGTCGTTACCGTCACATTCTTCTGTAATCCGTCACACTCTTCCGTAAGCGCCGGCTGCACCATGATAGTATGTACTGCTGCCGGTATGATCCCTGCATCCTGCAACTCGCTCAGCCACCGTATCTTACGACCCGGCAGGCAACACCAGATATTGCGGAATTGTTACAAATTATTACAAAAATATTTATCTAAAGAGTCCATTACAATATAACACATTTGACCGTCATTGTACAGTAGGAAAACGAGTCTTGCAAAAAAGGCTGCAAAAAAACCGAATCTGTATAAAATTCGGTTCAAGCCTCATTACGATTCACTTAATATCAATATAATGCCGGCGGCGGGACTTGAACCCGCACGTGGTTGCCCACAACAGATTTTGAGTCTGCCTCGTCTGCCATTCCGACACGCCGGCGCTAACAACAACCGAGTTTTATATTACCATAACACCCGGCTGTTGGCAAGAAATTTATTTGCCGCCTGCTGTTCCTGTACTCCGCTATTCTTTATTTCTGTCCGGTCAGTCTCTCGTATATATCAAAGCAGTCCAGCGTCGCAAAATAATCCTTCGGGGTCTCGGCGCGTCTGATCAGCTGCACACTGCCGTCCTCCTTAAGAAGAAGTTCCGCCGATTTAAGCTTGCCGTTGTAATTGTAGCCCATTGCAAAGCCGTGCGCACCGGTATCATGGATCACAAGATAATCTCCCATGTCGATCTTCGGCAGCATTCTGTCGATAGCAAATTTATCGTTATTCTCACACAGAGAGCCTGTCACGTCATATTTGTGATCGCAGGGTTCATCCTCCTTACCCAGTACGGTGATATGGTGATAGGCGCCGTACATAGCCGGACGCATCAGATTGACCGCGCACGCATCCACACCGATGTACTCTTTATGGGTGTGTTTCTCATGGATCGCTTTAGTCACCAGTGCACCGTAAGGGCCTGTCATAAAACGTCCCATCTCCGTATAGATCGCCACATGATCCATGCCGGCCGGAACAAGCACTTCCTCATACACGCTGCGCACACCTTCCCCGATGACGCGGATATCATTGGCGGTCTGCTCCGGTTTGTAGGCGATGCCTACGCCGCCGGACAGATTGATAAATTCAATCTCCACACCGGTCTTCTCCCGGATCGCAACAGCTGTCTCAAACAGCTGCTTCGCCAGCTTTGGATAATATTCGTTCGTGACCGTATTGCTTGCCAGAAAGGCATGGAGGCCGAAATGCTTCACCCCTTTTTCCTTTAAGATCCTGTATCCCTCAAACAGCTGCTCTGTCGTGAAACCGTACTTTGCATCCCCCGGATTATCCATGATACCGTTGCTCATCTGAAATACTCCCCCGGGATTGTAGCGGCAGCTCATTGTCTCCGGCAGCCTGCCTAATATATTCTCCACGAAATCAATATGGGTAATATCATCCAGGTTGATAATGCCGCCCACCTTCGCGCAGTATGCATAATCCTCCGCCGGCGTATCGTTGGAGGAAAACATGATATCATGGCCATTGATCCCCAGCGCATTGCTCAACATAAGCTCCGTCAGCGATGAGCAGTCGCAGCCTGCGCCGTACTCATGCATAATGTTGATCAGGAAAGGATTCGGACATGCTTTCACCGCAAAATACTCCTTAAATCCCTTATTCCACGCAAAAGCCTCTTTCACCGCCTTCACGTTTTCCCTGATCCCCTTTTCGTCATAAATGTGAAAAGGCGTGGGATATGTTTTTACGATCTCCTCAACCTTCTCCTTTGTCACAAACGGTAATTTTTTCATCTGTAAAACCAAACTCCTCTCTGTTATATATTCTCAATCTGCCAGTCGATCGGCTCTACGCCGTTGGCTTTGAGAAACTCGTTGCATCTGCTGAAATGCCTGCACCCGAAAAAGCCTCTGTAGGCCGACAGCGGGCTCGGGTGCGGTGCCTGCAGGATCAGATGCTTCGGATTGGTCAGCATCGGGATCTTACTTTGCGCAGGGCGTCCCCACAGCAGATATACGATGGGCCGTTCCTGCGCGTTGACCGCCTCGATCACCGCGTCCGTGAACTGCTCCCAGCCTTTTCCCTGATGGGAATTGGCCTGATGGGCGCGTACCGTGAGTACCGTATTTAAAAGAAGCACCCCCTGATCGGCCCATTTCTTCAAATAGCCGTTGTTGGGTATGTAACAGCCCAGATCATCGTGAAGCTCCTGATAGATATTCTGCAGGGAAGGCGGTATATCCTTCTGATCCGGGGGCACGGAAAAACACAGCCCCTGCGCCTGATGCTCGTTATGATAGGGATCCTGCCCCAGTAAAAGCACCTTTACTTCATGTAAAGGTGTAAAATGAAAGGCGCTGAATATTTCGTCAGCCGGCGGATAAATCACCTTTTTACTGTACTCATCTTTTACAAAAGTATACAACTGCCTGTAATAAGGCTTCCTAAATTCATCGTTCAAAGCCTCCGCCCAGTCATTACTCAGCATTGCCATGATCTTATCTCCCTCGTTGTCCTGCGGCATACCCCGCCGTCAGATCCGTACGCAGATCCCTCTGTCCCGCAGATACCGCTTCAGATCGGCTATCTCCATCTCTTTAAAATGAAACAGGGACGCCGCCAGCGCGGCATCGGCTTTCCCTACGGTAAAAGCGTCATAGAAGTGTTCCATCGTGCCGGCTCCGCCGGAAGCGATCACCGGAATGGATACGTTCTCGGCAACGGCTCTGGTCAGCTCCAGATCGTATCCCGCCTTCGTGCCGTCTCCGTCCATGCTGGTGAGAAGGATCTCGCCCGCGCCCAGCTCATCCGCTTTCATGGCCCATTCTACCGCATCGATCCCCATATCGATACGGCCGCCGTTCTTATAGATGTTCCAGCCGCTTCCGTCCGGCCGCCGCTTTGCATCGATCGCCACCACCACACACTGGCTGCCGAACTTGTCCGCCGCATCGCTGATCAACTGCGGATTCATGATCGCCGCCGAATTAACGGACACCTTATCGGCGCCTTCCCGCAGAATAGCTTTAAAGTCTTCCACCGTGCGGATTCCTCCGCCCACGGTAAAAGGAATGAACACCTTCTGCGCGACCCTGCGCACCATCTCAACCGCCGTATTCCTGGCGTCCGATGATGCCGTGATATCCAGAAACACCAGTTCGTCCGCGCCCGATCTGTCGTACGCCGCTCCGACCTCCGCCGGGTCCCCCGCATCCTTAAAGTTGATAAAATTAACGCCCTTAACTACCCTGCCGTTCTTCACATCCAGGCAGGGGATGATCCGTTTGGTATGCATTTTTTCAAACCACGCTTTCCAACTATTTGCTATGCAAATCGTACTACAGGATCCCTGTGCCACCGCTTCATCTGCCGCTTACGCCTGCTGTGCCAGGAAATTCTGCAGGATCTTCATCCCCACATCAGAGCTTTTCTCCGGATGAAACTGACAGGCAAATACGTTGCCCTTTTCCACGGAGGCATGGATGAGCGCTGCATACTCTGTCGTTGCCGTTACGATATCCTGCTTCCCCGCTTTCAGATAATAAGAATGTACAAAATACACATACGACTGCTCGGACACTCCCTCAAACAAGCGCCCACTGTTGGGATAACTCAATGAATTCCAGCCGATATGCGGAATCTTAAGGCCCCGGTCATCAGGCAATTTAAGGATTTCTCCCGGCAAAATGCCAAGTCCCGCCACTCCCGGACTCTCTTCACTGCTCTCGAACAGCAGCTGCAGACCCAGACAGATACCCAGCAGTGGAATCTGCCTGTCCACGACCTCATTTATCACATCGACAAGCCCGTAACCTCTCAGCTTCTCCATCGCATTGCCAAAAGCGCCCACTCCGGGTAATATGACATGATCCGCCGACAGTATCGTATCCCTCTGCCTTGTCACCTCAACGCTCTCACCGAGCGCTATCATCGCTTTTTCAACGCTCTTGATATTGCCGGCATCATAATCAATCACTGCAACCATGCAAATCTTCTACTCCGTTTCCGTATTCTCGAGCCGGTCGATAATCTCCTCTTCTTCCGGCAGCACATCCTGTTTGCCCTGAGGCGTTTCCTCTCCCCCGGCATATGCTTCACCGGACGAAGCCGCCTGAACACGCTGCGAATACGTCACGTCATCGCCGGACGCAATGATATCCAAAGCATCTTCTTCCGACAGGCCATATTGATAAGCAAGGGCATCCAGAATCTGCCCGTAGATGTCCAGGACCTCATCGCTTACGTTGTACTGGCTGGCTTTATCGCTCAGCTTCTGATAACGGCTTACCCCTTCAAGCAGTGCGTTCAACGCCTCAACAGGCATATCCAGCTTGCTGTAATTCTCATAGGAATCCAGCTTTCTCTGCATCTGAAGGATAACACTGCTCTTTTGAAGCAGCACTTCGTCCTCTTCGCTCAGTTTTTTTCCATATAACAGCTCATACGCCTGTGCATACTGGTCACGGTCAAACGCTACACGCGCCTCCTGCTTTTCCATCTGGGCAGGCAGCAGCACCGTCACCACAAGGACGCATGCCGCTATCGTTGCGCAAAACAGGAATACCGATGTCACCTTTTTCTTTGAGAGCTTCTTCTCCGGAACCTGGGGGATCTCATCAACTGCCTTTTCTTTCTTTTTCTTCTTCTTTTCTTTCTTAGGCTTTTGTTCCGCTTCTCCGGCTTCGCCTTCTTCCCCGCCTTCTTCGGTTTCGGGTGCCTTTCCGCCCTTTTTATCTTTACTCTTCTTTGCTTTCTTTTCCTTCTTCTCCTTCTTTTTGGCGTTCTTCTTATCTTCCGCGCTCAGCTCGTCGAGCAGCTCTTTATTTTCATCCGAGATATTACCGATATCCAGCCCGAGATCATCTGTATCAATGCTCTCTGTGCCGCTTTCATCCTCCTCCAGCAGAGCCGCCATCAATTTGGCCCAAAATCCCTGCTTCTTGGGTTGTCCCTCTGCCGCTTCCGCGCCTTCCACAAGTGCGGCGAGGCTATCGTCCATGTCGTCCGAACCGGATGCACCGGATTTGGCAGCCTTCTTTTTCGCCAGTTTTTCCTTCTTCTTTCTTTCCTTCTCTTCCTTCTTCTTCTGCCTTGCGGATTTTGAGTTCTCCCGCTCTTCTAACTCCTCGGGCGTGATCTCGCGTATATTTTCCGGTTCTCCCTCTTCTGCATGGCTCAAGGTCTCCGACTCGTCTTCCTCACCCGAAAAGAAATCAAAGGCGTCCGCCCCTTCATTACCTTCCTCTGTGCTGTCCAGCAATGACATGATATCGTCATCTACCGCAACGCCCTGATCCGATTTCTCCAACAGCTCGCTGATCTCCGACAGATTTTCATCGCCGCCCATGCTCGCCAATAGCGCGGACAGCTCGGCATCCTCTTCGCCGGTCTCTTCCAGTGCAAAATGATCCTCTGAAGCAGAATCATCATCCGACCCGTCAAGGCTCAGATCATCTACTGCCTCACTGCCCTTCAGCAATTCCGCTATCGCCGGATCATCTGCCAGCATATCCTCCTCGGGTGTCTCTTCTCCTGATCCCGTCTCATCCGAAGGCATACTGTCATCTAGGAACAGATCATCCAGCGACAGATCCCCCTCCAGCTCTCCACCCTGTTCATCCGAAAGTATGCCGTCGTCTAACGACAGATCATCCAGCGCAAGATCATTGTCCTCAAGGCTCTCTCCGTCCCCGGACACACCATCCTCCTGCGGCATATCATCTGACATCCCGCTTTCGTTCAGAAGCTCTGCAAGCGCAAGATCATCTGCCAGCATATTTTCTTCCGACAACTCTCCTTCCGACGGCTCTTCCTCCGATCCCGTTCCGTCCGCGAACAGATTGTCATCCGGGAACAGATCGTTCAGCGATAGATCCTCATCCGGCTGTTCATCCGAAATGATACCGTCGTCTAACGACAGCTCATCCAAAGCAGGCTCACTGTCTCCGAAGCTCTCCCCATCCCCGGATGCCCCGTCCTCCTGCGGCATATCGTCTGACATCCCGCTCCCGTTCAGAAGCTCTGCAAGCGCAAGATCATCTGCCAGCATATCCCCTTCCGACGGTTCCTCTTCCGGCGGCTCCTCTTCCGCAGGTGCACCTTCTCCCATGGATGCAAACATAGCCGCGATATCATCCATATCCGACATCGTGGAAGAATCCTCCTGCGGCTCCGGCTCCATCACAGGCTCTGTGGCTTCCGCGCTCGTATCACCCGTGCCTTCCGTCAGCGATTTTAAAAGACTGTCTAAATATTCTTCACTTGAGCTCATATTCTCTCCTACTCAAAAAACTGTTTACGACTTATTTTAGCATATACTGCTCATTTTCACAAATTTCTTTTAGAAAATCGATCGGATCCTTCCTGATCGCCGCTCCCCGGCCGGCGATCTCCTCCCCGATCTGGTATAGAACGGAATGAACGCGATAGAGATACGCCTTGAGGTTATAACCGACTATTTTTTCAAAAGGAAACCGGATCACCGAGGGATATTCCAGCCCGACCCCCAATTCCAATACGCACAACTTCTTATTTACAGTGCCCTGGAGCCATTTCATATAATCTGACCAGCGCTCCCGGTACCCTTCCTCGGCGTATCGCGTTACCCCCAGCTGGTTAAATCTGAGTTTGCCGCCACATACAGGACAGAGCGGCTCTCTCAGGTCATTAAGCGAAAGCTCCCTGCGGTAATACCGTAATACGTCTTCATAAGCATCCGACGGTATCTCACTAAGAGTATGGGAGCAATTATTGTCGCACTGCATCTTACGAAAGCCGCCGCAGGGCGTAACGATACGGTTCTCATTCAGCCTCGCTTCATATATAAGATCATCCATGCAGAGAGAAACGATATAGTAATTCCTGCCCGCCAGTATCCTGCCAAGATCACTGTATGCTCGGCTCCATCTGTCGTCTTCCCTCTGCTGCAATACCATTTTTTGCAAAAAGGGAATGATCCAGATATGTTCCCCGTTTCCGCCGATCTCGTCCTCGATTTCACGGAATCGTTCATCTTCCGTCAATGTATGCCAGTCATACTGCATGTCTTCACCGATGCCGACAAGGATCATTTCCGCATCCCGCAGTTCTTTTAACATCTCCGAATCGTCTGCACTCATTTTATATCCCCATGTATTGATGTTAAGCGTTATGTAAAATACACTGTCGCAGCAAAAATGAAGGCTGGGAAGCTCCCAGCCTAAACATTCTGGTAATATACTACTTAAGATTCAAAACCAAATCATCCACCGTGCGTACCAAATTACCAATCTCAGGTTTTGAAAGCTGGGCATTGGCGCCAAGAGCTTCGCCCTTTTTTCTCATCTCGTCATTGACAAGGGACGAGAAGATAACAACCGGAATATCCTTTGTTGCGTCATCACTCTTAACAAGCTTCGTTAATCTGTGGCCGTCCATGATCGGCATCTCGATATCGGTAATGATGCACTGCACATGATCCTTCAATGTACCCTCTTTCTTACACTCCTGGATAACGTCATATGCCTGCTGTCCGTTCTCGGTATGGATCAGATTCGCATATCCTGCCTTGTGCAGGGAATCAACGATCAGCTTATTCAGCAGCGGCGAATCCTCCGCGATCAAAATCGGCACATCATTTCTCTGACGCTCCCCGAGCTCCTCTATATCAGTCATCTTAAGTCCCGTCTCAGGGTTGATGTCCGTTACGATCTTCTCAAAATCAAGTATAATGATCAGGCGGTCTTCAAACTTGATAATACCTGTAGAAACACCATCCTCCGTTGTGGATACGGTAGAACCCGGTTTAATGATATCCCGCCAGGATACGCGGTGAATTCCAACTACCGAATCAACATGGAACGCAATATCAAGCTTATTAAAATTAGTGATGATAAACAAGCCGCCCGGCTGTGTCGTGCCGCGCTGCAGGCAATTCTTCAGATCGATCGCAGTGATCATTGTATCACGCGGCATAAATATGCCTTCAATACTCGGATGAGCGTTCGGCACAGGCGTGACCGGCTCATACACAATAATTTCCTTGATCTTGGCAACATTGATACCGTACGCATTGCCGTCCAGCATAAATTCAAGTACTTCTAACTCATTGGTTCCATTCTCAAGCAGAATCTTCGTATCCATGTAATCCACCTCACGTTATATAATTGGCAAAAACAGATCCGTACAGGATCTACCCCCGGAAGAATTAAAAACTCCCCCTAAATAGTACTGAAATCGATCAGACCGCACATATGTTCTGTTAAATCTCACAGAAAAAACAATGCAATCTATATTTTAGCTAATTATATCATAAAAAAATCAAAAAAAAAATACTATTTGCATTTTTTTGCAAATAGTATCGAATTTTACTATCCAACACCAAAATATTCCGAGGGACATGCCCTCAAAACCGAACCTGAAAGATACCATTACTGACATTCCGAAAGAATTTACTCCGTCGGAAGAATTGCTTGCAATTCTTTGGAGTTAACTGCTCTGCAGTTTACTCCGGTTAATCCTGAAGGAATTTACTCCGTTGGAGGATCGCTCTGCGATCCTCTGGAGTTAACCGCGTAGCGGTTTACTCCGAGGTTAAGCCCTCGACCGATTAGTACTTATCTGCTCCATGCATTGCTGCACTTCCACCTTAAGCCTA
>CANQIJ010000047.1 GCA_947624025.1 uncultured Lachnospiraceae bacterium | reverse complement strand
TGCGACGGACGTCATGCCGACCAGCAGATCCGCGGCGCCGTTGTACTGCCGAACGGCACTGGTAAGAGCGTAAGAGTTCTGGTATTTGCCAAGGGTGATAAGGTTGCCGAGGCTGAAGCGGCGGGTGCCGATCATGTAGGCGGCGAAGAGCTGATCCCCAAGATCCAGAACGACGGATGGCTTGATTTTGACGTTGTTGTTGCGACACCCGATATGATGGGCGTTGTAGGACGTCTCGGTAAGGTGCTCGGCCCGAAGGGTCTGATGCCCAACCCGAAATCGGGAACGGTAACGATGGATGTTACCAAGGCTGTCAACGATATCAAAGCCGGTAAGATCGAGTACAGGCTGGATAAAGCAAATATCATCCATGTTCCTGTCGGCAAGGCTTCTTTTGACGAGACCAAGCTGCAGGAGAATTTCGAGGCGCTGATGGATGCTGTCGTTAAGGCAAAGCCGTCGGCAGTGAAGGGTCAGTACCTGAAAAGTATCACATTGACGACCACGATGGGTCCCGGTGTGAAAGTGAGCACGGCCAAATATTGATGTAAACCAGTATAATCAGAAAAGATTCCTGCCGGGAATGGATGGGAATCTTTTTTGTTAGATTCTTTCACTGTATTCGGACATCGAGGAACGGATTATGGGCAGATTATGGGATCGTGCAAAAAGAATAGCGGTCATTCTGGCTGTCGGCGGCTGTGTCGGATTTGTTCTGCTTCTGTTAGCTTATATGCTGCCGGTTGAACGGATGCTCGATCATGCAAGAGCTTCGATCGAGATATTTGAAGATCTGGGACTGCAGCCTCAGATCATCAAAGGATATGAGACTACAACGATCGATACCTACACGGACGCCTGGATGCTGCGCATGGCTTTCTACGACGGAGATGAATCCGCTCTGGAAAAATGCTTGTGCAATTATTATTACGGATATGACAACGGAACGACTACGAATGTTATAGAGAGCATGATAGCGTATCTGAAGGGAGCGGAAGGGTATATAAGAATCGTTTACGGCCGGTACTGGCACGGTTATACGATCATTTTAAAGCCCCTCCTGCTTTTCTTCGATTATGCCGATATACTGGGGATTTTGAAATTTGTCCAGCTGGCATTGACCGCGTTGTGCATTGTTCTTCTGGAGCGTAAGAAAATGGCGCGCTGCATTCCGGGCCTGGTAGCGATGCTGGCCTGCATCGATTTCCACACAGTCGGTATATCGATGCAGTATTCATGGGTTTTCCTGATCGCTATGCTGTCGGCGGCATTTTTACTGCTGAAGAAAGAAGAAAAATATTATGATCCGTCCATCGATGCGGTATTTCTTGTTACCGGAATGTGTACAAGCTATTTTGATTTTTTGACGTATCCGCTGTTTACGCTGGGCGTTCCGCTGACGGTCATGCTGGCACAGCGGGAAATGGCAGAACGAAAGGGCAGGATGTTTGTTTCCGCGCTCATCAATTCTGTTTACTGGCTGATCGGATATGCGGGCATGTGGATGATCAAGTGGGTCCTTTGCACCGTCCTTACAGACAATAATATGATGGAAGATGCCATCCATACGATCCTGTACCGGGCAGGCTCGGACGTATTCGGTGAAACGGTGGGCGTACTGGATGTTTTCCGGGAAAATATCCGCATCCTTCTGCGGTATCCCTATGCGCTGGCCGGCGTATGTGCGGTGGCGGTGCTGCTTCTGTGGGGAGGTAAAGAGCGTTGGCGGTTTATCAGGGTGTCGCCGGATGTCCTGTTCTCTTATCTGTTTGTTGCCTGCCTTCCTTTTGTGTGGTATGCGGCGGTAAAGGAGCACTCCTACGTTCATTATGTTGTCACTTATCGGGATCTGGGGATTTCGATCTTCGCCGGCACCTGTTTTATCGCCGGGCTTAAAAAACGCCGGGAAGCGCCTGATGAACAGGCTGTGAGGCCGTCTTCCGGGATGGGATAGGCAGTGGCGGCGGTTTTTGAGCATGACACTGCGGGGTGCATAAATATATGGGCAGAAAGAAAAAAAGGCAGGATAAAAAAAACAAAATAGGAATCTATCCGCATTTTATAAAACCTTTTCTGGTTACCTTCTGTCTGGTCATGGTGACGGGCATTGCCGCAATGGCGGCATATCATTGGATCATGGAGCCCGCAAAGCCGCAGGAGGATACTTCCTATCAGGTTCCGGACGAAGTCGTGCCGGATCATTCGGGTGAGACAGAGATGCGGCCCGAAGAGGCGCAGGGGGCGGAAAGCGGGCAGGGGAAGGAAGGAGAAGAGCCGGAAGAGGAACGAAAGCTGGCAGCCGGAGAAGAGTATGCACTTTCGGAAAATGTTTTTGAAAGAGGTGCGGCAAACGAGGACACCGTGACACTCGCTTTTACCGGGGATATCCTCTTTGATCCTGATTATGCGGTCATGGCATCGCTCATTAACCGGGGCGGGAATATTGAAGACGCCGTTTCGCCCGAGCTTTTGGACGAGATGAGGGGCGTGGATATCATGATGGTAAATAATGAGTTTCCGTATTCGGACAGGGGAGGCCCGCTTCCTGATAAGGCCTTTACCTTTCGTGCGAAACCCGCCTATGTATCCTATCTTAACGATATGGGGGTGGATATTGTATCACTTGCCAATAATCATGCCTATGATTACGGAGAAGAGGCGTTCCTCGATACCCTGCAGACACTCAAGGACGCGGATATACATTATGTCGGCGCCGGAGTCAATGAGGCTGAAGCCATACGTCCGGTTTTTTTTGTCATAAATGATATGAAGATCGCTTTTGTTTCGGCTACCCAGATAGAGAGGCTTGATAATCCGGATACCAGAGAGGCGACGGCAGATTCTCCCGGAGTGTTCCGGTGCCTGAATAGCGGAAAGCTTGTGCAGGCGGTGAAGGAAGCCCGGGAAAACAGTGATTTTGTGATAGTATATGTTCACTGGGGGACCGAGAATCAGGAAGAGACCGACTGGCTTCAGAATGAGCAGTCTGTGGAACTGGCTGAGGCGGGCGCCGGTCTTATAGTGGGCGACCACCCGCATATTCTGCAGAAAGCGGATGTGATCAATGGTGTTCCGGTGTTTTTCAGTATGGGCAATTTTTTCTTTAGCTCTAAGACTCTGGATACCGGAATGCTCAAGGTGACTTTGTCAAAGGACGGACTAAAGAGCTGTCAGTTCATCCCGTGCCTTCAGAGCGGCTGCAGGGTAACGCTGCTTGAAGGGACGGAAAAAGAGCGGGTCCTGGAAAAGATGAGAAGCATGTCGCAAAATGTGAGCATAGACGGCGACGGTTACTTGAAGATCGATTAGGGCGGGCTGTGGCAGGAAGATACGGACGTCGTTAAAGGCATTGCGGCGTGTTTTGTGATCATACAGCATCTGACCAATATTCTTAAGCCTGAAATAGCTGTGATGAGGCTGGTTATACAATTGTTCTCCGTCATAGGCGGAATGGGTGTTTTGTTGTTCTTTTTCGTATCCGGATACGGGATATACAAAGGATATGCTCATAAGACACCGAATGTGGGATTTTTACATAGAAGACTGATCAATGTCTATCTGCCCTGTTTGTTTATACAGTCTGTTTTCAGGCTTATTGAAGCTGTACGTACCAAGGCTCTGTGGGGGGGGGCTGTTTCTTGAAAGTCTGCAAGAAGCTTGGTTTATCTATGTTATCATGATACAGTATTTTGTGTTTTTTATATCCTGGACTGTTTCAAAAGGAAGGCAGGAGCTTCTGCTGATTTTAAATTTTATATTAAGTTTAGCGGTGGCGACGGCTCTTTATTTTACCAATGTGAACGCAAGATGGTACAATGGCCTGTTGCTTTTCCCGATCGGAATGACTGTTGCCTGTTATGAAAAAAAGCTGCTCGCTTCTTTTCAAAAAAACTGGCTTCTTCATTTAGGGCTTCATTTGATCATATTCATACTGGCGGGCGGCGCTTTTACTTATGTGAAAGGAAGCTCTGCAGCGGCCGATCTGCTTAAGATGCTGGCGGGAGCCAGTATGGGTCTGCTCGTGTGCATTATATATATGAGGGTCAGATCTGTTTCCGGTATCATGCGCTATATTGGAAGGCGTTCGCTGTTTTTTTACCTCGTGCATCTGGAACTGAGATCCGCGATCACGAAAATAGAAAATATGGACAGTGTGACGGCGTTTTATCTTATTTTGCCGCTGACTTTTATCCTGTCGGAAATATTCTACGCGCTGTGTCAACGGGCGACTGAAAAAATATGGAAACGGAGAAATACAGAAGCAATGGGAAAGATATCTAAGGAAACGAGCGGATTGATCAGGGCCGTGGCAATGCTTATGGTGGTGACGGCACACTTTTCACAATGGTATACCAAAGCTGCGGATGCCGGAGTTGTGGTCGGCCTTCTGACGAAGCTTGGACGGTACGGAGTGGCCATGTTTTTTGCAATATCAGGCTATGGCCTTGTCAGCAGCGCTTTAAACGGCCTGGACAGGTCATATTTTAAAAAGAGGCTGGCGAATGTGTATCTGCCTTATCTTGTCCTTTCTTTTTTGATACGTCTTTTTACGGCGGACAAATGGAGCTTTAGGGAGCTGTGCTTATGGCTTGGCGGATGCGATGCGTGGTTTGTATCTGTGATACTGGTATTTTATATCATTTTCTATTTCTGCTGGAAATACTGCCGGCATAAGATCGGGGCAGTTGCGCTTGGCGTTGCGGCGGTATCGCTGCTGCTGGCCGTGACCGTTGGGGACGAAGTGTGGTATAGCTCAAACTTTTCTTTTGTTGTCGGTATCTGTGTTAAAGTTTATGAGGATGAGATCGTTAGTTTTTTAACAAAGTGTAAAGCTATCTGCCTGATCGCATTAGGGGGGGGGTTCCTGGGAAGCGCGGCGGTTTATATGGTTATGGCGGACAGGAACTTCTGGCTGTTCATAATCTGTAAGATCCTGGCTTCGGTATTGTGGGCATCTCTGTGCATGAGCATATTTTTAGTTTATGATCCAAGGTGGGCGGTCAGGCTGCATATCGATGCGCTTGGGAAAGTGTCTCTTGAATGCTATCTGCTGCATCGTTTTATCCTTCATTTGATGGAAGGTCTGATCGAAAATCCCGCAGTCGTCCTGGCTGCAGCTTTTGTGCTTACCATGTTATGTTCGTTTGCCACCAATCGACTGTTTGCAAAAGCGGGAAAAATGATGCTGCGCTCATAAAAGGGCGGCCTGTGGTAGAACGACAGCTGTAGTCAGACGGGGATATTGTATATAATTTTTTCATTGTGAAACTTTTGAGCGGGCTGATTCGTATTATGATCGAAAGATGTTACGATCACACGGCGAAGGACGGTTTTGTGCCGGAGCGCTGCACAGACCCCTGATCCCGAAGGGATTCCCTTCAGGCCCGCCGCATAAGCGCTCAGGATTGGAGAAGAATATGGCAGATTATGCACAGATAAACAATGATCGCGCGAATGCGGTAAAACCGTATAATCCGCAGAACAGAAATCCTGCGCCGAAGGATAGCTTTGGCGATTTCCTGAAGGCTCGGAATCATAACGGACCACAGCCCGAAAGTTCCGATGCCCGCACCGGATCCGGAACGGAAGAAAATGACGGCCAGGAGCATGACTACAGGGAGCAGCTTCGGGAACACATGGAAGAGATGATCGACCGCATCAAGAGCGGAACGATCCAGCCCAAGATCGCGATCGGCGCCCAGGAATATACGCAGGAGGAGTGGAAAAAGCTTCTCGAGAAATTCGACGACGCCGAAGAGACGATAGAAGAAGAACTGAGGGAACGGATCGAGGCCCTGAAGATACAGGCGGATAAGGAAAAGCCGGCGAAGGAAGAAGAATCGCAGGAAGAAGAATAAGAATCAAGAAGAATTTAAGGGAAAACGCCAGGAAAACTCGGAAAAGAAAAAACAATGGTTGACAGCCCGTTATATAATGTGCTATAGTGGTCAAGGTTGTAAAAACCGTGCCGAAGACAGTAGGTGCCGTATGAACGGCGTAAGCATTGCGCCTACCGAGGAGATGAGTTGCTTTGCAGAGTAGATCCTTCCTGTCTTTGGGGAGGATTTTTTTATAAAGACTCCTTTCGGCGTTCATTCTATAAGGAGGTAAATGTAATGGCAAAAGTCGAACTGAAAAAACCTGTCGTAGAAGAGATCTCAGCCGCCATTAAGGATGCGCAGTCCGTTGTTCTGGTCGATTACCGCGGACTTACGGTAGAGCAGGATACAGAGCTTCGTAAGCAGCTTCGTGAAGCCGGGATCGCCTACAAGGTTTACAAGAACACAATGATGAATTTTGCATTTAAGGGTACGGATTACGAATCCCTGCTCCCTTATCTGGAAGGCCCCAGCGCCGTTGCCATTTCGACAGAGGATGCTACGGCTCCGGCAAGGGTGTTGTGCAAATTTGCAAAGACGGCGGAAGCTCTTGAGATCAAGGGCGGCGTTGTGGAAGGTGTGGCTTACGACAGCAAGGGTATTGAGAGCATTTCCAAGGTTCCTTCGAGAGAAGAGCTGTTATCCAAGCTGCTTGGAAGCATTCAGTCCCCGATCACCAATTTTGCGCGTGTCATGAAGCAGCTGGCTGAGAAAGGCGGTGCATCTGCGGTAGAGACAGAGGAAGCGCCTGCAGCAGAAGCGGCACCGGCAGAGGAAGCGCCTGCGGCAGAAGCGGCACCGGCAGAGGAAGCGCCTGCAGCAGAAGCGGCACCGGCAGAGGAAGCACCTGCAGCGGAAGCGGCGGCCGAGGAAACAGCAGCAGAAGCAGAGACGCCCGCAGCGGAATAACAGCGGCGGATTGAGCGGCTGTATAACAAACGAAACAGTAACGATCATATTTCATTTTAAAAATAACGGAGGTAAATAATCATGGCAAAGTTATCTACTCAGGAAATCATTGATGCGATCAAAGAGCTCAGTGTTTTAGAGCTTAACGATCTGGTAAAAGCATGTGAAGAAGAGTTCGGCGTATCTGCGGCAGCAGGCGTTGTTGTTGCGGCGGCAGCAGGCGATGCGGGTGCAGCGGCAGCCGAGGAGAAGACAGAGTTTGATGTTGAGCTGACGGATGTCGGCCCTAACAAGGTTAAGGTTATCAAGGTCGTACGTGAAGCAACGGGCCTTGGTCTGAAGGAAGCTAAGGATCTGGTTGATTCCGCTCCGAAGATGGTAAAAGAGGGCGCTTCCAAGGAAGAGGCTGACGATATCAAGGCTAAGCTGGAGGCTGAAGGCGCTAAGGTTACTTTGAAGTAATCAGACGGCGTCACATAAGTAAATAAGCAGAGAAAACCGTTCATTGCTGCGGACACAGGCGCCCGGCATGAACGGTTTTGTTGCTTGTCTGCCCGGTCTTTTTTAATCAGCAGATTTCTATGTATATTTCTGAAAATAGTTATTGACTCTCCCAAAGGACTTGTAGTAGAATATATGATGCACTATTGTGGTGTGGTATGCTTATTTGGATAATATTATCCGGCTGATAAGCGATCAATCTTGAAGAACGGGGTGAAAATTGTCGATGGAAAAGAACAGGATCCGTAAGACTGCCGCCGGCAGAAATACGCGTATGACTTATGCACGACAGAAAGAAGTTCTGGAGATGCCGAATCTGATCGAGGTCCAGAAGGATTCCTATCAGTGGTTCCTGAAAGAGGGACTGAAAGAGGTTTTCGATGACATTTCTCCAATTTCGGATTACAGCGGGCATCTGAGTCTGGAGTTTGTAGACTTTGAATTGTGTGAAGATGACGTCAAGTATTCTATTGAAAAATGTAAGGAAAGAGATGCTACCTACGCGGCACCCCTTAAAGTAAAAGTCCGCCTGATCAATAAGGATAAGGATGAGATCACGGAGCATGAGATCTTCATGGGCGACCTGCCTCTTATGACGCAGACAGGCACTTTCGTGATCAACGGCGCAGAGCGTGTCATTGTCAGTCAGCTTGTGCGTTCTCCGGGCATTTACTATGCGATCGGGCATGACAAGATTGGCAAGAGACTGTTCTCTTCCACAGTAATACCGAACCGCGGCGCATGGCTGGAGTATGAGACGGACTCGAACGATGTGTTTTATGTGCGCGTTGACAGAACGAGAAAGGTTCCTGTCACGGTACTGATCCGTGCGCTGGGCGTCGGCACCAATGAGGAGATCAGGGAACTGTTTGGCGATGAGCCCAAGATCGAGGCCAGCTTTGCCAAGGATACGGCGGAGAATTACCAGGAAGGCCTGCTTGAATTATATAAGAAGATCCGTCCCGGCGAGCCCCTGAGCGTTGAAAGCGCTGAGAGTCTGATCACCGCTATGTTTTTTGACCCCAGAAGATATGATCTGGCGAAGGTCGGCCGGTATAAATTTAATAAAAAGCTGATGTTCAGGAACAGGATCAGACACCATATTCTCGCGGAGGACGTAGTGGATACTCTGACGGGAGAGGTGCTGGCGAAGGCCGGGGACAAGGTGACTGCGCAGATGGCGGATGCTATTCAGAATGCAGCCATTCCCGCTGTCTGGATCCAGACGGAGGAGAAGAACGTTAAGGTCCTCTCCAATATGATGGTAGACATCACTAACTTTATAGAGTGTAATCCACGAGATCTGGGTATTACGGAGTTGGTATATTTCCCTGTATTGCAGCAGATCCTGCAGCAGTACAGCGAGGATCCGGAGATGCTTGCGGAGGCGGTTCAGAAGAATGTGCATGAGCTGATCCCGAAGCATATCACGAAGGAAGATATCCTTGCTTCCATCAACTATAATATTCACTTAGAGTACGGGATCGGCAACGATGACGATATCGATCATCTTGGCAACAGACGTATCCGTGCTGTGGGTGAGCTTCTGCAGAACCAGTACCGTATCGGTCTTTCCAGACTGGAGAGGGTGGTGCGCGAGAGAATGACGACCCATGACGCGGAGGAGATCTCTCCTCAGGTGCTGATCAATATCAAACCTGTGCAGGCGGCTGTCAAGGAGTTCTTCGGTTCCTCCCAGCTGTCGCAGTTCATGGACCAGAACAATCCGCTCGGTGAGCTGACGCACAAGAGACGTCTGTCCGCGCTGGGACCCGGCGGTCTGTCCAGAGACAGGGCCGGATTCGAGGTCCGCGACGTGCATTATACGCATTACGGCAGAATGTGTCCTATCGAGACGCCGGAAGGTCCGAACATCGGTCTGATCAACTCCCTTGCATCTTATGCGAGGATCAATGAGTACGGATTCATCGAGGCTCCCTATCGAGAGATCGATAAATCTGACCCCGAGAATCCGCGCGTTACGGATAAGGTTGTCTACATGACGGCGGACGAGGAAGATAATTATCATGTGGCGCAGGCATCCGCGCCGCTCGATGAGAACGGTTATTTTAAGCGTAACAATATATCCGGACGTTTCAAGGATGAGACCCAGGAATATCCGAAGACGATGTTTGATTATATGGATGTGTCGCCGAAGATGGTGTTCTCTGTGGCAACGGCGCTGATCCCGTTCCTTCAGAACGACGATGCGAACCGTGCGCTGATGGGATCCAACATGCAGCGTCAGGCTGTGCCGCTTCTGTTCACGGAAGCGCCTACGGTCGGTACCGGTATGGAGCCCAAGGCGGCTGTGGACTCGGGCGTGTGCGTAGTGGCCAGAAAAGCGGGTACGGTCGATTATGTGTCGGCGGATCTGATCAAGATGACATATGACGACGGCGAGAAGGATGAGTATCATCTGACCAAGTTCTCCCGCAGCAACCAGTCCAACTGCTACAATCAGAAGCCGATCGTTTTCAAGGGCAATCATGTGGCGCAGGGCGAGGTGATCGCAGACGGTCCTTCCACATCGGGCGGCGAGCTGGCACTGGGCAAGAACCCGCTGATCGGTTTTATGACGTGGGAAGGCTACAATTACGAGGATGCGGTACTGTTAAGCGAGAGACTGGTGCAGGAGGATGTCTATACATCCGTGCACATCGAAGAATATGAGGCGGAGGCGCGCGATACCAAACTCGGGCCGGAGGAGATCACGAGAGATGTTCCGGGCGTGGGTGACGATGCGCTGAAGGATCTGGATGACAGAGGTATCATCCGCATCGGCGCGGAGGTTCGTGCCGGCGATATTCTGGTCGGCAAGGTCACGCCGAAGGGCGAGACGGAGCTTACAGCGGAAGAGAGACTGCTGCGCGCGATCTTCGGAGAGAAGGCGCGGGAAGTCAGAGACACGTCTTTGAAAGTGCCTCACGGCGAATACGGTATTGTTGTGGATGCCAAGGTGTTTACGAGGGAGAACGGCGATGAACTGTCTCCGGGTGTCAACCAGGCTGTCCGCATTTACATTGCACAGAAGAGAAAGATTTCCGTCGGTGATAAGATGGCGGGCCGTCATGGTAACAAGGGTGTTGTTTCCCGTGTGCTTCCCGTGGAGGATATGCCCTATCTGCCCAACGGCCGTCCGCTCGACATCGTGTTAAATCCGCTGGGTGTGCCGTCGCGTATGAATATCGGACAGGTACTTGAGATCCATTTGTCCCTGGCGGCCAAGGCTCTTGGCTTTAACGTGGCAACTCCGGTATTTGACGGCGCCAAGGAAGACGATATCATGGATACGCTGGAGCTGGCAAATGACTATGTCAATCTGGAGTGGGAAGAGTTTGAGAAGAAACATAAGAAAGAGCTTCATCCCGAGATCATGGAGTATCTGTATGAGAACAGAGATCACCGTGAAGTGTGGAAGGGCGTACAGATATCCAGAGACGGCAAGGTACAGCTGCGCGACGGACGGACGGGTGAATTTTTTGATTCCCCGGTTACGATCGGACACATGCATTACCTGAAGCTGCACCATCTGGTAGACGATAAGATCCATGCACGTTCCACGGGCCCTTATTCCTTAGTAACGCAGCAGCCGTTAGGCGGTAAAGCCCAGTTCGGCGGCCAGCGTTTCGGTGAGATGGAGGTGTGGGCTCTGGAAGCGTATGGCGCGGCCTATACCCTGCAGGAGATCCTGACGGTGAAGTCGGACGATGTGGTGGGACGTGTCAAGACCTATGAGGCGATCATCAAGGGTGACAATATCCCTGAGCCCGGTATTCCGGAGTCGTTTAAGGTGCTCCTCAAGGAGCTGCAGTCTCTGGGCCTGGATGTGAGAGTGCTCCGTGAAGATCAGACGGAAGTGGAGATCATGGAGACGATCGATTACGGCGAGAGCGATTACCGTTATGAGCTCGAAGGCGATTCCAGAGGCTACAACTATGAGAAAGACTCCCTCGGTTCCATGGGATACCAGAAGCAGGAGTTTGACGAGGACAGCGGCGAGCTTGTAAGCAGTGACGAAGAGGAAGAGCCCGACGATGACGATTTAGACCTTGAAGAAGATTTTGAGGAACAGGATCAGGATATGTTCTAAAATAACCCGGAAGGAGCATGTGATTGAAAATGGCGGATTTAAGACAACAAACCTATCAGCCTATGACATTTGATGCCATCAAGATTGGGCTGGCATCACCTGAAAAGATCAGAGAATGGTCCCGAGGTGAAGTTACTAAGCCTGAGACTATCAACTATAGAACTTTAAAGCCCGAGAAGGAGGGCCTGTTCTGCGAGAAGATTTTCGGGCCCAGCAAAGACTGGGAGTGCCACTGCGGTAAATATAAGAAGATCAGATATAAGGGCGTAGTCTGCGACCGATGCGGCGTTGAGGTAACCAAGGCCAGCGTCCGCAGGGAGCGTATGGGTCACATTGAACTGGCGGCTCCGGTGTCCCACATATGGTATTTCAAAGGGATTCCAAGCCGCATGGGCCTGATCCTTGACCTGTCCCCGAGAGTATTGGAAAAGGTATTGTATTTTGCATCTTATATCGTGCTGGACGGCGGCGAGAGCGATCTGGAGTATAAGCAGGTGCTGACCGAGAAAGAGTATCAGGACGCCAGAGAAACCTGGGGAAATAAATTCCGTGTCGGCATGGGCGCGGAGGCGATCAAGGAGCTGCTGCAGGCGATCGATCTGGAGACGGAAGCCGCTGAGCTCAAGGCCGAGCTGAAGGAGTCCATGGGACAGAAGCGCGCCCGTATCATCAAGAGACTGGAGGTCGTAGAGGCATTCAGAGAGTCCGGCAACCAGCCTGAGTGGATGATTATGGATGCCATCCCGGTCATTCCGCCCGATCTGCGTCCTATGGTTCAGCTGGACGGCGGACGTTTTGCCACCAGCGACTTAAACGATCTGTACAGAAGGATCATCAACAGGAACAACCGGCTTAAGAGGCTGCTTGAACTCGGCGCACCCGATATCATTGTCCGCAATGAGAAGAGAATGCTCCAGGAGGCGGTGGACGCCCTGATCGATAACGGCAGGAGAGGCCGTCCGGTAACGGGACCGGGCAACAGGGCTCTCAAGTCTCTGTCGGATATGTTAAAAGGTAAATCCGGACGTTTCCGTCAGAACCTGCTCGGTAAGCGTGTCGATTATTCGGGACGTTCCGTTATTGTGGTAGGCCCGGAATTAAAGATCTACCAGTGCGGTCTGCCCAAGGAGATGGCGATCGAGCTGTTTAAGCCTTTTGTTATGAAGGAACTGGTGTCCAGAGGCATTTCCCAGAATATCAAGAATGCCAAGAAGCTTGTGGAAAGACTGGACACGCAGGTGTGGGATGTGCTCGAGGAGGTTATCAAGGAGCATCCGGTTATGTTAAACCGTGCGCCTACTCTGCACAGACTTGGTATACAGGCTTTTGAGCCGATCCTCGTAGAGGGTAAAGCGATCAAGCTGCATCCGCTCGTATGTACGGCGTTCAATGCCGACTTCGACGGTGACCAGATGGCGGTACATCTTCCGTTATCCGTGGAGGCGCAGGCGGAATGCAGATTCCTGCTGCTGTCTCCGAACAATCTGTTAAAGCCGTCCGACGGCGGCCCGGTTGCCGTTCCTTCCCAGGACATGGTGCTCGGCATCTACTATCTGACGCAGGAAAGATCCGGCGTGGTCGGCGAGGGCAAATTCTTTAAGAATGTAAACGAGGCGATTCTGGCTTATGAGAACGGCGCGTGTACGCTGCATTCCCGCATTACCGTCAGAGTCACCAAGACAGCGCCTGACGGCAGCATTGTGACCGGAAATGTGGAATCCACTCTGGGCAGATTCCTGTTTAATGAGATCCTGCCTCAGGATCTGGGCTATGTGGACCGGACAAAGCCGGAGGATCTGCTGAAGCTGGAGGTTGACTTCCATGTGGGCAAGAAGGGATTAAAGCAGATCCTGGAGAAGGTCATCAACATTCACGGCGCCGTCAAGACAGCGGAGGTGCTCGACCTGATCAAAGCAACCGGATATAAGTATTCGACGAAGGCTGCGATGACGGTATCCATTTCCGATATGACCGTTCCGGCCAGAAAAGAGGAAATGCTGGAGCAGACGCAGGCGACGGTAGACCGGATCTCTGCGAACTTCAGACGTGGTATCATTACGGAGGAAGAGAGATACCGCGAGGTTATCAAAGAATGGAATAAGACAGATAAGCAGCTGACCGAAGTGCTTCTGTCCAGCCTGGATAAATACAATAACATCTATATGATGGCGGATTCCGGAGCCCGTGGTTCCGATCAGCAGATCAAACAGCTTGCCGGTATGCGCGGACTGATGGCGGATACAACGGGTAGAACCATCGAGCTGCCGATCAAATCCAATTTCCGTGAAGGCCTGGACGTACTGGAATACTTTATGTCGGCGCACGGTGCGCGTAAAGGTCTGTCCGATACGGCGCTTCGTACCGCAGACTCCGGTTATCTGACAAGACGTATGGTGGACGTATCGCAGGAGCTGATCATCCGCGAAACAGACTGCTGCGAGGGCAGGGAAGAGATTCCGGGCATCGTAGTCAAGGCGTTCATGGACGGCAAGGAGAACATTGAGAGCTTAAAAGACAGGATCATGGGACGTTTTTCCTGTGAGGACATCAAGGATAAAGACGGCAACGTGATCGTCAAGAGAAACCACATGATCACACCGGCACGGGCAGAAAGAATCTTAAGCGTGGGCGTAAATGAGGACGGAGAGCCGATCGAGAAGGTTAAGATCCGAACGATCCTGACATGCCGTTCCCATGTAGGTATCTGCGCGAAGTGCTACGGCGCGAACATGGCGACGGGCGAGGCGGTTCAGGTCGGTGAGGCAGTCGGTATCATTGCCGCGCAGTCTATCGGTGAACCCGGTACACAGCTTACCATGCGTAC
>CANQIJ010000046.1 GCA_947624025.1 uncultured Lachnospiraceae bacterium | reverse complement strand
AGATCGCGCAGCGCGAGCGGAAGAGGGACGTCATATTTTTCGCTGTTTGTGCGGATTTGGTAACCGTCAAAAAAAGCTGTCAGCGCCGTGTCATAATCAGCATACTCTCCTTCTTCCTTAAATCCCTCTATATCATCTATCCACCAGCCATAATCGCACGTTTCTCCTGCATAGACGCCGTCCTGGAACTCATACCGCGTCGCGCCGCCGATCTCAGGTTCTGTGTAGTAATACAGGACACTGCCATATCGCAGCTCCTGTTCCGCATATTCCATGATCCAGTAGTACTCGTTAACACCGCCGTCAGAAAAATGACCATAACGTTTTCTGGATTCACAGACGATCTTTGGTTCTTCTCCCAAATTTATCACATGAACCGCCAGAAGCTCATCGGCCAGAAGCACATCGCAAGTACCGCTATAATGCATCTCATACTGTTCCAGCGGACTGCCTTCCGCATACGGTGTCAAGAGAACGGCGTCCGTCTGCGCCGCCTCCCCTGCCTCCTCTCCGTCGTAGAGGTACAGCATGGGCGTATCATTCTCCGCGGCGCACACCAGCATCTCGTCCAGGCCGTCCGCATCGAAATCAAGCACGGTAGTGCTCCAAAGGCCCGCCAGATTCAACTGGCCCTCGCGTCCATCTTCAGCACCCGACCACGCCTTGACGCTCTGGGGCGACTTGAGGACGCCGTACTGCGCAAGCAGCTCCTGCTCCTTCGCCTGCAGTGCCTCCCGCCGGATACTCTGTGCGTCTGCCTCTGCTGCAGGCTCTGCCTCCGCAGACTGTCCGCCGTCCTCTCCGTATGCCACATCTGCCCCGTCCGCGGCAAGGGGCTGCTCCGTCTCGCTTTCGGCTGTCGCATCGGCTGCCGCATCATCCTTGTGGAACGCCCGGTAGCCAAACACTACCGATACGATCACCACCGCTGCCGCGCCCACGCCGCCAAGCGCGTACCAAAGTGCCGCGGGTATCCTGCCGCCGGACGTTTTGCTCGGCACAGTCTGGCGCGCGCCGCATTTGCTGCAAAAAGCCGTGCCCTCCTTCAATTCATTTCCGCAGTTGTTACAAAACATCGTCTGTCTCCTTTGTCAAACATGATAACAGGAAGACGGCAGGGAACCGCAGCCCCACCTTTTCCGGTTACTGCAGGGAAGAAAGGGGTGTCAGTTCCAATCCTTTCTCCGGAAGCGTAAAGAACGAATCCTGTATTTCCCAAACTGTATCCCAGTCTACAGTCTTCATCTCCGTCTGTGCTCCCTCCACGGAACCGTTCGTCGTCAGTATTCCTCCCGTACTATGGGTTAGCTCTGCACTGTCTTCATTATAGGTGTCCGTATACTCATATCCCTCTATGAGTTCAACCCCATTTCCGGTTACATGGTATGCAGCAATAGAGCCGGCTGCTGCACCACTTGAACCCTGATTGTAAATAATATCATCTTCTGCCAGCCAATAAGCCTCTCTATATGTACCGTTTAATAACAGTGGAGCGGCCGCACCGTTTTGAAGCGTATACAGTTCCAGAATATCACCGCTCGGAAGCCCCACGACCAACTCATCAACCCCGTTGCCGTCAAAATCCTGCAGTGTATATCCGACACTGTCAAGAGCCTCCTCCGCAGTACCAAACCCATATTGGTTATAGATGCAGTCCAATGATCCAAAGTTAACATCAGGCATATTATCAGAATCAAACCCCTCGTCGTAAAGAATAACGATCCCGCCATGAATCTCATTTAAAATATCCTGATACGCCGCATAGGACGCCAGCGAAGCTTCTCCCTGTTCCGCGCTGTCCACAGCCTCCGCCGTCTCACCGCCCGCGCCGTACGCCTGATACAGCTCCTTTACCTGTCCTTCATCCAGTGCCAGGTTCCAGATCCTGACGCCGTCATAGGCTGCGGGAAACAGGGCATCCCAGCAGTTGATCCCCAGGAAGACCTCCGGGGCATCCACATTCATCACATCCCTTGCCACATCGCCCTCGCCCACTTTTTCACCCGACACATACAGTGTGCCAAAGACGCTGTTGTTACTGCTGCCGCTTCTCGTGCCGTCCACCGTGAATACGATATGATACCAGGCGCCCGGCTGCATGGTGCCGTCCATTCCGTCCGGTCTGATCTCATAGAAGCTTTCGTCTCTCGCCTGTTCGGAGCTTAAGATCGGTGCGACGGAAGCGCCGTCCGTCTTCTGGCCGACCCACAGCCGGCAGCGTTTGCCGGTATCAAGCACATCATAGCCGATATGGATGAAGGGCGACCAGTCATAGAGATCATCCGCTTTGATCCAGAACGCCACCGTGTAGGATTCCCCGATCCTGCCGATATCCTGCAGACTGATGCCGTATGTTCCGTCCAGATACACGGCCTTTCCCTCGATGCCGTCCACATACTGCACCGTCACATCAGCCGCCTCGGGCTGCTGCTCTACGTTGTTTCTGACCACTGCCTGAGCGCCGTCCGCATCGTCCTCGAAATCATAAGCGTTCACCGCCTTCGGCACGTTGTCCAGGATGCGGTTATTCACCACCTCGTTCGTGTCGGAGGTCACCTTCTGCACTTCCTCCGCCGTCTCATCCGCCGCCGCCATTTCATCCACCGCCGGTGTCTGCGTCTCTTCTTTTTTCGTCTCCTGCGTCTGTTCCTGTTTGGTCACCGTCTTTTCGGCTTCCTTGCTGCGGTTTGCGGTAAAATGCCAGACCGCCCCGCCTATACCGGCCAGAACCAGTACACCGAGAAATGCCCCGAGCATGATCTTCAGATTCTTATTGCCGCCCTTAGTGCTGCCGATCCCGGCATTTCCGCCCGCAGCGGGCCTTATCTTCTCCCCGGCAGCCGCGCCGCAGAACGGGCAAAACCTTGCATCGTTCCGAATCTCTTGTCCACATTTTGTACAAAACATGATATGTCCTCCCCTGATATCCGCTTCCGTTTTGCTCAGTGCAGCTTGCTGCCGCAGTGAATACAGAATACGGCGTCTTCATCATAGGGAGCTCCGCACTTACTGCACACAGGCTGCCCATCTGCCACCGATTCGAACAAGGGAGGCATCTTCTCTCCGCACTGATTGCAGAAAACGCTGTCCGCTGTAAGAATATTTCCGCACTTCTCACATTTGCGCAGCCCCTGAAGCGCCAGCTTGCGCTTCTCCCAATACTCCATGTCCTGGGTCACTTTTTCGATCTCTGCGATATCTTCCTCATAGGGCGTTCCCTGCGCCTGCTGTGCCGGATTGTTCGCGGCATAAATCCGGCCAATATTCAGATACGCCTGCTGCAGTTTTTCCGACAGGGCCGCAAGCTGCCTGTCGCACTCCGTCGCCTCCTGATTTCCTTTCCACTGGCTTTTTTTCCAAAAAAGATCCATGAGCCTTCTTCCTCCTGTTGATGATATTTCCGGAACAACGATTTTCTTATACAGTTTACCTTCCTCCCAAGGGTCTGTCAACTTTTTTCCCTATGTGTCGACCGGCGTCAATCGGCGCGTATGACGGTCGGCGCAGCATACGACAACGAGAGGAAAAACGTTTTGCGGGCTGCACACGTAAAAAGGGACTGCGGCATTTGTGCCACAGCCCCTTCCGATCCTGCCCTATCGCGGCTCAAGCCTGTTACGCCGCCGCTCCTTTACAGCTTACAGGGTGCTTGAAGAGAACAGAGATTTCACATGATCGATCTCGGCCTGCGTTGCCTTCGCGGCAGGCACGTAGTAAGATTTCTCTCGTGCGATCTGATACAGCTCCTCCTGAGACTGTTCGCAGGCGTTGCGGAACTGCTTTAACGTCTGCTTTAACTCCTTATTCTCCGTCTGTGCGATCATTTCTCCGAAGCGCACCAGTTCACCGTTGATCCCCGTCAGTGTGTCTGCTACCATTGTTTTTTCTTCCATCTGCATGATTCGAACTCCTTCCACACGAATGTCTGTTGCCTGATCCTTGTTTACCGTTACACATAATAAGCGCAAGCGCCGCGGCCTACTGCAGATACTCCATAAGCTGCTGCTTGTTCTGTATGGCAGATTGCGCACCCTTCTCAAAAAACTGCTTTACCTTCGCATCGGTCGCGCATTCCGCATACTCCTTCATCTTGCAGTGCGTCACGTCATAGCCGCCCATAAGGTGACGCAGGTTTTGCAGATCCAGTTCCGATAAATTTGCCATTTGAACTACCTCCTATAAAAAATGATTGTCCTAAACAGTATTTGTTTTTAGACAATCATTTATTCCCGTTCCTTTTAAATTGTACAGATATTTATCAACGCGGATCGTGGAGCAGATGGAGTTTTCTGGCGGCGCGCACCAGGAGCGTACCTTTGGGAAATGCCAGAAGATCCTGTTCATCCACACCTCCTATCACAAGCATGAAGATAAAATAAACCACGGCACCGACACCGACGGACACAAGGAGCACGAGCCTGCTGACAGGAAAGAACCTGTATAAGCCGTGATAGATCCCATAAGCGATCCCGCCCATGACGAACGATGCTATGATCGGCTTGATAAAGGTCTTGACGATCTCCTGTTTGTATCCCAGATACTTTCTGACCGAGATCTGATTCAAAATGCACATAACGAATGAATAGATGATATTGGCACACGCCAGCGCATACAGATTAAGCTCCGTATGAAGCAGAAGCGCCGTAAGACCTGCCACCTGTACAGCCAGCGCCGCCACTGAATGAAACACCGGCGTATTGACGCGGCCTATCCCCTGCAGCACCGCGTTGGTCAGCGTCGAGAGTCCATACAGGACAACCGTAACGGCGAGGACGGCCAGAAGGCCGGACGCCTGTTCCAGCGAATCCTTCTGCGGGAAAATAAAGTGCATGATCGGTTTGGCCAGCAGCAGCATCCCTACCGCCGCCGGTATGGAGACAAGCATTGCCATACGGATCGTCTTCGCCACCTGTCCTCTGGCCGCGTCATAATCCTTACGCGCATAGTAGGCCGATATGCCCGGGATCGTAGCGGATGAGATCGCCGTGGCGATAGCGATCGGTATATTGACAACAGGCACTGCCTGCGTCGAGAAAATGCCGTAATCAATATGGGTTGTTATGGAATTTACCCCTCTGTGATCTTCCATGACCTTGTAGTAGATCCCCATATTTACCACGGTGGAACAGTTGTAGATAAAAGTACTCAGGATAAAAGGAGTAACGATGGTAAGTATGATCTTAAAGATCTCCCCGTAGCTGTCCAGCTTTCCCGTCCTGTCATGCTCCGCGCGTTTACGGATCATACTGCGGTTGAGCATGTACATGCCAAACATAAAAAGAAGCGCCGTCACTACTCCTGCGCCCGTACCGACAGCGCTTCCCGCCGAGCCGTAGATCGCCCGCGTCGTATCGCTGCTGCCGGATACCATATCCATCAAAAGATACGCCGCCAGAATACTGACAGCCGCATTCATGATCTGCTCTAATATCTGGGAAAGCGAAGTGTGGAGCATAGAACCGTAAGCCTGAAAATATCCTCTGAGCACACCCAGAAGCCCCGAAAAGAAAATGGTGGGCGCGAACACGCGAAGCGCCGCCACCGACTCCTTCGCGACGAACACAGGCGCGGCAAAAAAAGTGACAAGCGCCGCAATGCCGCCCACGACCAAAACATAAATAAGCGCACACTTGAACACGCGCTGCGCATTGCGGTATTCCCTGAAAGCCAGCTTCTGCGCGATCACCTTGGAGATCGCCGAAGGAATACTGTAGGATGAGATCAGCAGAATGATCGTATAGATATTGACAGCCTCACTGTAATACCCGTTACCCTCCAGTCCGATGATACTTAACAGTGGACTTCGGTATATGAGACTGATCACCTTTACGATCATCCCTGCTGCCGCCAGGATGCCTGCCTGGAGCACAAAACTGTTCTTTTTCTTTTGTTGATCTGTATATTTTGTACTTGTTTCCGTCATCCCGGTCTTAACCAATCAGCCAGTCATACATCTCCTGATATTTTTTCGCAGACACGCTCCATGAGAAATCAACCGCCATGGCTCTGTCAACGATCTTATTCCATTCACGTTTCTTGTCATAATAGATATGCTCCGCATAACGGATCGTGCCAAGCATCTCATGCGCGTTATAATTCGTAAAGCTGAATCCCGTACCGGTTCCTTCATACTCGTTGTAGGGCTGCACCGTATCCTTCAGCCCTCCGGTCTCACGCACGATCGGAACGGTTCCGTACCTTAAAGCCATCAGCTGGCTCAAGCCGCAGGGCTCAAACAGGGACGGCATCAGGAACGCATCGCTCGCCCCGTAGATCTTATGTGACAGCGCATCGGAGTAATAGATATTCGCCGATACCTTGCCGTGATATTTCCAGTCAAAATGGCGGAACATATTCTCATACTGCTCTTCACCGGTCCCGAGAACGACGATCTGTACGCCATCCTGACACAGCTCATCCATGATATAAGCGATCAGGTCGAAGCCCTTCTGGCCCGTAAGACGGGATACAATACCGATCATCATCGCCTTATCGTCCTGATTCAGGCCCAGCTCCGCCTGTAAAGCCCGCTTATTCTTAACCTTTTCCTTTCGGAAGTTCACCGCGTTATAATGGTTCTCCAGGTAGCGGTCCGTCTCCGGATCAAACTCGTCATAGTCAATGCCGTTGACAATACCGCGCAGATCCCTGCTCCTTGCGCGCAGCAGACCGTCCAGGCCCTCTCCGTAGAACGGCGTCTTGATCTCCTCGGCATAGGTATCGCTGACGGTCGTAATGGCATCCGCATAAACCAGTCCGCCCTTTAACAGGTTGGCGTCTTTATACGCCTCCAGCTTGTCGGACGTAAAGAAATAATCCGGCAGACCCGTTATATCCTTGACCTCTTTCACGCTCCATTTCCCCTGGAACTTAAGGTTATGTATCGTCATAACGGTCTTGATGCCTCTGTAGAAATCCCCACCCTGGAATCTCTCTTTCAGATAGACCGGGATCAGACCCGTCTGCCAGTCATGACAGTGGATCAGGTCAGGTCTGAAATCGATCACCGGAAGGATAGACAGAGCCGCTTTACAGAAAAATGCATATTTTTCGATCTCAAACAGAGCATTGTCACCGTAAGGCCTGAAACCGCCAAAGAAAGCTTCATTATCGATGAAATAGTATTTGATCCCATCGACCTCCGACTCCATGATCCCCACGTATTCTTCTTTCCAGTGAAACTCCATATAAAAATGGGTCTTGTACGTAAGCTTGTCTTTGAGCTCCTGCTTCATGCAGGTATATTTGGGAAGGATCACCCTGATGTCAAAATATCTCCTGTCGATACACTTGGGGAGCGAACCGACGACATCTGCCAGCCCTCCCGTTTTAATATAAGGAACACCCTCTGATGCAACAAACAAAATATTTTTCATACTAACCCTCCAAGAAGCAATCGTCGTGCCTTCAAAATATATCATATACATTATACTATACAGCATTTAGGCTGACAATAAAAGGATTATTTTGAAAAATAGATCCGGAAAAACAGAGCAATCGTAAAATAAAGGGCCCTAACTGCGGTACTGCAATCTGATCTTATCCGCTATCAAGGCAATAAATTCCGAATTGGTCGGTTTCCCTTTTCCTGTGTTGATCGTATAGCCGAACAGAGCGTCTAACGTCTCCATCCTGCCTCTTGACCACGCGACTTCGATCGCATGCCTGATGGCCCGCTCCACACGGCTCGGCGTAGTCTGATATTTCTTTGCGATAGACGGATACAGGACCTTTGTGATGGAGCCCAGCATTTCTACGTCCTGTACCGACATCATGATCGCCTCCCTCAGATATTGGTATCCCTTGATATGCGCCGGCACTCCGATCTCATGGATCATATCCGTAACGTCTTTCTCCAGGTCGCGCTCTGCACCTGCCTGCATAACCGTATCAATCATCTTATCATCCTCTTTTCTGTTTCCCGACGGAACTGTGATCATGATCTGAAACTCTTTATTGGTGCTGATCAGGTTGTTCAGGATCCGATAGAACTGTTCCTTGTCTCTCGATGCCGTAACATTTAAAGTTTCCATAGTATTCCTCCATCTACACATGTTCTTGATACATCTTGGCCATCGGCACACTGACGACTTCCGACATAAACCATTATAAACAATGAAAGTCCGCTATGGAACCGTAAGGCATCGCACAAGACGATCCGTCAGGCAACGCACCTTTGGCAGCTGCCGGGTAATCTACTGATGCGCCAGCATCTCTTCGATAAAAATACCGTAACCTCTCGTGGAGTCCTGCACCAGCACATGGGTCACGGCCCCCGCGAGCTTCCCGTTCTGAATGATCGGGCTGCCGCTCATTCCCTGTATGATCCCTCCCGTCAATGTCAGCAGCTTCTCATCGACCACTTGTATGACGATCCCGCGATTGATATGATCCCTCTCCAGATTCACCTCCACGATCTCCACATCATAAAACTCCGGTTCGCCTGTCACAGAACATATGATCTGCGCCGGGCCCAGCTCCACCTCCTGCTTCAGCGCTATCGGGATCGGCTCATTACAGGCGGAGCCCGGGATCCGGCCGCCGCATATACCGAATATTCCCTCCGATGTGTTATCCGTGATCTCGCCTATCACATTCTCACTGTCATACTCGATATACCCGGTCAGTTCGCCGGGAGAGCCGTTACTGCCCCTCGTGATACCCACGATCTCCGTTTGATACAGGATCCCTTCTTCCAGATTCATAAGGGTGGATGTGTCCACATCGTTGATCCCGTGGCCCAGCGCGCCAAAGGTGTTATCCTCTCCCTCATAGGTCATCGTACCGATCCCCTGCGCATTGTCCCTGATCCATATCCCCAGCTTCCACTCCTTATTCCTGTTACATGCCGGCGTAACCATAACACTTGTTATTTCATCATTTCTCTTTATGGTCAGTATCATGTCTTCGCCGTTCGACTCCCCGATCATCCTGATGAGCTGTTTCTTGTTCTCTACGTCCACATCCCCGACTTTCAGGATATAGTCACCTTTCTGGAGCGCATATCTGGACGGTGATACCTTCCCGCCTTCACTGTCCTCAAACTCGCCGACCCCCACCACCAGGACCCCGCTCGTCTTGACATAGATACCGATCGGGATGCCTGAGGGGATCAGCATCCTGTCCTGTATGACTTCGATATCCACATCTTTGTACGGCAGGATCCCAAACAGCTTAAGGTTCATCTGATAAGTATCGATTTTATTTGCCCTGATCTTCACCGTATGTGCAAAATCGATCGGAACATATCCCGCCGGGCCGTTCCCGGCAGCAGCCATGGAAGATACCTCCGCAGCCTCCGCACCGGTCCGGCGGATCCTGCCGGACACCGGAACATGAAAATCCAGCTCCTGTTCCACACCGGCCCGTATCTTGATCGTAGAGGGTATCTTATTCCAATATGAAAAATAGATCAATGCCGCAAGCGCTGCCGCCGCCGACAACAGGATCAAATATAAAAATCTGCGGTATGCTCTTTTCTGTTGTTCTGTCATATAGATCGCTCTGTCCACTGTATCACATCCTCACATTCCAGCCTGGCTCATTGCCCACGTAAAAAAAGGACACACAAAGCGTGTCCTTTCTAGTATGTGATAAATATCCCGATTTCATTTAGTATTGTTTTGTATTTCTTGCCAAATCTTTCATTTCTCTTGCATTATTTCTCACGTTTTCCGTGATGCTGGCGCCGCCGAGCATCCTCGCGATCTCTTCGATGCTCTCCTTTTCGTCGAGCCTTCTGATCCCGGTAACGGTGCGTCCGTCCTCCACGCATTTCTCGATACCAAAATGCACATCCGCCATGGACGCTATCTGCGGCAGATGCGTAATGCAGATCAGCTGATGCTCCCTTCCGAGGATTCCCATTTTTTCCGATACCTTCCAGGCTGTCCTGCCGCTGATCCCGGTATCGATCTCATCAAAAATAAGCGTTTCCGTCTCGTCCTTGTCCGCCAGCACCGTTTTCAACGCCAGCATGATACGGGATAGTTCACCGCCGCTTGCCACCTGGGACAATTCCTTTATCTGCTCTCCCGTATTGGTGGAGATCAGGAAGGTCACATGATCATAGCCGTTCGCACCAAGCGCCTCCTCGGAGGACGTCACACGGATCTCAAGCTGCACCTTTTCAAAATTGAGATCTTCAAGAGCCTTCTTCATCTTATCAGCAAGAACACCGCAGCTTTCTCTTCTGATATCCGATATGTCAGCGCAGAGCGCGAGAGCTTTTTGCTTCAGAGTATCCGCGCGCTGTGTAAGGTTCATACGGTATCCTTCATAATCCCTGTATTTTTCCAGCGTCCGTTCCGACCGCTCCCGGTATGCCAGGATGTCTTCTATCGTCTTCCCGTATTTTGATTTTAAATGATTGATCAGATTCAGCCGCCGCTCTGTACGGTCCAGAAGCTCATCGTCAGACTCCATACCCTCCAGGTAATCTGCCGCGCCTCTGTTATAATCGTTTAAAAGATTATCGATATCCTCCAGCTGCTGCACCAGTCCGGCGAGTGACGCATCATAAACCGCTGCCGCCTTGATCTCGTGCAAAGCGCGCCCTATATTACTCCCGGCGCCATCGTTCTCATAACCGCACAGGGCATGCGCCGCCAGCATGGCATCCCTGATCTTCTGACTGTTGACAAGCTTCTGATAGATCTGCTCCGCCTCCTCGTCCTCTCCCGGGATCAGCTGCGCCTCTTCGATCTCAGCCACCTCAAATTCCAGAAGAGAGGTCTCTCTTTTTCTCGTCTCTTCATCCGCCCCGGCGTCCGCCAGCTCCTCCAGCGTATCCCGGTACTGTTGATGAACATCCTTAAGCTGATCCTTTAACGTCTCCAGTCCGCCGCCCGCGTAAGCGTCTACGATCTCCAGCTGTTTAGACGACTGAAGAAGCGACTGATGCTCGTGCTGTCCGTGTATGTCGATCAAAAGCTCAGACAACTGCCGCAGCTGCCTGGCTGTCACGGTCTCTCCGCATACCTTACAGACGCTCCGTCCCGGCATGATCCGCCGCTGCAGGATCACCTGGCCGTCTTCCACAGGCAGCTCCATATCGCGTATCGCCTTAAGCTGACCGGGCTTCTCCACCGTAAAAACAAGCTCGATCAGAGCGTATTCCGCTCCGGTGCGGATCATATCCTTGTCCGCCTTGGCTCCCAGCGCCAGATTGATGGAATCAATGATAACGGACTTTCCCGCTCCGGTTTCTCCGGTCAGGATATTGAGTCCTTCCCCAAAGGTGATCTCCGTCTCATCGATCAGTGCTAAATTCTTTACGTGTAAGCTATGTAACATCTTCCCACCTCTTATGTATTCTCTCCGGGCACGGCCGCACCATTCACCAAAAGCCGTGCTGATACATAATGATCAGTGTTCTATCATTCTGCCGATCTTATCCATGACAGCTTCCGCCTCTTTCACGCTCCGCATCGCCATCATGATCGTATTGTCGCCCGCGATGCAGCCGACGATCTCCTCCATCTTCAGCGCATCCACCGCAGCAGCCACAGCCATCGCCATGCCGGATACCGTCTTCATGACAAGCAGGTTCTGCGCCAGCGCCATAGACACATATCCCTCCTTGAGCACTCTGATATATTTATCTCCCAGGCGCTCATCATCCTGTGTAAAGGCCACATATTTCTGTCTGCCCTTACCGACCGGTATCTTGGACAATTTCAACTCCCTGATATCTCGGGAAACGGTCGCCTGTGTAACCTGATATCCCAGGCTGCGCAGTCTGTCCGCCAGCTCCTCCTGAGTCTCCAGCTCATACCGGCTGATCAATTCAAGGATCTTGTCCTGTCTTCTCTTTTTTACGCTTTGATTTATGATCTCCATAATATTATCTGTTATTCGCTCATTTTTTTATGTAATATCGTTAAGAAACTCTCCGTGTTCAGCTTCAGTATTCCCGTAGTTTTAGACGCCTTGCGGATCACGATGCTGTCCCCCGTCCTAAGCCCGATCTTGTGGCTTCCGTCAAAATTGGCCTCCACCGACTGCTGCCCGCCATCCTTGCCCTGCGGGATCTCGATCCTGATCTCATCCTCAGGCGCCAGCACAATGCTCCTTGTATTCAGCGTGTGCGGACAGATCGGTGTCAGCAGGAGAAGCTTTGCCGACGGTTCCACCACAGGTCCGCCCGCAGACATATTGTAGGCAGTGGAGCCCGTGGGTGTGGCGACGATCATCCCGTCCGCGCTGTAGCTGTTCAGGAACTGTCCGTTTACATAGATATGAAATGTCAGGATCTCTAAGGATCCGCATCTCGTGATCACAATATCATTCAATGCAAAATTCTCTTCCGTATGTTCCGGGCTGTTCACTGTTCCTGATAACATCATACGTTCCTCGCGCACATAATCACCGGCAAGGAGCTTATCAAGCGCCGGCCCGATAGCGCCCATCTCCACCTCCGCCAGATAACCCAGCGTCCCGAGATTGATGCCAAGGAGCGGAATATCCCGATCTATCACGTTTCTCGCCACACGGAGCAGGGTTCCGTCTCCGCCCAGGACAAGAATGCATTCTCCGTCATGCATCCGCATGACAGTCTGTTCGATATCATCCACGCACTGATCCACACAGGTGACTTTACCGCCGTGGGCTTCCAGATATTCAGTTATTTGTCCGGTGCAGGATCTGTCCGGATCCTTCCCCTCATTTGTGATCAGATAAAACTGTTTCATCCTTCCCGATTACCTCATGCACTGCCCTCTTCGCCCGCGTTGTCCCGTTCGTCCAGGGCGCCGTGGGCCTGTGCTACCACGCGCCTGATCAGATCGTCCATATCCTTGTCGTAAGAGCCGCCTTCATGCGTCGATATCAGCCCGTGCAGCATACTCTCTGCCTCCGCCTCCGCAAGCTCCTCCGTCTCCTTCGGAAGATCCCCTCTCTTCTCCATAAATAACAGATATTCTATATTGCCCTCCGGGCCCTTAATGGGGGAATAGGTGAGACCCAGCACCTCATAACCGATCAGCCCGGCATAGTCGATGACCTTATGCACTACCTCCTCATGGATCCCCGGGTCCCTGACTACCCCCTTCTTTCCAACCTTGTCCCGGCCCGCCTCGAACTGAGGCTTGATAAGGCATACCAGACGCCCCTGACTGCGCAGCAGATCTCTTGCCGGGATCAGTATCTTGGTCAGGGAGATAAAGGAGACGTCAACGGAGGCAAAGTCGATCGGTTCCCGGATGTCCTCCTGCGTCACATAGCGGAAATTTGTTTTTTCCATACAAACGACGCGCTGATCGTTTCTGAGCTTCCATGCCAGCTGCCCGAATCCAACGTCGACAGCATAGACCCTGTCTGCGCCGTTTTGCAGCATACAGTCCGTAAAACCGCCTGTGGAAGCGCCGATATCCATGCATACCGCACCGTCAAGCGTGATCGCAAACTCCGCCATGGCCTTCTCCAGCTTCAAGCCTCCCCGGCTCACATATTTCAGAGTGTTTCCTTTTATCTCAATATGAATCTTACTCTCGTCAAAAACAGTCCCGGCTTTATCCTCGCGTTGTCCGTCCACAAAGACATTGCCCGCCATAATAATGGCTTTCGCCTTTTCCCTGGAAGGTGCGAGACCCTGCCTGACCAGAATGACATCCAGCCTTTCTTTCACTCAGATGCTCCTTCTGCCTTACTTATTCCCATAACACGCCCTGATCTTATCTACAATAGAATCCGCATCGATGCCGATCTCTCGCTTCAGCACTTCCACATTGCCGTGCTCCACATATTCATCGGGAATGGCTATGGTCAGCACTTGGACCGGCGCACCTATACTGTCCACGTAAGCTCTGACCTTCTCCCCGTAACCGCCGCTTTGCACATTCTCTTCCATTGTCACGATCAGCCTGTGCTTTACAACCGCTTCTCTGACAGCCTGTTCGTCGATCGGCTTTACAAACCTTGCATTTGTCAAGGAACACGAATGCCCCAGAGCCTTCAGCCGATCACGCACAGTAAGCCCCACCTTGACCATGCTGCCGACCGCAAACAGAATGATGTCTTCTTCCTCGAAGATCGCCTCACTCTTTCCGTATTCGATAGGGGCTCTGTTGTCTTTCAGCCCGTCAAACGCTTCTCCCCTGGGATATCTGAGAGCGATCGGACCGCCGTACGCCACGGCGAACTTCATCATATCCGAAAGCTCCCACTTATTCTTAGGCGCCATAATGTGCATATTCGGTATCGATGACAGATAGGACAGATCGAAGATGCCCTGATGCGTCTCACCGTCGCTTCCCACAAGTCCGGCGCGGTCGATCGCAAAGACTACGGGAAGATTTTGAAGACATACATCATGCAGGATCTGGTCATACGCCCTCTGTAAGAACGATGAGTAGATCGCCACGATCGGTTTCAGACCTCCGGCGGCCAATCCCGCGGCAAAAGTCACCGCATGCTCCTCCGCGATCCCCACATCGAAAAATCGCTCCGGGTACATGTTGCGAAATCTCTTGAGCCCCGTACCGTCCGGCATGGC
>CANQIJ010000045.1 GCA_947624025.1 uncultured Lachnospiraceae bacterium | reverse complement strand
TACTGCAATGATATTAATACTCTTATGGTTCGGTTTGATAAAGATTTTGAACAGTATAAAAAGGATATTTCTTTTCAATATGCCTGCAATATGTGCATTATTCAGATTGGAGAACTGGCTAATAGATTATCGGATGAAATCAAAGAAGCCAATAAAGATATTCCGTGGCGTGCGATCCGAGGGATGAGAAATCTGCATGCACATGATTATGAAAATGTTGATCTGGAGATTGTGTGGAATACCTTGGTGGAGGATATTCCGATGTTAAAAGAAACATTGGAAAAGCTATTGCTATAATTGGGGCTTGAAACTATAGAACACAAAAATGTATATCGGTAATTGCAACACGTTGCTTTTGCCAATAAAACTACATTCATAATAAAATCAGGAGAATTAACGAAAAATCAGTACCATAGCATTATGAAAGAAGGCAAACAGGATAAAGTAAACGTTCCAACATACATTTTAGGGTTATATATACAACAGCTTGTTGTTTATATAGTTAAAATATCCCTATACGAGTAATTTTTAAAATACAGCTTATCGTTGTGAAATAATAAAAAAAACAACAAAATTCACAAGAGGATAAGCTGTATGAAAGAATTGCGCGAGCTGCTTAGGGATCTGCGGGAGGATCATGACTTGAAACAAAAAGAAGTCGCCCGGTATCTGAATGTTTCACAGCAGACATACTCAAACTATGAGAGAGGGCACCGGGATATACCGGTATGTGTGGTCGTGAAACTGGCAAAGTACTATAAAGTCAGCACGGACTACTTGCTGAATGTGGAAACGGACTATCTGGGGAACACGAATCTTAAGAGGCCGTATCTGGATCATATCACACTTCATGATGTCCTGTATGACATTCAGAGATTAAAACGTGATAACAGGAAAGATCTGATCAGATATATCAGTTACCTGAAGGCTGTACCGCATTATGAAGCGGAAGAGAGAAAACGCTAGACGGCAGACGGGAAAAAACAGGAGAGAAAGAAGTAGAACGCAGGCCGTCTGTTTTTCGGAAAGCGGGAAAGAATCCGGACGGCGCAGGCACAGAAAAATTACATATCTAGTTATATAAAAAGGCATAAGCTTTCAGAACAGTTCATACAATGTAAAAAAGTGTTCTGAGGGGTTTCCTTTGAAAGATTATATTGAAGAGCGTGCAATTCAGATTGCCAATTATATCGTTGAGAATAATGCCACGGTCCGGCAGACGGCGAAGGAGTTTGGAATTAGTAAGAGTACGGTACATAAAGACGTAACAGACCGCCTTTCTCAAATAAATCCGTCATTAGCGGCGGAGGCAAGAAAAGTTCTGGATGTCAATAAATCGGAACGACATATCCGTGGCGGTCTTGCTACAAGAGAAAAATATTTGCATCAGCATAACATGTAGTGCGGCTAAAAACGCAGCATGGTTAATGTAATGAGTGCAAAAGCGACACATTCATGTATACGGGTAAATGTGGCACTTGCAGTCAGCGGTGCCCTTTAGGCGGGACAAAATATACAAAGAGGCAGTTCGCAGGGATTGCCTCTTTTAGTTTGTTTAAAAGGTCATAGATCGCGTTGATAGCTTCTATGAGGATCTTTAATAAACTTTTACGACCAAATATATTTTGACAAGCGTTTTGGGACTATCTTATAATAACAATTGAACGAGGGATTTATTTGATAGTTTTGGACAATCAACATTAATACACTTAGCTAAGGATGGGAAAATACATGGCGAGAGAAACGGTTATTGTGTTGGATTTTGGCGGACAGTATAATCAGCTGATCGCGAGGAGAGTTAGGGAATGCAACGTATATTGTGAGGTGCATCCGTATAATATCGGGCTGTCCCGAATCAGGGAAATGAATCCGAAGGGAATCATTTTTACGGGAGGACCCAATAGTGTGTACGGCGAGGGAGCTGTTGTGTGCGAAAAGGAAATATTTGATCTGGGAATACCGATTCTTGGGATATGTTATGGCTCCCAGTTGATGGCGCACCTGCTGGGCGGAAAAGTAACCACCGCACCGGTCAGCGAATACGGTAAGACAGAGGTTGAGATAGACGATCATGCGTCGCTTTTTGCGGGCGTGTCGGATAAAACAATTTGCTGGATGAGCCATACCGATTATATTGAAAAAGCGCCGGCTGATTTTACGGTGACAGCGCATACACAGGCTTGTCCTGTGGCAGCAATGGAATGTCGTGAGCGCGGGCTGTATGCCGTGCAGTTTCACCCGGAAGTGATGCATACCGTAGAAGGTATGACAATGCTGCGAAATTTTGTGATTAATATTTGCGGGTGTGCGGGCGACTGGAAAATGGATTCCTTTGTAGAGACAACGATTCAGGCGATCCGGGATAAAGTCGGAAAAGGGAAAGTTCTGTGCGCGCTTTCTGGCGGCGTAGATTCTTCTGTGGCAGCCGTACTCCTTGCCAAAGCAGTTGGCAGGCAGCTTACTTGCGTTTTTGTGGATCACGGCCTTCTCCGTAAAAATGAGGGCGATGAGGTGGAAGCCGTATTTGGCCCGGACGGACCTTATGATCTGAATTTTATCCGCGTCAACGCACAGGAGCGTTTTTATCAGAAGCTAGCGGGCGTTACGGAACCGGAGCAGAAGCGGAAGATCATTGGCGAAGAATTTATTCGCGTATTTGAAGAAGAAGCAAAAAAAATCGGTGCGGTGGATTTCTTGGTACAAGGCACGATCTATCCTGATGTAATTGAGTCGGGACTTGGGAAAAGCGCGGTTATCAAGTCGCATCATAACGTGGGAGGCCTGCCGGATCATGTAGATTTCAAGGAGATCATCGAACCGCTCCGTATGCTTTTTAAAGATGAGGTGCGTAAGGCGGGTCTGGAGCTTGGCATTCCTGAATACCTTGTTTTCCGCCAGCCGTTCCCGGGTCCCGGGCTTGGCATCCGCATTATCGGTGAGGTTACGGCGGAAAAAGTGAGGATCGTACAGGACGCCGACTACATTTACAGAGAAGAAATTGCTAATGCCGGCGTAGATAAAGGGCTCGGTCAATATTTTGCGGCGCTTACCAATATGCGTTCGGTAGGTGTTATGGGAGATGAGCGTACATACGACTATGCGGTAGCGCTGCGCGCCGTGTGCACCAGCGATTTTATGACTGCGGACTGTGCCCAGATTCCGTGGGATGTGCTCTCAAAAGTAGCAAACCGGATCGTGAACGAAGTTAAGGGCGTGAACAGGGTGCTGTATGACTGTACGAGTAAACCGCCGGCGACGATTGAGTTTGAATAGTACATAGAGTATGTAGTATATGTTATTATAGCATATAATCCATAAGTTTTTAAGATATTATAGAATTATTTTGTTGCTGGATTTATATATGGAGTTTTAGAACTTTTTTATCATATTAGGTATGAAATAATTTTCATAATTGCTTGATGCATTGAGAAAAATAGGTAGATGGTATTATGTTAGTTAATAATTTTGTGTATGGCGATACAAATAGAATTTTTATTAATACAGATTTAGGGTGTAATGCAGAGTGTAAATATTGTTATTTGCCTTTATTAAATATTGTACATGGAGAAAGAAAAATTAGTGCATCTAAAGCAATTGAATTAGTAAATAATTCAGGGTATTATGTACCTGGACCAAGAGGAAGCATAATATCTATAGGATGTTACTCAGAATGCATGGATCAGGATAATATTACAGATACTATTGCTTTGATAAAGTATTTTGTGGGGAAAAAAAATTTTGTGCAATTAGCAACCAAAAGAAAGATAACCGACTCTTTTTTTAAGAAATTTATTAAATATGAGTATGTAAAAAAATATCTATGGATATATGTTAGTCTACCTACTATAACAAATTCTCATATACTTGAGTTAGGAACAGATTCACCGCATGACAGAATAGAAAACTTTGATTTATGCAGAAAGTATAGTATTCACAGTGTGTTATATATAAAACCGTATCTTAAAGGAATAACTATTCAAGATGTTGTACGATATAATGAATTGATTCGCGAATATAATATACCTATTGTTGTAGGAAATGTGCTTAGCATAAACCCGACATCCCAATATGCTTTAGTGGGTGAAAAGAGATTGTATGAACATTCAGAAAAAGATATGGAAAACTTTATTACTCAAATAGAAAACAATATAGGGGTATATTTACATAGCATTGATTGTTTGAACTTAAGAAGGAAATAGAGAAAATGGAACCGATTATTTTGATTTTATTAAGTATTTCAACTTTGATCCAAATATGTGATATGTGTGGCTTTTTACCAGAATGGCTTAGAAAAAAATTTAGAATAAATAAATCGCAAGATACATTAGAGGTACTAAAAGAATTTGGAATCAACATAAATATGTATAAACGAAAAAATGCAATCGTGGGTATACCGAGGGATTATAATAAAGAGAGCCTTGAAAATGATGTAGAAAGGAAATTGGAAGAACTTATCATTGACAAAAAGGTGTCAGTTGGAAAAATAAGAAAGACAGAATTAAATTATTATATAGATTTAATAGGTCATTCTTGTAATGGAGAATGTGCGCAAGCTTATGCAAGAATATTAACCTCTTATTGGGCAGATATGGTTGAAAATACACAGAAAATAAAAGATCCAACGATAGATTTTGTAGTAACTCCTAAAGGGGGTAGTCCAATACTCGGATATGAATTTGCGAAATTAGTGAATAAGCCTTTCGTTTTACATGAAGAGAATGCACGATTTGATTCAGAAGAAGAGGACATGAGGAAATGGTTTGATTGTGCAATAATACCACCTAAAGGTTCTAAAGCGTTAATTGTAGATGACAGTACTACAGGTGGAAGAATGGTTTTGAGTGTAATTGAGCATTTACGAGAATATGGGTTTGATGTAAGTGAATGTCTGGTGGTTTTTGAGCCACAAAATAAAGATGCAAGAAAAAAATTAAGTGATAAAGAAGTTAATTTAATATCCATTGTTCAAACACATCAGAGGTAGTACATATAGTATGGCAACATTTTGGCAACAGAAAATTAGCAAGCCAGAATAAATGAGGTAATTGAAGTAAAAGCGGCGTGTATTTGCATAAAACTTAAACAAATATAGTTAATAACAGCGAAGAACACGCCGAGTTTGAGTGGGGGGGGGATCCCCGAATCCTTTATTTTTCAAGACTTGTGGGGATTTTAAAATTGGCGGTGGGTACGATTTGGGTACAAAATATTATTCTGATAAATGCATAGCTTTATCAAGCGTCTGGATAACGTGGGGTATTAAAAATAAAGTTTGGGGGTACAGCCTTCGTATAGTTCGATGCCTAATGTTGTCATAATGAGGTATGTAATGTCAAAATATAGACAGCTATCATAACATCGTGCCCTTTTATTATCAAGTCTTCCAAGCGTAAGTGTTTTACAAGAATCGTTTGCGGCTATAAATATTCATCAGGAATCTTATTATAATCTGAAATTAATACAATATTTGTATATTTAGTTCCATCATTGTAAAAATAAATTTTTTCTGAATTAATGCATCAATTGCTGAGCAAAATTCATTGACACAGGGTATAACATTAGATATGATATTGGATAGAAACAATGTTATATTTAGAGGCGGCATTATGCGGAATCTTATAAAACAGATAAGAGCATATTTGAATATGAGTCAAACCGAGTTCGCCGAACAACTTAATGTTACCTTCCAAACTGTGAATCGTTGGGAGAATGGTCGTGCTGTGCCTAACAAATTGGCACAATCAAAGATGTTTGATTTATGTAAGGAAAAGCACGTTCCTGTTTATGATATGACTTTGAAAAGGATTGCAGAGGAATCGGAAGCCATTCAGTTGGATGCAGGCCGAGTGCTTCTTTATCACGGTTCAAAATCGGGCATTGAGGGCCCTATTGAGCCCAAGAGCCGAAAGCAATGTGACTTTGGCAAAGGGTTCTATATGGGGACCGCTCCCAGTCAGGCACTTGCTTTGATCTGTGACTGTGATAAGTCTAAGTTCTACATTGTTTCAGTAAGCGTGGATGACCTCGCTCAGATTGAAGTTCCCGCTGATATTGACTGGGCAATGCTTGTCGCATACCACAGAGGAAAAATGGAAAAAATAAGTGGTGCGCCTTTTTACAACAAGTATTGTGATATGACATTAAACAAGGATCTGATTATCGGAAGCATTGCGAACGACCGCATGTTTTTCGTTATCGATAACTTTTTTGTCGGCAATGTGACCGATATGGCACTTATCAATAGTCTTTCTGCCCTTCAGCTCGGTAAGCAGTATGTGACTGTTTCATAAAAGGCTGTGATGCTGTTCATATTGAAACAGAGATTGAGCTTTCTTACCTTGAAAGACTGTTTATGAAAGAAGTAGCCGAAGAAAACCGGATGAGAGGGATTTCCCTTGCCAATGATATTTGCAGGAATTATCGTTGTGAGGGTATGTTTTTTGATGAAATACTCGACGAGACTAAGAGTGGAGGAAAGCAATGAACGAGCTTCAGTTAAAGCTTTGTGATATTTAGGGTAGATTATTTGAATTATCTGCCGAGAAGAAATTTAACAGTGCCGATTTTATCAAGACGTTTATGACGTCCGATACCGCAAAGGAGCTTGATTCGACATATAACCGTATGCAGTGGGCAGGAGAAGAATATCTGCTTGAGGAAGTTGCTTTTGCTGCAGATGAATCGCTTACAAGAAACGGAGAGGTGTTTTCTGCTGAAGTGCTGTACTGGATAGACTATATCTACCGTTATTGGCACTATTACAACGGTGATGACAGCGCAAAGATTTATAAACAAGCTCCCGCCCAAACAATGAAACGAAATTATATGATGTTATACACGATGGATCTCGTTCTTGCTATTGAGGATTTGAAAGAAATCCATAATCAGAAAAGTAATTGATTTCGGAGGTGTGATATGGCGCCCGACAATAAATTGGGAATTACAAATTTTTCTGATCTCGCCGTGAGGAAGAACGTATCAGCAAGAAAAAGGCGCTTCTGCTTTTTGATAAAAGAATACTCGGCACATGGAAGTAGGCAAATTCTCTACACTTAAAGTCATTCTTGCCTCTTAATGTACTTGCAGGCGGCGCTTAATAACATTGATAAAATGCCGCAGTCAAACTTTGACAAGATTGTAGAAAAGTACGTTTAGATGAACATTGCCCATCCTTTCCGGAAAGGTAACGGACGCAGTGTCCGCATTTGGCTTGACCATATTTTGAAATATGAAATTGGCAAGGTTGTCGATTGGAGCAGGATTGATAAAGAAGATTATCTGCTCGCAGTGGAACGCTGCCCGATTAAAGATGTGAAAATCAAAGTGTTGCTGAAAGGTGCGCTTACAGACGAAATAAACAGCCGTGAGGTCTATATGAAAGATATTGATCAAAGCTACTACTATGAGGGTTATATGACCTTTAAGACGGAAGAATTATGATAACGAAACGAAGTGCCAATATGCTGGATAAGAATTGGCAATTTGAACTTGAAGAATATATCAGGCAGTGCGAACCGAAAAGAACTGAAAAAAGCGAAGCATGGCAAACGGCCATCGGCTTGCAGGCGGTTGACGGACTAAAAACCTCGGATTTTTTTGCTGGATACTGCAAAGGAATACATCGAGGGTAAAATAACCATCGATGAAGCTCAGAAGCGTATTTACAGCTATTACGAGCAGAGAACTACCTGCACTGGACTTGAGGACAGCACCAAAGAAGCTAATATTGTATCTGCAAGAATAACGAAGCTTTTGGCGAAAAAGCATTTCAATTTTCTCCTGCCGAGTGGATTACCATTCACCGCAGATTGTTCGAGAGCGTCTTTGACCACGCTGGAAAAATCCGTCAGGATTAACATTTCCCCCAAAATGGATACTGAACGGCGAAACGGTTATCTGCGCCGATTTCAACAGCATAAAGGACACCTTGGATTATGTTTTTGCCACCGAAAACAGTTTTCTTATGAGGGACTGTTGGTGGAAACATCGGTAAAGCACCTTGCAAAATTCGCATCGGATATTTTGCAGATTCGTCCCTTTGGCGAGGGTAACTCAAGGGCCACCGCCGTGTTTATGATTAAGTATATGAAAACCTTTGGGTTCCGAGTTAATAACGATGCGTTTCGTGAAAACTCTTGGCATTTCCGCAACGCACTGGTTCGCGCAAACTATAACGATTTGCAAAAAGGAATCCATTCCACCACAAAATTTTTGGAATTGTTTTTCTCAAATCTTCTGCTCGGTACAAATTACGAATTAAAAAATCGCTATATGTACGTCAATTTTGTGGATGAAACCGTATCCCAAAGTGCCAAAAACGAAACGCCGAAGCGCCAAATTGACACTTTGGACTGCACTTTAGAAGAAATGCCGTGTTAGATTTAATAAAAAAGAATCCGTCTGTTAAGCAGATCGAAATTGCAGAACAAATAGGAAAATCTGTTAGAAGCATAAAGCGCATTATAAACTCTCTGAAAGAGAAACAATATATCCGTAGAGTTGACGGCAAATGAGAAGTGTTAGTATGATATATTTGCCATAGATATGGAACAGTAAATAAAAAGAAGCTGAAAGCGAAATTCCAAAATAGCAATGAAAATTCAGAATATTTTTAAATATATAACGGTGATAAAATGAGTATCGAAAATTTAAAATCAAAATTTAATCAACTTACCCTAGAATCTAAAGATCATTGGGATTATAGGGGCAATAGAAAAAGTGAGCGTGATTATGTTCATGGATTTTGCACTTATCCCGCTATGATGGTTCCTAAAATGCAACGGGAAATATTAGAAGTATGCCTTTCACAATTAGAAAATGAGCATCCAATACTATTGGATCCATTTGCAGGTTCAGGCACAATTTTAGTTGAAGGTATGCTACAAGGGCTTGACATAGTTGGAATAGATGTAAATCCACTGGCGATTTTACTTTGTAAGACTAAAACTACTATCATAAATCCCGAATCTTTAAAACAACATACTATTACCATAAAAAATGAAATTACAAAATTAAAAGAAACAAAAATTCTGAAACATTCATTTGAAGGAATTGAAAAATGGTTCACTGCACAAGCCATATCTGATCTTTCAATTCTTCGTAATGCAATCATAAAAGATAACGATATAAATATAAGACGTTTCTTTTGGGCAACTTTTTGTGAAGTAGTTAGAATAGTATCAAACTCCAGAGACTGTACATACAAATTACATATAAAAGAACAATCCGATATTGATAGTTATGACAAACAAGCACTGGAACTTTTTTCTAAAACATTAGATTTTAATGTTGATAAATACCTTTCTTTTTATAACACATTAAGAGCAACTGGAAAGCTTAATAAAGATGGTAGTTTGTATAGAGGAAAAATAAAAATCATTTTAGGAGATTCTATTAAATATCTCAATCATACTAAGCAAAAGTTTGATTTGATTTTGACATCTCCACCATATGGAGACAATCATACTACTGTTTCTTATGGTCAATATTCGGTTATGCCATTAAGATGGATTGTTTGTGCTGATATAGATGAGGCTTTTGATGATAAACTATTATCTACCCTCTATGGAATTGATAATGTATCATTAGGAGGTAAATCCACTAATCAGTCGATGACAAAAAAACGAAAAAGCGTTTTGCTAAAGTCTCAAACTCTAAAGCTTCAAAGCGAAAAAATTCAATCACTTGCAGCAAAACAGGTAAATAAACTTGTGGCTTTTTATAGTGACTATGACTTGTTTTTGTCAGCAATTTCAAAAAAAATGAAGCCTAATGCCGTTTCTGTATGGACATTAGGCAATCGACAAATAGCAAAGCAAGAGATTCTTATGAATAATATTATGATTGAGTTATGCTCGAATTATCAATTGTCTTTAGTAACTGGTTTCACAAGAAAGATTCTGAATAAAAGAATGCCAGAAGTTAGTGCATATACAGGCGAAAATAAAGAGTCACAGACAACAATGACAAGAGAACATATATTAGTGTTTGCGAAGGAGGCACAAGCAAATGAATAAACAACTTTCTTTGTTTGATAATAATTCCGATTTTTATGAATCCGATTTAAACGAATTTGATGAAAAAAGCGTAGTTTTTCGTGTTCATGCTTCATTAATATACAAATTAGGAGAATCCCTTATAGCTGACGAAGTTACTGCATTGTCAGAACTAATTAAAAATGCCTATGATGCAGATGCTAAATTTTGCGTGTTAACAATTGATACTAAATATACCGAAACTATTAACAATCATGTGTGTCTGGGTAAAATTGAACTTTCTGATAACGGTTGTGGTATGGATTTGCAAACCATTGTGAATGGATGGCTCACTCTTTCAAATTCACCTAAAAAGAAAATGAAGAAAGAGAAAAAAACAACACCTATTTTTCATCGTTATCCTCTTGGTGACAAGGGATTAGGAAGATTGTCTGTGCAAAAATTAGGGCGCTATATGCAAATGACTACTAAATCTAAATCTTCAAGTACTGAATATACAGTCATTATTCCTTGGGGTGATTTTCTCAAAAATACAACTATAGACCAAATTCCTGTAACAATCAACGAACATCATATCGATGATAACAGATCATATACCAAAATAACAATTAAAGATTTAATCAATACCGAACTTTGGGAGAATGAAGAACAGATAAATGTTTTGAGCAATAGTATAAATAAAATCGTTTCCCCATTTAAAAGCAAAGAAAACATATTCAAGGTTTATGCAAGTGTTAATAATCAATCAATAGAGCCTATCGACACAATTTTTGAAGATTTGTTGTCTCGCGCAAGAGCTAAACATGTTATTTCATATAAGAATGGAAAGAGTATTTTAAAATCTTTTTACACATCATCGTTTTTCTATAATAGAGAAATGATGGATAGAATTTTAAAAAACAGATTTTTTGTCAGTGGTTCGGCTCTATTTGACTTTTGGGAGAGTCATAAATCCAACTTGTCAGTCTTTGCGTTTCATCCTAATAATAAAGATGTTTTCACATCTATTGATTTCTGTTTGTTTGAAGATATTGTTTATTCGAAAGAAGATAATAAGAGTTCAGACCCAGGTGCATTCGAATGTGAAATATACGAATATACATTAGATAAACGATTTCTTGATAATTTTTATCAGAACATTAGTTATTCTGATTTGATAGATCAAACCGAATATAAAGAATTTATAGAACGATTTCATGGCATTAAAGTTGTACGTGACGGTTTTGTTGTGCAAGGATTTGGCGATGGCGATGGCGGCGACTGGCTAGGTTTGTCATCGTCTTCAAAAACAAAAGGCTCATTTTTTGATTTTAGAAATGATAGCGTTATTGGCTGTGTATATCTTACTGGAGATAATAATTCTTCATTGAAAGAAACTACCAATAGAGAAGGCTTTGTTGAAGATAGTTTTTATACTGCGTTTAAGCAGATATTAAATGATTCTATACGTAGAATTAATAAAAATAGAAAAAAACTAAACGATGAAATGAGGGAATATCTAAAACAGGCGATTAACACTACCGCAAATGTTGATGATTCTTCGCTATCTTTTGAACCAGTAATTGAAAAAGTAAAAGATAGATTGGAACAAACTTACGACCAAACCAACTCAACCGCTAAATTGATGAACATTGCTCTAAACCAATGTGAAGAAGTTAAGAAGGACTTTCAATCAATACCATTGATACCTGAAGATACCGTTTTCAAATTTGATGACGTTTATAATAATATTGAGATTTTATCTAAAAATTATGATCAACTATTAAGTGCTCATAATTATTTGGCTCAGCAAATCGAAACTATTTCTTACGATTTTGAGAAAGTAAATGAAAGGCTACAGAACCTATTTGAGCTTGCTGGTTTAGGAATATCGGTTGAGATGTTTTCCCACGAATTTGATGCTTCTATAAGAAGTATTCGTACAAAGAATAATGCTTTTATATCCAAGGCGAATTCAGCTACTGTAGATGAATTGTTAAGGCATATTAACTATGTCAACTATGCTTTGGATACTTTGAGGAAACAAATGTCTTATTTCAATCCAGGATTAAAATTTGTACGTTCTGAAAAGCAAACCTTTTCATTTGAACAATTTATAACAGAGCACAAATCTTTTTATTCTGAACGTTGTAGTATTAGTGAAATTAACTACGAAATTCAAGTTAAAGAAGACTTTAATATCTGTGTTAATCGTGGAATGCTAAATCAAGTATTTGATAATTTGTTTAATAATTCAGAATACTGGTTGGACTTCTCAAAAGAAAATAAACTCATATCGGATAAAGTTTTTACTGTGCAAAGTTTCGAAAAGGGTATAGTAGTAGTATCGGATAATGGAATAGGCATAAGCAAGGATATAGAAACTCGGCTTTTCGATCCGTTCGAAACAAAAAAGAAAAAAGGAAGAGGATTAGGTCTCTATATCGTTGCAAATAATCTCAAATACCATTCTGCACGAATTCGTTTATTGAGTGAAAAAAATTCGTACGGCAATTTATTTAAATTTGAAATAGATCTATCTTCAACTTTGTCTTAACTATAAAGAGGATGAAAAAATGCTAAGCACATTATTTAAAACTGAAAATATTAAATATATTATTAGTGTTGACGATTGTTTTGCCGAGCCTGAAGAAGAACAATTACGCAACGAGCTTCTTATTGATTCAATACTCTCGTTTGATAAAGTTGCATCCTTCTTTAAAAAGCATGGTAAAGAAGAACAGGTCATTGACATACAAGAAATGTTAAAAATTACGACCGATGCCAATGCTAGCGCATTAATTCAATCGTTAATCGACAGCATAAAAATTGAGGAAGTTGTTGAATGCTTAAAATTCTTGCACCCAAACAGAAATAGTGTTTCTGAGGAGCAACAAAGCATTATGAGTTTTTTAACTAAGCTACAAGCAGATGGTATTATTGAAAAATATGTTACTATACCTAGCACTCATGAAGCAGAAGTTTTCGATACCAAATCGCAGGGAATGGAAAATGGAGCAATATTGTGGCTAATTGATAAAAGTTTTTCAAATGCCCAAGAATCTGTTACCGCAGGCATAGAGTTAGCAAAAAACAAAATCCAACAAGCTACGACATCTGATAACTTTATTTTCATGTTAACAACAATTGATGGCTCTTCAGATGAGGAAGAAGATATCGAGAGCGAATTTGACAAAATGCTTTTGGAGAATGGTACAGAAAAAACCTCATTCATATACTATATAAACAAGAATCTTGTAATGAACCAAAAGTTTGATCGTATTGCCAAAAGCTTAGCATATGGATTCAAGAGAAAGCAATGCTACAAACTTATGGAAGTTTTCACAAAGTGTTTACATATTAGCTGTGATAAAACAATAGAAAAGTTGCTTAAAATTGACCAAAAAACTTTGAACTATGTATTTGCCGAAAAAGTCCAGGCAAACGGAGAATCATATTTTGATTTTTTTAACAGACTGGTTCAAATATTTCACGAGGATGAATATGGTCACCTTTTAGCAACGAATATGTTAGATATATCTCGAAATATAAATCATTATCAAACTTTATGTGAAAGTATTCCTCAAGTGACTCCTAACTCAGCAGACATACAAAGCAATTTGTTAGAAGTACGAAAGAAAGAGTTATATGATGTTTATGTAAACCAAAGGCATAGTGAAATATCTACTGGAGATATTTTTATAATTGGAGATAAATACTATATCTTGGCAACTCAGTCGTGTGACACATTCTTAAGGAAAGACGGAAAAAGAAAACTAGAAAATGCAATACTACTAAATATCGTAGAGGCTCCAAATACTTGCTATAAATATAATCTTTCTTGTTTCTGCGATAGAGATAATAGCTTTAAATATCCCGCAGTCATATTTCGAAATAATAGTGTAATGCCTTTTGAAATACTAGATTTATGTGTGACTAATGATGACGGAAAATCCTGCATAGATATTTCTTGTTTTGAAGAAGATCGTATACTAGATACTCGTTATACAATTAATTATTTAAATCGCTACAAAGCCATATTAACTTTGTTTTCCGAAGTGTTAAAAAACAAACAAATAATTGATGCTTTCCTGAGTGGCTGCAAGAGCGAAAAAAATACCGAAGAAATCAAAGGTGCATTTTCATATCTTTTAAATTGTGATAGCGCTATTAAAAATTTTGAATTTAACGGTTCTTCTTTGAGTTTCCCCGTTCAAAGAATAGCTCGTTTAAACGAGTTAAATACTATTGATTTGCTTAAAGAATATGGAAATATGTCGTCCAGAGTTGGACATCCTTTCGATTTCATAAAAAAAGAAGAACAAAAATCCGATGATAAATAGTACTTATTTTTGCAGCTGTTCGCAATATATTCGGAAAAAAGTGCTGCTTTTCATCAGTCCTTTTTGATGCATTAGTGTAAAATTATAGTTGGCAAAAATAAAGAGAAGAGGCCGAGTCCTCTTCCCAATCACACAGTTTTACTTTATGATGTTAACTGCTAAGAAAAACACGTAAAGGAGACTGTGTGATGAGTATTATTGTAGA
>CANQIJ010000044.1 GCA_947624025.1 uncultured Lachnospiraceae bacterium | reverse complement strand
TGGAGCGGGAGCTTGTAGAAAAATATCACGGCGTGACGGCTGAGGGTATCGTCGAGAGCCGCTTCCGCAGTCGGCACGGTACAGCGGATGATCTCGCAGCCCGCTTTTTCCAAGCGGAGGATCTGTTGTATCGTCGCCTCCGCATCCTCTGTTCTCGTATTCGTCATAGACTGGATCAGGATCGGATTGCCGCCTCCGATGACCCGGTTCCCGATAGGTACTATTTTCGTATGTTCACGGTGCATATGCTGTTTACTCCTGTCGATCCCGTCCGCATGACCGCACACGCGCCCTGCGTCCGTTTCCTGTTATGTCTTCTTGAGCTCTCTTGTTCTATTATACATTTTTTATGTCCAAAAGTACACTCCCTGAATTGGATGACTTTTCCGTCAGCCATACTTTTTTCTCTACGGTTCTGATAAATCCGCGTCTGTGCGGACGGTATCTGCCGCTGCCGCATCTCTTCAGATCCTTTCGGATCCCGGCAGCGGTCTGATAGCGGTCCTGCGGATCATCCATAATGCATTTCCTGATCAGCCGTTCCAGCTCTCTTGACAATAACGGCTGATATTCATGTATTGACAATGCGGTGTAGGGCGGTTCGGAAGGATCCGCTCCCGTGACCATATAATAGATCACTTTTCCGAGTGCATAGATGTCGCTTCTCGCATCTGCATATGCTCCGCTTCTTCTGAGCTGTTCCGGTGCCGCATACCCATACGTCAGCGCCATACCGCTCCCGCGCTCTTCACCAAAGCCCATGCTGTACGCCGCCCCCAGATCGATCAGCCGCAGATGTCCCTCCGGGCATACCATGATATTATCCGGCTTGAGGTCTCTATAAATAACAGGTGTTTCTATTGTGTGCATGTACTCCAGGACGTCTGCCAGCTGACCGATCCACACACAGGCGCGTTCCTCTCCGATGTATCCGTTCTGCTCAATATATGCTCCAAGCGTCATTCCGCGCACATATTCCATGACCAGATACCAGGCGTCCCTGTAAAACAGATCATAGATGACAGGCAGCATCGGATGGCTAAGCTGCTGCAGCAGCTCGGCCTCTTTTATCGTTTCCCGCTCTGACGCCAGCTCCTTGATCGCGGCATACCGTTTCAGGTCCCTGTCATAGGCAAGATACACACAGCCCTCTCCGCCCTGCCCCAACAGCCTTATGATCTCATATTTCCCGATATGAGATATCTCCTGTGCCCGGTTTTCCCCGGTGTTCATCTTATCCTGCTCCGTCACTGCGCACCTCCCTCCGGTCAAGCTTAATGTATACCGCCGACAGGTTATCCTGTTCGCCTCTCCTCATGCAGGCGCTGCCGATCTCCCGCAGCCTTCTTGCGATCTGTTCTTCCTCCCTGATCTGCTGCGGATCGAGGGTATCCGCCAGCTCACGTTCCTCCACATGATGCCAGAACCCGTCGCTGCAAAGCAGGATCCCCTGTCCTTTTCTCAAAATGCCTGTCCTGAAATCAGGTCTGGCATAGCCGAAGCTTCCTACACATTTTGTCAGCTGATTGAACCCCCTGACATGGTCGCGGGTCAGGCGCTCAATCCCCGGCGTCCTGTGTCTGCCGCTTTGAGCGTATGCCCCAGTGCCGTTCCCCGCCAAATGCCGTATCCCGGTCAGCCGATATGCCCTGGTGTCTCCCAAATGCCAGAGATAATAGGTCTTTTCCCATAAAACAAGCACGGTCATCGTAGTGCCAAGACTAAGCTCTTTCCGGCTGCAGTATCCGGACAGCTCTTCCTGCATATGGTACGTCAGCCTGTCCAGCGACCTTCTGACCGCCCAGACCGGCTTCTTCTTCCTGATCGCCCGAAGCAGCGTCTCATAGAACCACTCCTGGAGCCTCCCGGTCACATACCGGCTTGCCAGCTCGCCGCGCGCATGACCTCCCATGCCGTCACAGACTGCCGCCATCAGGACACGCCCTCTTGCCGTCAGCACCTGCAGCAGTACCACCGAATCCTGATTGGCATACGCCGTACTGCCCTTTTCCCAATATACACCTGCAAAATAACGCACGTTATCCTCCGTTCCGGAGCGTCACTGATTCACATCGCTCCCTGTAAAGCTCTCTCTCATTCGGCTGAAATATTGCGGGAATCCCGCACAAACCGTATACTGAGGGGTTCAGACCGAACCCCGGCAGATTTAGTATACAGTATCTTTTCTCATTGTGCAATCATTTTACGATCTTCATGATATCATTGTACATGATCAATACCATCAGCACCATAAATACCACCAGTCCCGCGAAATGGATCATGCCCTCTTTCTCAGGAGGAACAGGCTTTCCGCGCACTACCTCCACGAACATGAAAAGCAGGCGGCCGCCGTCCAGCGCGGGCAGCGGAAGCAGGTTAAGGATACCCAGATTAACGGATAATAACACCACGATCTCAAGCATTGTCAATATCGCCGATGACGTCCCGTAATTTTTTTCCGCCTGATCGTAGCTCTCACCTACAAACTGCGCAATACCGACAGGGCCGGAAACCTCGTCCTTGCTCACCTTTCCGCGCAGCAGCATCCACAGGCTCTTATAGGTCGTCTTGGCATAATAACCGACCTCATAAAAGCCGTATTGAAATACCTGCAGCGGACCGCAGTCCAGATATTCTCCCGCACCCATGATGCCAATATAATAACGGTTGTCATTTTTATCGTACCGGGGCGTGACTGTCGCCACACCCTTCTGCCCGTCACGGGTATAGTGGATATCCAGAGTCTCGCCCTGATTGATCGCGGATATCACCATGACTTCCCGATAGAAATGGATCTTCTCATGACCGATCTGCGTGATGACGTCTCCGGCCATAAGTCCCGCCTCCTCAGCCGCAGAGCCTTGCTCGATCTGACCTACGACCGGCAGATCCGCCCCTGCAAAAGCCGTCAGCACCAGCGCTACCGCAAACGCCAGAATAAAATTGAAAAACGGTCCGGCAAACACGGTAGCGATCCGTTTCCAGACGCCCGCTTCCGTAAAAGCGATACCGGATGACTCTTCCCCTGCCGTCTTCTCTTTGTCCGGCAGAGGTACGCCCGCATCTGTCATCGCCCGCTTCCGTATGTCGCCTTCCTGTATCTGAGCTTTTTCTGCGGTTTCCATGCCGTCCTCACCGTCAAACATACAGGCTCCGCCGATGGGAAACAGCTTCAGGGAATACTTTACGCCGCCCTTTGTGAAGGAAAACAGGGTGGGCCCCATACCTACCGCAAATTCAAGCACACGGATGCCGTTGCGCCTTCCGATCAGAAAATGCCCGAACTCGTGCGATATGACAACAACTCCAAATATGATTAGAAACAGGATGATCGTTCTTAACAATGCATTACTCTCCATATTTTATTCTGATATATTCATAGGCTTCCGCTTCTGCTTCCAGGATCTGCTCCACCGTGGGATCATCCGTCACCGAGTGATGCTCCATCGAGCCTTCGATCAGCTCCGGTATCTGCAGGAAAGTGATCTTCTTCTGCAGAAACAGCGCGACCGCCTTCTCATTAGCCGCGTTAAACACGGTCGGCAGCGTTCCGCCGCGCCTGGCCGCACGGTACGCAAGCGCAAGCCCCCGAAACGTATCGGTATCCGGCTCCTCAAAGGTGAGCTGCCCCAGCTTAAAGAAATCCACTCTGCCCGTATCCATCGGCCTCCTGTCGGGATAGAAGAGCGCATACTGGATGGGAAGCTTCATATCCGGTACGCCTAACTGGGCCATGACACCGCCGTCCACATAGCCCACTGCGGAGTGGATGATACTCTGGGGATGCACCACCACCTGGATCCGGTCCAGCTCCACATCAAACAGCCATCTGGCCTCCATGACTTCCAGTCCCTTGTTGACCAGCGTAGAGGAATCTATCGTAACCTTTTTGCCCATAGACCAGTTAGGGTGCTTCAACGCATCCTCCACCGTCATGGCCGCCAGTTCCTCTCTCTTTTTACCCCTGAAAGGACCGCCCGATGCCGTCAGGTAGATTCTCTCCACACGCTCTCTGTTCTCCCCGTGCAGGGATTGGAAGATGGCGCTGTGCTCGCTGTCCACGGGCAGGATCGGAACGCCCATACGTGCCGCAAGGGGCATAATGATATGTCCTGCCGTAACTAACGTTTCCTTGTTGGCCAGCGCGATCGTCTTACCGCACTCTATCGCCGCAATGGTCGGCCTGATCCCTATCATACCCACGATCGCGGTCACCAATACTTCCGCGTCCTCATACGTGGCTGCGGCCAGCAGACCGTCCATACCGTATTCCACACGCACGGGCAGATCTTTCACCCGTTCCCGCAGGTCGCGGGCCGCTTCCTCGGTCCACATCGACACAAGGGCCGGATGAAATTCCCGCACCTGTTTTTCCATCAGCTCCACATTGGATCCCGCTGCCATAGCAGCCACCTGCAGATCCGGTTCCTTCCTGACGATATCAAGCGTCTGTGTTCCGATAGAACCTGTGGAACCGAGTATAGCTATCTTTTTAATAACACCCATTATGTTTTCCTCCCGGTACGCCGTCATCTGTGCCGGTGCTGATCCGTCTTTTCCTGCAGCCGTCTGCGTCTGATGATGCCGCATGGCTGCAGCCGGCATACGTCATCCCATGATAAGCGACAGGCCGATGAAAATTAACGGCGCCACAACGATCACGCTGTCAAACCGGTCCATAATGCCTCCATGTCCGGGAATCAGCTTTCCGTAATCCTTGATGCCGTAATCTCTCTTAAATGCGGACGCCGCAAGATCGCCCACCATAGACACCAGAGCGCCCGCCGCGCCAAGCGCCGCTGCCGCGCCCATACTCAGGCTGTACGAGTCGGTGTACGAAGGCACGGTGAAATACCGCTGCATCAGACAGGCATACAGCGCAGACAAAAGCGCCGCCCCGGCAACACCGCCTACAGCGCCCTCTATCGATTTCTTAGGGCTTAGCTTAGGCGTCATCTTATGTTTCCCAATCAATACACCCACGGCGTAAGCGCAGGTATCGCTCCCCCACGAGCAGAGAAAGATAAACCACACCAAATACCGCCCCAACAGGAATCCCTCTCTCGTCAGATAGAGAAAGGACAGCATCACCGGCGCATACAGAAAAGAAAAACACGCCGCCGTGATCTCCCGTCCGTGATAGGCGGGAAAAAGCAGCACATATACGAACAAATAGACAATAAACGCCGCCACCATGCCAAAGGCAAGCGCCCTGTAGACAGAAACACTCGTATTAAGCTGTGCCGCAGGTACCGACGATACCGGCGCCTTTATGGATACGGAACAAAAGACCCAGATATAATAAAGCACCGTAAGCGATATTCCCGTATATTCCAGCGCCCTCTTTTTCTTATCGTCTGTGATAAAGCCAAGCGCCTTCCCCAGTTCACGGTAGGCGATCACGGAAATAAGACACAATGCGGCGGCGAGCGCGGGGCCTCCCGCCGTGATCAGTATGATGGCGGCCGCCACAAGCAGTATGCCGCTGCCGAGTCTGGTCCAAAACATCTTTCTCCTCCATTTACATCAGAGTGTCTGTCACACTATTCATCCTTCACCAGGCCGTAACGTCTGTCTCTCTTATTATATGCCTCTACCGCTTTCTCTAATTCTTCCTTGGAAAAATCCGGCCATGCCACAGGCGTAAAATAGAACTCTGTGTAGGCAAGCTGCCACAACAGGAAATTGGAGATGCGCTGTTCGTTACAGGTGCGGATCAGCAGGTCCGGCTCCGGCAGACCGTGCGTATCCAGCGCTGCGCTCAGGGTATCTTCGGTGATCTCATCCTCCGCCAGCTCTCCGGCCGCCACGCGCGACGCCAGCCTGCGCACGGCGCGCACGATCTCGTCCCGGCCGCCGTAATTGATGGCGATCTGAAAATGCAGCCCGGTGTTATTCTTCGTCGCTTCCTCAAGCTGTTCCATGCGGTTTCTGATATCGTCATCCAGGCCCGTCTTATCGCCGATAATTCTGACACACATGTTATTTTTAGCTGCCGTCTTCAGACAGGTCTTCATGTAATTGCGTAAGAGTCCCATCAGGGCCTCCACTTCATCACTGGGTCTGTTCCAGTTTTCGGTGCTGAAAGCATAGACCGTCAGATATTGTATCCCCATGCGGTATGCTTCCTCGCAGATCACTTCCACCGTCTTTGCTCCCTGCACATGCCCGTAGTTGCGGGGCATTCCCTTGCTCCTGGCCCATCTGCCGTTTCCGTCCAGAATGATAGCCACATGATTCGGGATATTCAAGCCTTCTTTCATATATTCCTCCGCATCGCCCGACATTAGGAAAAGGGACACAGAATATCCATTCTGTAATCCCCTCTGTAACCGGTCTGTAATGAAACCATGCGCTGTTTATACAGCTTACACGGTAAGAATCTCTTTGGATTTCTCTTCTACGAGCTTATCGATATCTTTGATGTACTTATCAGTCAGCTTCTGCAGATCGTTCTCCAGCTCCTTGATCTCGTCTTCGGACACATCCTCTTTCGCCAGCTTCTTCACGGTATCATTGCCGTCACGTCTTATGTTGCGGACAGCCACCTTGCTCTCTTCGCCGCGCTTCTTCACATCCTTCACCAGCTCCTTACGGCGTTCCTCCGTAAGCTCGGGAAATACCAGACGGATCAGAGAACCGTCATTGGACGGGGTAATACCCACGTCAGACGCCATGATCGCTCTCTCGATCTCCTTGATCAGGCTTTTCTCCCAGGGCGCGATCTGGATCATGCGCGGTTCGGGAACCGTAATATTACCTACCTGCTGAATCGGTGTAGGCGTACCGTAATAATCCACCTTAATTTTATCAAGGACATGGGGATTGGCGCGCCCCGCACGGATCGCCCCCAGATCGGTCGAAAGAAAATCATACGCCTTCTGCATCTTGTCCTCAAAAGGTTTTATTCTTGCATCCATACTGTTATCCTCCAGCTTTTGCTACACGGTCACCTTCGTGCCGTTAAATTTACCCTTCATTGTGTTTACGATACTGTTCGGCTCATTAAGGCCAAACACCCACATAGGCATCTTATTGTCTCTTGCAAGGATCGATGCCGTCATGTCCACCACCTGCAGATTCTTCTCGATCACCTCGTTGATGGATACCTCATCATACTTCCTGGCGTTCGGATCAGAACGCGGATCTCCGTCGTACACACCGTCCACGGCTTTCGCCAGGAGAATGACGTCGGCATCTACCTCGATCGCCCTAAGCACGACCCCCGTATCGGTCGAGAAATAAGGATGCCCGGTTCCCCCGGCAAAAAACACTACCATATTTCTCGCAAAATATTTATTGGCCCTGTCCTTGGAAAACAGCTTTGTGAACGATCCGCATTCAAAGGGAGTCAGAATACTGGTCATCATCCCCGTGGAACGAAAGATCTCCGACACATAGATGCAGTTCATGATCGTGGCAAGCATGCCGATCTGGTCTGCTTTGGTCCTGTCAATATTCTCACTGGAGCGTCCGCGCCAGAAATTGCCGCCACCGATCACGATCCCCACCTGGATCCCGTCGTCCACCAGCTCCTTGACCTGTACCGCTACTCCACGAACCGTTTCCTCATCAAAACCGGTCTTCTTATCGCCTGCCAGAGCCTCACCGCTCAGCTTCAACAATATCCGCCGCATATCCCTGTTCTCCCACTCTGCCTGCCGTTTGACATTACGGCTGTATTATGACTTCCTATAGCGACTGCATTATTTCTTTTTCTTGAATTCCTCAAAGAAGGAGGTCGGATTCACATCCGCATAGCACTGAGAACACAGACCCTCGATCACCGCACCGTTATTGATCTGTACGGACTTGGACTTGATATTGCCCATAACGATCGCCGTTGTATCCAGTATAACGGGGCCGTGCACGTCGATATCGCCCTTGACCGCACCCGCGATCACCGCGCTGGATGCCGCGATGTTGCCGATCACAACGGAGCTCTGTCCGATCTTGACGCTTCCCTGGCTGTTCACCTCGCCCGTGATCCGCGCTCCCTCGGCAAAGATCTCCGCCGCCTTGGAATCACCCTGAATGGTACCCGTGATATTCAGTTTACCGAGAATATCAAGATTACCGTTGACGGTACCGATCAGTTCCATGGAACCCTCAGATATAATATCACCTGTTATTGTCATACCTTCCGTCACAACTGCCGTCTCGTCAACTGCTACACGATTAACTTGCGCCTGTGTTTGTGTTTGTGCCTGTGCATCCATTTTCTTCTCTTCCTCTCCACCTGATACAGATATAGTTTCCTCTTCCTCCGCCGCTGCGTCTGTCTGCTCCGTCACCGGCTCCTGTACGCTTACGGTCTCTTCTCCTTCGTTCATCCGGAAGATGTCTTCCGTACCTTCGATCTCCGGTATCCCGTCAATGTCCTCCGGCACCCCGGTCTCTGCCGGAGCATCCTCCTCTGCCGCCTCGGCCGGCCATGATGTATCTTCTGTTAATCCCTCCGCATCATCGGGAGAGATCACCGCTTCCTCCAACGGCTCTTCCGCCCAGTCCGTCATACCGTTCCGATCCGTAGAGTCCGCCGCAAAATAGTCATTTAATGTCTCGGGAACACCCTCCGTCATATCACCCGGCATATCCTTCGGGATTCCGTCCGGCATATCATCCGGCATCTCCTTCGGAACTCCGTCCGGCGTATCGCCCGGTATTTCCTCTGGCATCAGCTCATTAACAGCCTGTGATAAGTCTTCCTTCAAATCCGAGAAAAAACCCATTCCCACATCCTCCATTCTTTAGTCATTGCTTATATGATGAATCCGTTCCGTATCGTCTGTGATCGGAACGAGCTCCGTATCCTCCATCGCCTGGATCTTCTCGATCAGCCCCGGCAGCGCTTCCACCGTAGAATCCTTGTCCGCCGCATCATGCATCAAAATGACCGCCTCGTCATACTCGCTCAGCTTCGCAGTACAGTTTCTGATGATATCCTCCGCGCTGATATACGCGCTGGCGGCATCGCCGGAAGAGATGTTCCAGTCAAAATAGGACATGTCCTGCTCGTCCAGATAGGCGATCAGCTCATGCATATCCACATGGCTCACCGTATTGCTGCTGCCGCCGGGAAACCGGTAATACCTGCACCACACCCCGGTCGTGTCATACAGAAATTCCTGCAGCCTTCTCATATCGGCGCTAAAGCTGTCTAACGACTGGTATATCTCGCTGTATTTATGACTGTAGGAATGCATGGCCAGCGTATGCCCTTCCTCAACGATCCTATTATATAACGGCTGATATTCTTCTTCCTCTTTCCCGACGACGAAGAAGGTCGCTTTCACGCCGTAATCGGCAAGTATATCAAGGATCCGCTCCGTATTGCTGCTCGGTCCGTCATCAAATGTCAGATAGACTTTGCGTCCGCCCTCCGCCTTCTGTGCCGGATCCGACCCGGATCCCCCGTCTCTTCTGGATGTATCAACCTCTGAGACCGTATATGGCGAATCCTCCAAAGCATCAGACCCTGCCGTATCCGCAACGTCTCCTGTCCGGTCCATAACCGATGCGGCCTCTATCTCCGTTCTTGCCTCCCGCAGCTCTCTCTTCACCATGTGCAGCCTGATCCCCAGAAAAATGCATAACACCGTGAGAATCAGTATCGTGGAAAGAGGAACGATGATGATCAGCCTCCTCAGGCGCCGGATCCGCCGGGCTCTCGCCTGACTGATCTCCTGTCCGGCATCTGTCTGTGGCATTTACATCTGCTCCTTATTCCATATTCTCTTATACTATATCACATCTGACGGATAACGAAAAGAAATTTTATGAAAAAACCGCAAGAAAAATTATCCTGTTATTTTTTCACCTTACCGCTCTCCAAAATATATTCCAGTAATTTCCTGTTTTCTTCCTCCCACGGTCCGAAGCTGTCTCTGCACACAACTGCTTCCGTACATTGATCAACAAGCCGTTTCGCCGCCTGAAACTGTTCCCCGCACATAGCCCTCTCACCCGGCAGCGATACGACCTCTGACGCCAGCGCTCTTGCAGTGGGATAGTCCAGGTCATGCGTATACAGGATCCCCGTCGCGAACGGGACCCCGTCTCTCTGCAGCCTGCGGTAGGTGTCTCTTCCGCTTCCGTTCCCCGCCAGCACAAATACCTCCGGCGCGCCCGCTGCCGCCTCCAGCTCTGCGACACAGCTTCCCTCTTCAAGGCTGCCCCGTTCGATTCCGAACAGTCTGCCGATATATCCGTCCCGGAACACCTCCTGCGGCGTACCAAAGCGCGCGGCCGCACCCTCTCTGATACACAATACCCGATCGGCGATCCTCTGTGCCAGGTCAAGCTCGTGTAGCGACATGACCACGGTCATCCTTCTCTCCTTGACAAGCTTCTGCAAAGTAGTGAGGAATTCCAGCTTATAACGTATATCCAGATAGGATACCGGCTCGTCCAGAAGAATGATGTCCGGCTGCTGACACAGTGCCCTGGCCAGCAGGACGCGCTGCCTCTGTCCGTCGCTGATCTTATGAAAATCGCGGTCCCTGATATCCGATATGCACGTTTTTTCCATAGAATCGCGCACGATAGCGCGGTCCTGCTCCGACAAGATGCCGAACCGGCCCGTATACGGGTATCTGCCGCCCGCCACTACCTCTTCGCAGGTCATAAGCTCCGCGTGTGTCCTATCCGTAAAAACCGTCGCCATACACCGCGAAAGCTCCTGTCTGCTCATATCCGAAAGCTTCCTGCCGCCCAGGCTGACGCTGCCCGACCAGATCCCCAGCTGCCCCGAGATACACCGCAGCAGCGTGGATTTACCGGCTCCGTTGGGGCCGATCAGCGCAAGGATCTCACCGCGCCGAACCGTAAAAGAGATATCCCGGATGACCGGCTCCTTATGATAGCCGGCAGAAAGGCCGCAGACTTCAAAATAACAGGATCCCATAGCCTATGACCTCCCTTTCCTGCGTTTTAACATAACCGCAATGACGACCGGCGCGCCAAACACCGCCGTCACCGTGCTGACGCTTAACTCTGTCGGCGCAAACAGCGTCCTCGCCAGAAGGTCGCAGAACAGGCAGAACACAGAGCCGCCGAGAAAACACGCCGGGATCATGATAAGAGGCTTCGCCGTGCCAAAAAGCCTTTTGACCAGATGCGGCACCGCAATCCCCACAAAGGAGACAGGGCCGGCAAAGGCAGTGATACACGCTGCCAGGATACTGGACAGGAGCACCATCATGACCCGCAGAAGCCTGAGATTGACTCCCACGCTGACGGCATAGCCTTCTCCGGTCTGATAGGCGCCGATCGGCTTCGCCAGACACACGACGGATACCAGTGCCGCCGCAACGACCACCGCCATGACGGCTACATTTTCCCATGTGATACCCGAGAAGCTGCCCTGAGACCAATTGTGCAGATTGACGATATCGGCATCCTGCGCAAAGGTGACTACCAGATCCGTAGCCGCCGAACAGATATAACCGATCATAACGCCGCTGACGATAAGCATTGCCATATGATCGACGCGCCCCGCCATCACGATCACGAATCCCATGGCGAGAAAAGCACCCGCAAACGCCGCCAGGATCATTCCCCAGGAGCTGACGCGGACGCGGCTGCCAAGAAGAAAGACCATCACCAGGGCAACCGTAAGCTTTGCACCGGACGATATCCCCAGCACAAACGGTCCTGCGATCGGATTGTGAAAAAAGGTCTGCAAAAGGTAACCGGCCAGCCCCAGCGCCCCTCCCAGGATACAGGCCGCCGCCGCGCGCGGCATACGGATCTGCCACAAAATACTTCGAACCGTTCCGTCGGCTCCCCTGCCGCCGCTTCCCAGACTGCCGAATATATCGCGAAGCGGGATCTCTACGCTTCCGATACAGAGATTGCAGACAAGGAGCGCCAGAATCAGAACGCCCAGAGCGGCGAAGCATATAATATCGTGTGTTATTTTATTGTGGTAAGACGAAGCGCCGTTGTCTGTCGGCGCCGTCACATCGTTTCTGTCCCGCATGGTTTTATCTTTTCTCCCGCCTAATCCTCCAGCCTGTACAAATACTGCATCTGTCCGTCTCCGCCAAGCATCTTATGGATATCTCCGATCATAACGCCGATCGCCATCGACTCCTGATACAGATTCTGTGTCGTGCAATAGACATGCCCATCCTTTACCGCCTTAAAATCGGCGAGAAGACCCCATTTTTGTATCAGCTCATCCACCGTCTGCAGTTCGCCGTCTATTGTGCTGTTATAGATGATATAGTCCGCGTCCTTTGCACCCGCGTAGAATTCCTCCGGCTGCATTGTGACCGTCGAGGAATGACTGTCCGCGTCCCCCAGATCGTCAAAAATATATTTTCCGCCCGCCAGGCCGATCATCTTAGGCACATAATCGGAAGACTTACGCACATTGACGGCGCCGTTGCTTGTGATGTAAAAGAAGGCCACCGTTGCCGCATCCTCCTGTCCGGGATCTTCTCCGGTGTTCTTCTCCCCGACCGCCTCCAGGATACGTGCCTGCCCGTTGAAGGCAGCTTCCGCCTCTTCCTCTTTCCCAAGCAGTACCCCGTACAGCTTCACCCACTCCACGCGCCCCAGCGGGTGGCTCTCATAGCTGGAATAGTCCACCATGACGGGAATGCCAAACGACGCCAGTTCTTCCTTTACCTCAGGGCTGTGGTCGATCATCAGATTCTCGATCGCCAGGTCGCAGCCCTCAGACAGGATCAGTTCGTAGTCAGGCGCATTGTACTTGCCTGCATAGAGAATATCACCCTCTTTCATCGCCGCCGTAACCTCATCCATACACCAGCCGTCGGCGTCCGTTCCCGACAGACGGATCGCATCTAGCCCGTCAATGGAACGGAACATATCCATAACGGCGGATGCAACGAGATAAATATCAGTAAGCGGCTGCTGTATGACCGCGACATCTTCGTCCATACCGTCAGGCGCGGACATTCCCTCCGGCACTACCAGGAAGCGGTCCCGATCCGCTACCGTGATAAGGACATAGCCTGCATCATAGCGATCCATCGTAAATTGCTCCGCATAGGTCAGCGGGATAGGATCAGGCTCGCCGAGATTATCCCAGTCGGGTATGGACAAATGCTCTGCGGCTGCCGGGTCCGTTCCTGCAGACTGTTCTGCCCGTTCGGCACCCGCCTGCGTTCCGGGATCCGCAGACGCGCCGCATGCCGCCGTACACAGTAATAAGACGGCACAGAAAATGCCGCCGCACATAGCTTTGATCTTATTCATCTTCAAACACGGTTTTCTCCTATTACGCAAAAGATGCCATAATCCATCAGCATCTGATATGATTATAGCATCTTTATGACTATCTGCCTATCACTTTTTGAACATACAGGATCCTGTCTTAGTTTCCTGCCATCTGCTTTGCAACTTCCTCCGCAAAGTTCTCTTCTTTCTTCTCGAGGCCTTCGCCTGTCTCAAAACGAACGAATCTCTTAACGGAAACATTTGCGCCGTTCTCCTTGGCTACCTGCTCAAGATACTTGGCAACGGACTGTTTGCCGTCCTCAGCCTTTACATATACCTGCTCTAACAGACATACCTCTTTCAGTTCCTTGTTCAGACGCCCCATAACTGCGCCCTCGATCACCTTCTCAGGCTTGCCCGCCATCTTGGGATCGTTCTTGATCTGCTCCGTGATGATCTCCTTCTCGTGCGCCTTATATTCCTCGGATACCTCGTCAGTGGACACATACTTGGGGTACAGAGCCGCTACCTGCATAGCGATATTGACAAGAGCCTCCTTGACCGCATCGTTTACCACGTCCGTAGCCGCCTCAACGATAACGCCGATCCTGCCGCCGCCGTGAACATAGGATACCGCACAGCCGTCCTTTGCGACAACCTTCTCGAATCTTCTGATCGTCAGATTCTCTCCGATGACCGCGATCTTGTCAACCAGCGCATCTTTGACGGTCTTGGAATTGTCAAGATGCCATTTCTCTGCAAGAAAATCGTCAAGGCTGCCGGCATCGGACTCAACCGCCTGTTTTGCCACCGCTTCTACATATGCCTGGAAATCCTCGTTCTTTGCAACGAAGTCTGTCTCGGAATTTACTTCAACTACCGCTACGGTCTTGTCATCCTTGACCGCCACACGGCAAAGACCTTCTGCGGCGATCCTGCCGGCTTTCTTCTCAGCCTTAGCCTGACCGTTCTTTCTCAGATACTCTACCGCTGCATCCATGTCGCCGTCCGTCTCGTTCAGCGCCTTCTTACAGTCCATCATGCCCGCACCGGTCATTTCTCTTAACTCTTTTACCATTGCTGCTGTAATAGCCATCTATATCTCCTCCTGTTATACCCTGTTATTATGCTTCCTCTGCTGCCGCTTCTTCCCCGGCAGCGATCTCTTCTATATCCTCTGCGCCTTCCGCCGCTTCCGCCTCAGGCTGTTCCCCGGCGTATGACTCCTCGCCCTGATTTGCTTCTATTACGGCGTCAGCCATTTTGGATACGATCAGCTTAACGGCTCTGATCGCGTCGTCATTACCGGGAATGATATAATCAAGCTCCTCGGGATCACAGTTCGTGTCGCCGATACCGATCAGCGTAATCCCCAGCGCATGCGCTTCCTGCACGCAGATATGCTCCTTCTTGGGATCGACTACAAAAATACAGTCAGGGATCCTGGTCATGCCTTTGATTCCGCCCAGGTTTCTCTCTAACTTATCCCACTCTTTCTTGATCTTGATTACTTCCTTCTTGGGAAGTACGTCAAAAGTGCCGTCCTCCGACATGTTCTCGATCGCTTTCAGTCTCTCGATTCTGGACTGGATGGTCTTAAAGTTGGTGAGCATACCGCCCAGCCATCT
>CANQIJ010000043.1 GCA_947624025.1 uncultured Lachnospiraceae bacterium | reverse complement strand
GCCAATGCCTATCATTTCAGTGGCAGCATAAACGGCTCATACGATATCGGATGCGAACTGCAAAAGAAGCGTGTTGAGTGTGCGATCATGATCAAAGCAGCTATGGCTGATGAGGAAAAGGAGACAATATTATGAAAAAGAGCAGAGCGATTGTAAGTTTGATTGTATATGTTCTGATTCTCGTTTTGCTGGGTTATACGGCGATCTTCGGCATCGGGTCGGACAAGTCCGGTTCGGCGTCGAGCATTAAGCTGGGACTCGACCTTGCAGGCGGTGTAAGTATCACTTACCAGGTGGTGGGAGATGAGGATCCCAGCTCCGAAGATATGGATGATACGATCTACAAGTTACAGCAGCGTGTACAGAATTACAGTACGGAAGCACAGGTATACCAGGAGGGGTCCGACCGTATCAATATCGAGATCCCGGGCGTAACCGATGCGAATGCCATATTGGAGGAATTGGGTAAGCCCGGCAGTCTGTATTTCATAGCCCAGACGGACAGCGAAGGCAATGAGAATTACGGAATGGGCTACGGGATCGATGCCGACGGCAATCTGATTCCGCAGTATACGCTCAATAAGACGATCGATGAGCTGATCGCGGACGGTTCTGTCATCATCACCGGTACGGAAGTGGTGGATGCGCAGGCGAGGGCGCAGCAGGATCAGCAGATGGGCAATGTGGAGAATGTCGTGACGCTGACGCTGAATGATGAGGGAGCGGCCGCTTTTGCAGAGGCTACCGAGAAGGCGTACAACAACGGTGAGTCGATCGCGATCTACTATGACGATACCATTGTCAGCGCGCCGACCGTCAATGCCGTCATCACGGACGGTAACGCCGTCATCACAATGGGACAGGGCGGCGTGGAGGAAGCACAGCAGCTGGCGTCTACGATCCGTATCGGCGGTCTGAAGCTGGAGCTGGAAGAGCTGCGGTCTAACGTGGTAGGCGCCCAGCTCGGTTCCGAGGCGATCCATTCAAGCCTGATCGCGGCGGCAGTCGGTTTCGTGATCGTTGTTGTGTTTATGATAGCGGTATATTATGTCTCCGGTCTGGCGGCATCTCTGGCGCTGTGCCTGTATGCGGAGTTGATGGTGATCCTGTTATATGCGTTTGAGGCGACCCTGACGCTTCCGGGTATCGCCGGTATCATCCTGTCCGTCGGTATGGCGGTGGATGCCAACGTCATTATATTTGCCCGTATCAGAGAGGAGCTGGCTACCGGCAAGACGGTGCAGTCTTCCTTTAAGATCGGTTTCAACAAAGCGCTGTCCGCCATTCTTGACGGCAATATCACGACGCTGATCGCGGCGATAGTCCTTTACTTTATGGGAAGCGGTACGATCAAGGGCTTCTCCATCACATTGATGCTGGGTATCTTTTTATCCATGTTTACGGCGCTGTTTGTGACCAAATTCCTGATGAACGCATTGTATGCGGTGGGAATTCAGAGCGAGAAGGCATACGGAGTAGGGAAGGAGCATAAGACCATTAACTTCCTTTCCAAGAAATATTTCTTCTTCGGACTTTCGGCGGCTGTCATTGTGATCGGATTTATCGTAATGGGGATCAACAAGTCGCAGACCGGTATGCCGCTCAACTACAGCCTTGATTTTGTGGGCGGTACTTCTACGACCATGACGCTTAACGAGGATATGAGCATTGAAGAGATCGATGCGCAGATCGTTCCTCTTGTTGAGGATATCACGAAAGATGCCAATGTGCAGACGACCAAGGTGGCCGGTTCCAATCAGGTGATCATTAAGACAAGAACCTTGAATGTGGAAGAGCGTGAGGAGTTTGCGGATACGATGGTTACGAATTTCGGCGTGGATAAGGACAGTATCACGGCGGAGACCATCAGTGCGACGATCAGCTCCGAGATGCAGTCGGATGCGATCAAGGCGATCATTGTATCGACGATCCTCATGCTGTTATATATCTGGTTCCGGTTCAAGGATATCCGTTTCGGCGCAAGCTCTGTGATCGCGCTGCTTCATGATGTGCTTGTGGTGCTTGCTTTCTATGCGGTTGTCAGAATATCTGTGGGCAATACTTTCATCGCATGTATGCTGACGATCGTGGGTTACTCGATCAACGCGACGATCGTTATCTTTGACCGTATCCGTGAGAATCTGCGTGACAGAAGAGACAGGAACGATCTGGAGGGACTTGTGAACAAGAGTATTTCCCAGACGTTATCCAGAAGTATCTTTACTTCTTTGACAACGTTCTTCATGGTGGCGGCGCTGGAGGTATTCGGCGTATCTTCCATCAGGGAATTTGCTCTTCCGCTGATCGCGGGTATCGTATGCGGTACGTATTCTTCCGTCTGCCTGACGGGTGCGATGTGGTACGTGTTCCGCACGAAGCTTGTAAAAAAAGCCGCAAAATAAATGCGGCGGCTGATGAACGGCGGTTTGTGCTGCCGACATCAGAGAGATGATATCGTATCGATTGTCAAAAGGCGTTCTGTATATCGCAGGACGCCTTTCTCAAAGTAATGCGCAGGATCCTGAGTGGACGGGCCGCAGCAGGAATGACAGATCATGGCAAAATGGATGGTATATACGAAAAGAGCAGATTTTTATGCGATAGCGGAGAGATTTCACATCGATCCGGTGATCGCGCGGATCATTCGAAACAGAGATATCGTGGGCGAGGAGCAGATCGATGCGTTCCTGAACGGTTCGCCCGATGATATGCATTCGCCCTATCGCCTGAAGGATATAGAAAAAGCCGCCGATCTGATCGTGGACAAGATAAACGGTAAGAAGGCGATACGGGTTATAGGAGATTATGATATAGACGGAATCTGCGCCACCTATATCCTGCTGACCGGATTAAAGCAATGCGGCGCTGTGGCGGACGCCGCGATCCCTCATCGTATCCATGACGGATACGGCCTGAATGAGAACATCATCACCGAGGCATACGAAGCGGGAACAGATACGATATTGACTTGCGATAACGGCATCGCGGCGGGAGAACAGATCGCTTATGCCAAATCCCTGGGTATGGCTGTGGTCGTGACCGATCACCATGAGGTTCCGTATGAGATCGATGCGGATGGCAGGCGCAGAGAGTGCCCGCCTGCGGCGGATGCGGTGGTCGATCCCAAGCAGGAAGGGTGCCTTTATCCTTTTGAAGGTATCTGCGGTGCGGTGACGGCCTATAAGCTGATACAGGTCTTGTTTGATAAGATGCCGGAAAAAAGAGACGATGATCTGCTGGACGAGCTTCTGGCATTCGCCGCTTTTGCTACGGTGGGAGATGTGATGGAGCTTGTGGATGAAAACCGCATCATTGTCCGCTATGGACTCGGACGGATCGCCGGGTCGGAAAATAAGGGAATGCAGGCTCTCCTTACGGTCAACAACCTGCACAACAAACCGTTGTCCGCATATCATATCGGTTTTGTGCTCGGCCCCTGTTTGAATGCAACGGGAAGGCTGGATACGGCGATCAGGGCACTGCGGCTTTTTATGACTGACGACAGTGCGGAAGCGGCGGTCATCGCCGGGGAACTGAAGGAATTGAATGACAGCAGAAAAAATATGACGCTTCAGGGGACACAGCAGGCGATCCGCATGATAGAGGAGAGCAGCCTTAAGGATGACAAGGTGCTGGTCATCTATATGCCGGAATGTCATGAAAGCCTGGCGGGTATCATTGCCGGACGCATCAGGGAGCGTTACCACAAGCCGGTTTTTGTGCTGACGGATGCGGAGGAAGGCGTGAAGGGCTCGGGGCGTTCCATCGAGTCTTATCATATGTACGATAAGATGAGCGAATGCAAGGAGCTATATACCAAATACGGAGGGCATAAGATGGCGGCCGGGGTATCCATGCCGACAGGCAATATCGGTGCTTTCCGGGCTTATCTGAATGAACACTGCGGCCTGACGCCGGATGACTTCGAGGAGAAGATCCATATTGATGTGCCTATGCCGATGGCTTATGTGACGGCAGATTTTATACGGCAGCTTTCAAGGCTGGAGCCTTTCGGAAACGGGAATCCGAAGCCGGTATTCGCCCAGAAGAACCTGCGGCTTATAAGGGGCAGGATACTTGGCAAAAACAGCAATGTGGGCAGATATGTCGTAATGGATGATGCCGGCAGGCAGTTTGAAATGATGTATTTCGGCGATATGGAGGCGTGGCATGATTTCCTGGAAAGTTCCTTTGGACGGGAAGAGTCAGACAGACTGTATCACGGAGGAAGCTGCCGTATCTGCATCAGCGTGATCTATTATCCGGAACTGGACACCTATCAGGGAAGAGAGAAGATCAAGATGATCATGCAGGATTATTGTAAAGGAGATGCCTGATATATGAAAAAGATCATGACGGTAACGCTAAACCCGGCTGTGGACAAAACTTATACGACGCAGCGGCTGATCGCAGGGAATGTAAACAGGATGCGTACTGTTATGAAGATCGCGGGCGGGAAAGGCGTCAATGTGACCAAGATCCTCAGACAGTATGGCTTCGAAGTGGCGGCGACCGGATTCCTGGGCGGCTACAGCGGGAGATTTATCGGCGAGGAACTGGAAAAATGCGGCGCGGACGATCGGTTCGTGTATGTTTCGGGTGAAACAAGGAGCAATATGAATATCCTGGCGGATGACGGATACGTTACGGAGATCCTGGAACCGGGTCCGGTCATCACGCCCGGGGAGAGGGAAGAGTTTTTGGCTCAGTATGATGAGCAGCTGGCAGAATGCGGCCTGGTAATCCTGTCCGGTTCTGTGGCACAGGGTCTGGAAACGGACATTTATGCGAAGCTGACCGAGAGGGCAGAGAAGGCGTCCGTGCCGGTATATCTGGATTCCAGCGGAGAGAGTTTAAAGTACGGTATGCGGGCGAAGCCTCAGATGATCAAGCCTAACCAACGGGAGCTGGAGTATCTTATGGGGCGCCGTTTGCCGACGCGCGAAGAGATCATAGAATCAGCCGAGCTGTTCCGGGAACAGGGCATTGCACAGGTGGTAGTCTCCATGGGAAGCAGGGGGCTTTTGAGCGTTTCGGAGGATGGAGTATTATTTGCCCGCGCGGAGGGCATAAAGCCTGTCAATACGGTTGGGTGCGGTGACAGTGTGGTGGCGTCCTATGCCATGTCCTATATGATGGGTGAAGACAGCGAACAGGCGATCATACGCGCGTGTGCGGTTTCGGCGGCCAATGCGACCACACTGGTGAGCGCGGATATTCCGTTGGAAACTGCGGAAGAGTTAATGAATAAGATGATATTGGAGCGGATCCGATAGATCACAGTCGGAAGGAACCGCCATACAGACAAAAAAGCCTGGAAGCTCCAGACTTTTTTGTATCTTTCTTATGAGGGGGGGGGAATAGTGAGTTGTTCAACTATTCTGTTAATATACTTTAAATGCTAATTGTGTCCAAAGTGTGTTTACTTTGTGATAAATCTATAAAAATACATTAAGAAAAATGAAAGAAAAATAAAATAACAGGGAAGTCCGGATCATAGAGGGCATCCGGCAGGAAAAGTTGAAAAAGAGAGCTTTTCGTGATATTGTATTTATGATATTTGAGTGCAGACAGGAGGTTGTCATGGCAGCATTACAGAAACTGTTGGATCGGATCGATTACGAATGTATACGCGGAACGCTTGACAGAGAGGTTTCTGATATTATATACGATTCCCGCAGGGTTGTGCCGGAGTGCATGTTTATCTGTATACCGGGAGCCGTTGCCGACGGGCATACTTTTGCCGCCGATGCGGTGCAGGCGGGTGCCGGAGTACTGGTCGTTGAGAAGAATGTGGAGGTGCCGGAAGGTGCGGATGTGACTGTGATAAAAGTGCGGGACACCCATTACGCTATGGCTTTTTTGTCGGCGGCCTTTTTCGGCGATCCGGCAAAGGAAATGAAGATCATCGGCATTACGGGAACAAAGGGCAAGACGACGACAACCTGTCTTGTGAAATCGATCCTGGAGAATATGGGGCGGAAGGTAGGTCTGATCGGTACGATCGAGATCGTGATCGGTGATACGCATATTCATGCGGATCACACCACGCCGGAATCCTATCTGATCCAGAAGTATTTCAGGCAGATGGCGGACGCAGGGTGCGATACGGTAGTGATGGAGGTCTCGTCACAGGGGCTGATGCTGCACAGAACCCAGGGCTTTGTTTTTGATTACGGTATCTTTACCAATCTGGAACCGGACCATATCGGCAAAGGGGAGCACAAGGACTTTGATGATTATCTGCACTGCAAGGGACTGCTGTTTAAACAGTGCAGGATCGGCATCGTCAATCATGACGATGCGCACTGGGAAGCGGTCGTTCAGGGTCACACCTGTGAACTGGAAACCTACGGAATCGACACGGAGGCGGATCTGCGCGCCCGCAATATTTCTTTTATCCGGGAAGCCGGAAGGCTGGGGATGAGCTTTGAAGTCAGCGGGCTGATGAATTTTCCTGTTCAGATAGCGACTCCCGGCAAGTTCAGCGTGTACAATGCGCTCGCGGCGATCGCGATCTGCCGGCATTTCGGCGTAAGTGAGGAGAAGATCAGGGCGGCGCTTCTTACCGCGAAGGTAAAAGGAAGGATAGAGCCTGTCAGAGTGTCGGATGACTTTACACTGATGATAGACTATGCGCACAACGCCATGGCGCTCAAGAATCTCCTGTCCACCCTGCGGGAGTATAAGCCCCACCGACTCGTCTGTCTGTTCGGCTGCGGGGGCAACCGGGCCAGATCCAGGAGATATGAAATGGGTGAAGTCAGCGGACGGATGGCAGATCTGACGATCATCACATCGGACAATCCGCGCTTTGAAAAACCACAGGATATCATAGATGATATCAAGATCGGTATCGGCAGGACCGACGGAAAATATGTCGAGATCTGCGACAGGAAGGAAGCCATTGCCTACGCGATCGCTCACGGTGAGCCGGGAGATATTATTGTGCTGGCCGGCAAGGGACATGAGGATTATCAGGAGATTGAAGGCGTGAAATATCCTATGGATGAGAGAGTGCTGATCCGGGAGATACTCGAAGGAAGGTAGAGACGGCATGGCGGAAAGATACGCGGATATTATCGTGGATATCTCCCATGAAAAAGTAGACAAACCTTTTCAATACAGGATACCGCCTGAGCTTTCGGAAGCTGTCTATCCGGGTGTGCGGGTGCATGTGCCGTTCGGAAAAGGCGACAGGGATAAAACAGGATACGTGGTGGATCTGTCTGACAGGGCGGATTATCCTGTCGAGAAGATCAAGGATATTGTGTCAGTCGATGAGAAGGGCGTCACTGCACAGAGCAGCCAGATACAGATCGCATACTGGATGAAACGGCAGTACGGTTCCACGATGATCGCTGCTCTGAAAACGGTCCTGCCCGTTAAGCAGCAGCTTAAGCAGCTGGAAAAAAAGAAGGTTACGGCGTGTTTGAACGGGGAGGCCCTGTATGAGACAGCCGCACAATGCGAGCAGAAGCATCAGACGGCAAAAGCGCGTGTGCTGCGGGCGCTTGCAGAGGATGAGGTGCTTCCCTACGAACTGATCAGGCAGAAGCTTCATGTGTCGCCCGCTGCGCTGCTGGCTCTCGAAAAGCAGGGCTGCCTTAAGATAGAAACGGAATATATCTACCGTAATCCTGTCAGGCATATACCGGGAGAAGAGAAGAGAGTCGTGCTGGGAGAGGACCAGAAGCGCATAGTAGAGGAAGTGCTTCGCGATTACAGGGAAGGAAACCCCGGAACCTATCTGATACACGGGATTACCGGAAGCGGTAAGACGGAGGTGTATCTGGGAATCATAGAGCAGATGATCGCAATGGGAAAACAGGCGATCGTGCTGATACCGGAGATCGCTCTTACCTATCAGACCCTGCTGCGTTTCTACAAGAGATTCGGGGAAAGAGTGTCTGTCATCAATTCCGCACTGTCTGCGGGAGAAAAGTACGATCAGATCAGGCGGGCGCAGGCCGGGGAGCTGGATGTGATCATCGGCCCCAGATCGGCGCTGTTTACGCCGTTTCCCGATCTGGGAGTCATCATTGTGGATGAGGAACATGAGGGCAGCTATAAAAGCGAGTCCGCGCCGAAGTATCATGCCAGGGAGACGGCAGTTCAGATCGCAGCCATGAGCAGAGCAAGCGTCGTCTTAGGCTCGGCCACTCCGTCCATGGAGGCGTATTACAGGGCGAAGACCGGAGAATATAAGCTGTTTGAGATGTCGGCGAGGCATGGCAGCAGCACCTTGCCCGGCGTATACATTGTAGATCTGAGGGAAGAATTAAGACAGGGGAACCGCTCGGTATTCAGCGCCAGGCTGCGGGATCTGATGGAACGCAGACTTGAGGCCGGCGAGCAGATCATGCTGTTCTTAAACAGAAGGGGATATGCCGGATTCGTCTCCTGCAGAGCGTGTGGTCATGTCATGAAGTGTCCCCACTGCGATGTTTCTCTGTCAGAGCACCGGAGCGGCAAACTGGTATGCCACTATTGCGGGTATGAGGAGGTCCGGCCTGCGACTTGCCCGGAGTGCGGTTCCAGATACCTGATGGGCTTCAAGGCAGGCACCGAGCAGATCGAGGAGGCGCTCCATAAGGAGTTTCCCGGTGCGCGCGTACTGCGTATGGACGGGGATACTACCAGAAGGAAAGACAGTTACGAGAAAATACTGGCGGCTTTTGCGGATGAGAAAGCGGATATCCTGGTGGGAACACAGATGATCGTGAAGGGACATGATTTTCCTAACGTTACCTTGGTCGGGATCCTGGCGGCGGACCTGTCGCTGAATCAAAACGATTACCGCGCCGGGGAAAGGACGTTCCAGCTGCTGACACAGGCTGCCGGACGTGCCGGAAGGGGCGATAAGCCCGGCGAAGTCGTGATCCAGACATATCAGCCTGAGCATTACAGCATCGTGCATGCGGCGGACCAGGACTATAAGGGCTTCTATGAGGAAGAGATCACCTATCGCGAATTTATGCAGTATCCGCCGATCGCACATATGATGGCTGTTCTTGTCACATCGCGTGAGCAGGAGAGCGGCAGACAGCTGTGCGGGCAGCTGGCCGGTCTGGCCAGACTTGAGAGAGACAGCCGGAACGGCGGCGGACACACTCTTCAGATCATCGGGCCGACGGAGGCGGTGATCAGCAAGATCAATGACTGGTACCGCTATGTTTTTTATGTGAAGCATAAGGACTATGAGCAGTTAGTCACAGTCAAGGACAGGATGGAGCTTTATTGCAAGGACAGGGAGAAGGAGATCAAAAATATCACCGTGCAATATGATTTCGATCCGATGAATACATATTAACAGCAGACCAAAAGGAGAGGATAAGGTTATGGCGCTCAGAAAAATAAGAGAGATGGGAGATCCGGTGCTGACAAAACAGTGTAAGGAAGTGACGCAGATCACTCCGAGGATCCGGGAGTTGATCGATGATATGCTTGAAACACTGTATGATGCGGAAGGAGTAGGGCTTGCGGCTCCGCAGGTAGGCGTTCTGAAAAGGATTGTGGTGATAGATGTCACGGGGGACGATCCCATCCTTCTGATCAATCCCAGGATCGTCGAGACAAGCGGCGAGCAGGAAGGGTATGAAGGGTGCCTGAGCGTTCCCGGCAAGAGCGGTATCGTGACAAGACCCAATTATGTGAAAGTACTCGCTTATGATGAAAATATGAATGCATTTGAGCTGGAAGGAACGGAGCTTCTTGCCCGGGCGCTCTGTCATGAACTCGATCATTTGGACGGGCATCTGTATGTGGAGAAGGTACAGGGCCCGCTTGTAAATAATGAAGACCTGCGCGATGAGCAGGAAGAGGAGTAAGCGTTTAAGGGAGTGAGGACGGTATGAAGATCATATTTATGGGGACCCCCGAATTTGCGGTGGGGGCGCTGGAGGCACTCATAGAGGCGGGACACCGGATCGCTGCGGTAGTTACGCAGCCGGATAAACCCAGAGGCCGGGGCAAAGAGATGCAGATGCCGCCGGTTAAGCAGTGCGCGCTTGCACACGGCATTCCCGTGCTTCAGCCGCTCAAGATCAAGGATGCGGCAGCGGTCGAAACTCTTAAGAGCTATGAAGCGGACGTCATTGTTGTGGCGGCTTTCGGACAGATTCTTTCGGAAGAGATCCTGCAGATGCCTCAATACGGGTGTATCAATATCCATGCTTCCCTGCTTCCCAGATACAGAGGAGCGGCGCCGATCCAGCGGGCGATCATCGATGGAGAGCAGACGACCGGCGTTACGATCATGCAGATGGATCAAGGTCTGGATACCGGCGATATTCTGATGAAACGGGAGGTCGTCATAGACCCGCACGACACGGGCGACAGCCTGCACGACAAACTGGCGGAAGAAGGAGCCCGGCTGATCGTGGAGGCGCTTCATAAGATAGAGAGCGGCGGCATCGTTCCCGTTAAGCAGGGGGACTGCGCTACCTATGCGAAGATGCTGCATAAATCCATGAGCCGTATTGACTGGACGATGGAGGCTCCAAAGCTTGACTGCTTTATCAGGGGTATGATCTCCTGGCCGGGGGCAAGCTGTATCTGTCATGGTAAAACGCTTAAGATCTGGAAGGAAGAGGTGGCGGAGCCTGAGAAGAGCCCGGGCGGCGCGTTAAAAGGCGCGGAGCCGGGTACGGTTGTTCTGGTGGAAAAGGATGCTTTCTACGTGCAGACCGCGCAGGGAACGCTTAAGATACTGGAGGTGCAGCCGGAGGGCAAGAAGCGGATGACTGTCAGGGATTTTCTGCTGGGTTATCCGGTGAAGGCAGGAGACAGGCTGTAGAAGCAGCCGTTTACGATGCAGATAGGATATGACGGAAAGGAATGGATGATGATGGGATATTACGGTTTTAATGGTTACTATTTTGACCCGACTTATCTTCTGGTACTGGTCGGTGCCGTGTTGTGTATTTGGGCGCAGATGCGTGTGCAGTCCTCCTACAGAAAATATTCGCGCATCAGGAGCAGGAGCGGGCTGACCGGAGCCCAGGCGGCGCAGAGGATCCTGCAGATGTCGGGGATCTATGACGTGCAGATCGAACATGTGAGAGGTGAGCTGACCGATCACTATGATCCGTCCTCCAAGGTACTGCGCCTGTCAGATTCCGTGTACAATTCCGAATCGATAGCGGCGATCGGGGTTGCGGCACATGAGTGCGGACATGCGGTGCAGCATGACAAAGGGTACGCGCCGCTTTCCATCAGGACAGCGCTTGTTCCGGCTGCGAATATCGGATCGAGACTGGGAGTGCCGATCATTCTTCTCGGCGTGATCCTGGGCCTGAATCAGGTGTTGATCCAGATCGGCATCTGGGTGTTTGCGCTTGCGGTGCTTTTTCAGGTCGTCACGCTTCCGGTGGAGTTTAACGCATCCGGCAGGGCGCTTGCCATGCTGAATGATTACGGTATGCTGGAACAGGATGAGACAAGGGGCTGCCGCAAGGTTTTGTCGGCGGCGGCGCTCACTTATGTGGCAGCGGCGGCGTCCTCGATCCTGCAGCTCTTGAGACTGGTGCTTTTGTTCGGCAATAATAACAGACGGAGAGATTAGTGTGAATATAAGGGAAGTGGTTCTGGATATCCTGTTGGAACTGTCAAGGCAAAAGGAATACAGCAATATCCTGATCGGTGCGGTCCTTGAAAAATATGATTATCTGGACGGCAGACAGAAGGCGTTTATTAAGCATGTCTCAGAGGGCACGATAGAGTACAGGATTCGGATCGATTATATCCTGGAACGGTTTTCCAGTGTGCCGGTTGGCAAAATGAAGCCCCTGATCAGAGAACTGATGCGGATGAGCTGTTACCAGATACTTTTTATGGATAATATCCCCGATGCGGCGGTCTGCAATGAGGCGGTAAAGCTGGCGAAAAAAAGAGGCTTCAGGCCGCTTCAGGGCTATGTCAACGGTGTGCTTCGCGCAGTGGTAAGAGAGAAGGACAATATCGCATATCCCGACAGACAGACGTCCTTCCGTGAGTATCTGTCGGTATATTATTCGATGCCGCTGTGGCTGACAGAACATTTTTGTAATGCTTACGGTGAAAAGCAGTGCGAAAAGATCCTGCAGGCCTTTATGAACAGAGGCGCGGTCAGTATCAGACTGCAGGAGACGCTTGACAGACAGGAAAGAGACAGGCTGATCGCGGCATGGCGCCGGGCGGGCGTTACGGTGCGGGAGAATCCGTATCTGCCTTATGCCGTGGAGGTGGAGAAAACAGAGGGAGTCCGCAGTCTGGAAGGATACGAAGAGGGCGCTTTTGCCGTCCAGGACGTCAGTTCTATGCTGGCAGCGGAGGCCGCAGATATCAGAGACGGCAACACGGTGATAGACGTCTGCGCCGCGCCCGGCGGCAAGGCGCTGCATGCGGCGGCCAAGCTTAACGGTACAGGGACCGTCATCGCCTGCGACGTATCCAGGTATAAAACGGATAAGATACGTGAGAACAGGGACAGACTGTGCGCCGGTAACGTTACGGTCATAGAGCGGGATGCCCGCGTCTGCGATCCGGAGCTGGTCGGACGGGCGGATGTGCTCTTCGTCGATGTTCCCTGCTCCGGATTGGGAGTGATCGGTAAGAAACAGGATATCAAATACCGTGTCACCCCGGAAGCCATGGAGCAGATCGTTATCCTGCAAAAAGAGATCGCAGGCAATGTGATACAATATCTGAAGCCGGATGGGATCATGATATACAGTACCTGTACCATGAATCCGGAGGAAAATGAGAAAATGACCGACTGGATCTGCAGGGAGTACGATATGCAGACAGTGAGTATGGCACAGAATGTGCCGGATGCCTTAAAAGAGGAAGCAGAAAAAGGATGGATTCAGCTGCTGCCCGGGATACACGGTACGGACGGATTCTTCCTTGCGAAGCTGCGCAGGAACAGACAGCATGAATGCGGTAGAGACTAATTCTGTAAAAGAAGAATATACAGTGCGGGAGCGCGCAAAAGACATAAAATCTCTTACGCTTGGAGAACTGAAGGAAGAGATGGAGGCGCTGGGCGAGAAGTCTTTTCGTGCAAAACAGATGTACGAGTGGATGCATAAGAAGTTAGTGACTGATTACGGTTGTATGACCAATATTCCCGCCCTGCTGGCAGGCCGGTGTGAAGAACGCTATGATCTTACCGCTCTGAAAACAGTGCGTATGCAGGAATCCGCGATCGACGGGACCAGAAAATATCTCTTTGAGCTTCCGGACGGAAATCTGATAGAAAGCGTACTGATGCGCTATCACCATGGGAACTGTGTGTGTATTTCTTCTCAGGTGGGCTGCCGGATGGGCTGCCGCTTCTGCGCCTCCACACTGGACGGGCTGGAGCGTGATCTGCTTCCCTCGGAGATGCTGGAGCAGGTCTACTCGATCGTCAGAGATACGGGAGAGCGGGTGTCCAATGTGGTGGTCATGGGCAGCGGGGAACCCTTAGATAATTATGACAGTCTTCTGCGGTTTATAGAGCTTTTGACGGACGAAAACGGACTGCATATCAGCCAGAGAAATGTGACGGTGTCTACCTGCGGCATTGTGCCTGTCATGCATGCGCTGGCCGATGAGAAGCTGCAGATAACGCTGGCGATCTCCCTGCATGCGGCGACCGATGAAAAGAGAAGGCGGTTGATGCCGATCGCAAACAGATATTCTCTGGATGAGCTGATACAGGCCTGCAAATACTATTTTGAACAGACGGGAAGAAGGATCACCTTCGAGTACAGTCTGGTGAAGGAGATCAACGATACGGAGGAAGACGCGCAGCGGCTTGCGGCTCTGATCGGCCGTCTCAACTGTCATGTTAATCTGATACCGGTCAATCCGATCCGGGAACGGGATTATGTACAGTCTGAAAAGTATGCTGTGGAAGCTTTTAAGAATAAGCTTGAGAGCAAAGGGATCAATGTTACGGTGAGAAGAGAAATGGGACGGGATATTGACGGCGCCTGCGGCCAGCTGCGGCGCAGGTATATGAGCAGCGCGGAGCGCGGTCTGTCCTGACGCATATCATATATTCTTGTCCTTTTTATGTCAGTGTGTTAAAATGTTCAAGGTCATTAAATAATATAGGTATATAGTAGACTATCTGGAGGGTGATACGGTGCTTAGGTCCTATGCGATAACGGATATCGGACGGAGAAGACAACTGAATCAGGACTTTATCTATCTGTCGGAAACGCCGGTCGGCAATCTGCCGAACGTATTTATCGTGGCAGACGGCATGGGCGGGCACAATGCGGGCGATTACGCTTCCCGGTATGCTGTGGAAACGATCGTGGCAGAGATCGGCGCCTCGTTTGAGAAAAATCCGGTCAGGATCCTTGGAAAGGCGATAGAGTGCGCCAATACCCTTATCCGTGAAAGAGCGCAGGAGGTTGCGGCCTACAGCGGCATGGGTACTACCGTTGTCGCCGCCACATGTATCGGCAGATATCTGGAGGTAGCGAATGTAGGAGACAGCAGACTGTATGTTATCAATGATAACATAGAGCAGATCACACATGACCATTCCCTTGTGGAAGAGATGGTGCGGGCTGGTGGAATAGACAGAAGATCCGCCAGAAATCATCCTGATAAGAACATCATTACGAGGGCGGTCGGCGCCGAGGATCATATTGACGTGGATTATTTTACTGTGGAAATGAAGGCGGGCGACATGGTAATGCTCTGCTCAGACGGTCTGACCAATATGCTGGAGGACGAAGAGATACGGAAGATACTGACGAAAGAGGGCAGCCTTAAAGACAGGGTGGAGGAGCTGGTGGAAGCAGCGAACCAAAACGGCGGTAAAGATAATATTTCAGTGATC
>CANQIJ010000042.1 GCA_947624025.1 uncultured Lachnospiraceae bacterium | reverse complement strand
GGGATCCAGGGCGGCGGCAGGATATCCGCACGGGGCAGCGTGTTTGCGGACTTTATCGAGAACACGACTGTCGAGGCGGGCGGTATGGTCCATTCCAATACGATCCTGAACGCGCATGTTGCTGCCAGGGATAAGGTGATCACTGAAGGCAGGAAGGGATGTATCATCGGCGGCTATGTGCATGGACTCAAGGGTATTCAGGCGCAGACGGCAGGCAGCGACGTGGAGGTCAAGACAATCCTGCACTGCGGTTATGAGGCGCAGGAGTATGAGAAGCTGCTTGATGTGCGCCATAAGGAAGAAGAGATCAAGGCCAAGCTGGCGGAGCTTGTAGACACCATGACGGATGCGCTCAGGGAGAAGCGTATGCGCGGTTCCAGTACGTCTGCGGCTACGGAAGCTAAGCTGGCGGAGTGGAATAAGATGAAGGACGACTATTTTGCGCAGCTGGATACGATAGAGAGCGAGCGGGAGTCGTTAGAGCAAGTGATGGAAGAGAGTAAAGGCGCCTGTATCAAGATCGACGGCAATCTCTACCGCAATGTGCTCATCTGTATCAATGCGGAGCAGATGGTGGTCGATAAGGAGACCCGTTTTATGAAATACAGCGCGGATAAGGGCGTTATAGAATCATCGGTGTTGTGACAAGGCGGCAGGCCGCAGGCTGCGGACATATGCCCGGTGTGCACCGATCGTTGGGACAGGTTATGACCAGGCAGATCAACAGTTATGAGGAAGCGGAAGCGTATATAAACGGGATCCCGAAGTTTACCGGGAAGAACAGTCTGGAAGATACCCGGTTGTTTCTGAAGCATATCGGCGATCCCTTGAAAAATCGTAAGATCATACACGTGGCGGGCACAAACGGAAAAGGTTCCGTTTGTGCTTATTTGTGTTCGGTGCTTAGGGAGGCGCACATATCGGCGGGAATGTTTACTTCCCCCCATCTGGTCACGATGCGTGAGCGGATGGCGGTTGACGGACATATGGCGACAAAAGAGGAGTTCATGGACGCTTTTGCCTATGTGACGGAGCGGCTGTCTTTTCTGCCGCCCGGGCTGGCCGAACGGTCGTATCATCCCAGCTTTTTTGAATTTTTGTTTTTTATGGCGGCTGTTTATTTTGAGAAGGCGGGCGTAGAATATGTAGTGCTGGAGACAGGCTTGGGCGGCTGCCTTGATGCTACGAATGCGATCGATCATAAGATGCTGTGTATCCTTACCTCCATCGGCTATGATCATATGGAATATCTGGGCGATACGTTGCCAGAGATCGCATCCCAGAAGGCGGGGATCATGCGCAGGGGCGTTCCGGCGATCTACCCGGTCAGGCAGAAGGGGGTCGCGCAGAAGATAGAGGAATGCGCCGCAGCCATAGGAGCCAAGACGGTTCCCGTAAACCCTGAGGCGATAAAAGATATCAAGATTAAGAATAAAACAATTGATTTTTCTCTCCGTATAAATTATTATGGTTATATTGGTTTTACTGTGTCCACTTGCGCGGTTTACCAGATCGAAAATGCGGCTCTTGCCATTAAGGCCTTTGATTGGCTTGCAGACGAACGCATAACGCTGCCCGTGCTCCGGGAGGGCATTCGGAAGATGGCCTGGGCGGGACGCATGGAAGAGATCCTGCCGCATGTATATCTGGATGGCGCCCATAATACGGACGGGATCGGCCGTTTTCTGGATACGGTAAGGATACAGCCCTGCACCGGGAAAAGGAGACTGCTTTTTTCGGTGGTGAAGGATAAGCAGTATCAGGATGTGATCGGTATGCTTGCTCTGTCGGGGCTGTTTGATGTGATCGGCGTGGTACAGCTGCAGAATGCCCGTGCCCTGCCGCTTCATGTGCTTAGAGATACTTTCGGACAGTATACCGGATCAGCATGTAAGGCATATGATGACCTGGATAAGGCTTTTGATGAGCTGGTGGACAAGAGGGATGACGAGGATAGAGTGTATATTGTCGGTTCATTATATTTGGCGGGCGAGATCAAAGCCCTTTTAAGGAGGCCTCGGCATGATCAATTTTGAAGAAGAGTTAAAGAAATTTCATCCCAGCCTGGAGGTTGAGGATGCGGAGGAAGCAATTTATAATCAGGATCTGACGGATATGGCGGATCTGATGGTCAAGATCGTTAAAGAATCAAAGAAAACAGACAGTGAATAGGGGATTGGCATAGATGATTTGTTATCGGTGTGGATGTACTCTGTCCGAGCACGATTTTTGCACCAGCTGCGGTGCCGATGTAGCCCTGTATAAGAAGATCATATATATCTCCAACCGTTTTTACAATGAGGGCCTGGAGAGGGCAAATGTCAGGGATCTGACAGGCGCGATCAACAGTTTGCGGCAGAGTCTGAAATTTAATAAAAATAATGTGGAAGCAAGAAATCTGCTTGGTCTTGTATATTTTGAGACCGGTGAAGTGGTGGCGGCGCTGAGCGAATGGGTCATCAGCAAGAACCTGCGCCCCAAGAAAAACATAGCAGATGACTATATCGATATGATCCAGACGAACCAGAACCGTCTGGACATCATAAACCAGACGATCAAGAAGTATAATCAGGCGCTTACTTACTGCAATCAGGACAGCCTTGATCTGGCGGTGATACAGCTTAAGAAGGTGTTGTCTCTAAATCCCAAGTTTATCAGGGCACACCAGCTTCTCGCGCTTTTATATATCAACAGCGAAGAGTGGGAAAAAGCAAAACGGGAGCTGGGCAAATGTATCGAGATCGATACGAACAATACGGCGACGCTGCGGTATCTGAAAGAAGTAGACGAGATGCTCATGCCGGAGGAGGGCGTCAAGAATCCGTCGAAGAAAAAGCGCAGGCAGGACGAGGTGATCAAGTACCAGAGCGGTAACGAGACGATCATTCAGCCCGTCAATATGAAAGAAGGTAAGGGAGTGACGTCGCTCCTGAATCTAGCGATCGGTATCATCATCGGTCTTGCGGTTGCCATATTCCTGATCCTTCCGGCCAGGATACAGACTGCCAGGGCAAGCATCGACGAGGAGCTTCGCAAAGTCAGCGAACAGCTTGATTCCAAGACGGCTACGATCGATGAGCTCCAGCTGCAGATCAATGAGCTGACGACGGATAACGAGGATCTTCAGCAGGAGCTGCAGGCATATCTTAGCACGGACGGTACGCTGCAGTCGGTGGACAGTCTGATGAAGGCCGCAGAAGCATATCTGGCCAACCCGGAGGATCTGATGACAGTGGCCGATTATCTGGACGAGATAGAGCCGGAGGAAGAGGAAGGCGAGACGAGCAATTCCGAAGCATTTCAGGCTCTGTACGATACACTGATCGCTCTTGTGGGACCGAATATAGCGCAGGCATACTACGATACCGGTTACGAAGCGTACAGACAGGATAACTACGAGGATGCGATTCCGAATCTGGAGAAAGCATTCCAGTATGACGCCACAAACGGAGAGGCTCTCTATAATCTTGCCAACGCCTACTACCGCACGGAGCAGAATGAAAAGGCAAAAGAGGCATACCGGCAGGTGATCGACCTGTTCCCGGACACTGAGAAGGCAAGCAAGTCGGCAGAATTCCTGGCCGAGATAGAAGAGGCAGAGACACAGACACAGTAAAAGAACAGCGTTATAAAAAATACAACGAAGATAAAATATGAGGATACAAAGGAGAAAGGACATGGCAAACGCCATGTCCTTTCAGCATGTCCGGGCCGGAGAGAAGACACACGGAAATGAGGAAGCTCATGATCCGGTGCGGCGGATCCGGGGAAAGGAGAGGTTTACATAAAATGGACGAGTTTAAAGTGATCGACAATTACCTGATGATAAGGCTGCCGGATGAGATAGATCATCACAAATCGGTTGACATAAGTACAAAAGCGGACCGCTATATCTTATCCAAAAGAGTCGGAAACGTTGTGTTTGATTTTGAGAGGACAACCTTTATGGACAGCTCGGGGATCGGGATCATCCTGGGAAGATATAAGAAGATATCGTGTTTCGGCGGTAAGGTGTATGCCGTCAATGCGGACAACAGGATCCGGAGGATCTTGATGATGTCGGGGCTGCAGGATATCGTGGAGATCATGGATGGAAACGGGCGCGGGATAGAAAGGAGAGTGGATCATAACAATGATAGAAATAATTGACAAAATGGAAACGGCAGCGATCACAAACAAAATGCAGATAGAATTTGCGGCAATCTCCGATAATGAGTCGTTTGCCAGAATGGCTGTGGCGGCATTTATCACACCGCTGAATCCTACGTTAGAAGAACTGTCGGATGTTAAGACCGCTGTGTCTGAGGCGGTGACAAACGCTGTGATACATGGCTATGAAAACCGCGGCGGCATCCATGACATAGTGATGTTAAGCTGCACTCTGCGGGGAGACGTTCTCGAGGTGGAGGTCATAGATCAGGGAGTGGGGATCGAGGACGTGGACAGAGCCATGGAACCTCTTTATACTACCAGGCCGGAGCTGGATCGTTCGGGTATGGGCTTTGCTTTTATGGAGGCGTTCATGGATCATCTGGAAGTGCATTCCGATGTGGACTGCGGCACTTCGGTGAAAATGTATAAGAAGATCGGCGCCAGCTCGTGGATCGGCAGCGAGGAATAGCCCATGGAAGAGACTGCCGTATTGATCGAACGTTCACAGGCAGGAGATAAAGAGGCAAGAGAGACACTGATAGAAGAAAATCTGGGGCTGGTCCGGCATATCGTCAAGCGATTCGCGGGCCGGGGATACGATATGGAGGATCTGTATCAGATCGGATGCATCGGACTGATCAAGGCGATCGATAAATTTGACCTTCATTATGAAGTGCGGTTCTCTACTTATGCCGTTCCGATGATCCAGGGCGAGATCAAACGCTTCCTGCGGGATGATGGCATGGTCAAGGTAAGCCGTACATTAAAAGAGAACGGATGGAAGGTCAGGCAGGCTGCGGCAAAGCTTTTTCAGGAGTACGGAAGGGAAGCGGCGCTGAATGAGCTGTCGGAGGCGACAGGACTGTCGGCAGAGGATATCGTGATGGCGCTGGATGCAAATGTGGAGGTGGAATCGCTCTATAAGTCGGTCTACCAGGCAGACGGCAATGAGATCTATCTGGTGGATCAGGTTGTCGGGGAAAACGGAGCGGCGGGCTGTGTGGGCACAGGCCAGGCGGCATTGGGAAGCAGAGGCGGCTGGGGAGGCGCGGAGGAAGAAAAGCTGCTGAATCATATGCTCTTAGAGCAGCTGCTTGGCCGGCTTGACGACAGGGAAAAAGAACTGATCCATATGCGCTATTTTCAGGATAAGACACAGGTAGAGGTGGCTAAACAGATGGGGATCAGCCAGGTGCAGGTCAGCCGTATGGAAAAGCGTATTCTGTTGCAGCTGAGGGAAGAGGTGTGTTAGAATAAACTAATCGTTGCAGTTTTACAATTACCTGATCATGATTATATGCGGAGGATAAAGTCATGGCGTTTCAGATGATACACATGGAGATCGGATACAGGCTTTTGGAGCGCTTGCCCCGGATAACCGATGCCGCAGCGTTTGTCCTCGGATCCGTAGCGCCGGACGCCGTGCACATGAACCCGGAGTACGACGTGCAGATGAAAGTAAGGTCGCATTTGTTTGAAGGCTGCGGCAACTGGGGCGATACGCAGGACTATGAACGGTGGAAAAGAAATATCAGCCGTTTCTGCGAAAGCGTTATGGGGAAAAAGGACATGCCGGAGAAGGAGGACTCATACAGATATGATAAGACGTACCGGGATTACGGCGCCGGAATATGTGTTCACTGCCTGACGGACTATTGGAATGACATCAGGATATGGAGAAGACTTCAGAGCGAATATATTCCGCCGATGGATCCGGATGAGTTCAGAGCGTCCTACTATCCGGAAGCGCGGGGGATCGACCAGTGGCTTTACCGGCACAGCCATCATACCGGAGCCGTTAGACGGCTGCTTGCAGAGGCAACGGCAACAGGGGTGGAGGGACTCATTGATCAGGAGGATGTGCAGCGGTTAAAAAATCATCTGCTGCACGTTCAGTATGAGACCGCTCCGGCAGACGTAGATATATCGGGATATCGGTTTTTGTCGGCGGATTTTCTGGAGGAGTTTATTGAATGTGCGGTAAATGATATTGCGGAGACGATGATGGAGATGCAGAGGTGAGATGCTCATTGATTTTTGTTCATAATAAAATTCTCGTTTTTTAAAAAGAAAATCTCTTTTCAGTGACTTTTTCGTTTATTGTATAAATTTTTAATATAGCCCAGGCAATCAATTTTTATTTACAAAAATTGTTTAACGATCTCGTTGGCTTCGTTAATGATCTCTTCCGGCGCATCTTCAATATATTTCGCTCTTCTAGCATGGATATCAAGCATTTTCGCCTGTTCACAAAGAATAAATCCATCTGTTTTGGTACGATTGTCCAGTCGGACATGAAAAGGATGATCCCTGTTCGTGTGCGTAATCGGACAGACCATTACCATATTACTATGTTTGTTCAGATAGTTGTTGCTAATGATAATGGCAGGGCGCCATCCGGCCTGTTCATGCCCGGCTTGCGGATTGAAATCCATCCTGATGATAGAGCCATAGTGAAAATCATCATCGCTTACCATATTTCATCACCTTGCGGCGGCCCCCAATCTTCTTCTGTGCTTTCTACATAGATTTTATCGATTGGTTTTTGGTAAAAGGCCTCCATCCGTTCTTTTAGATTTTGATATTGACAGCTTTTTCTGATATACATGATATTGTTGGCAACGCTAATTTCTACTTTTTCGTTAATACTTAAGTTCATCAGTTCCATCAGTGGTCTGGGAATCCTGATACCCTGGCTGTTACCCCATTTTACAATGGTCGTTTCGGAAAATTCATGAAATGCAGCGGAATTATCGATTGCCTGGTTTAATACTTTATATGTTTCACCCATTTGAAAATTCTCCTCTGTTTTGTGAAACTAGTATTGCCAAATACATGTATAAGATATACTGTACATTATAAGTATATACGCGGATATACAATCTGTCAATATGTTTTTGTTTTAAAAGAATAAAAGCACAATAAAATGACATACTGATATTGGTGTTATAGGAACCGATCGGCAGGTTATGTATTACACATACATTATGCAAACCAAAACAAAAAAGCGCCGCCCGAAAGGATATGTCATGTCAGCGAATAACTCATCCAGTCATTTTAACGAGAATGCAACCATCTATATCAAAGCGGAACAGAATGTGGAAATGCAGTCAGCGGACGTCTGTGTGAAGGATATTGCCAGATTAAGCTGCAGCGATATGCACATCCTGGCGAAAGCAAAAGCCATCAGGCTCCTACATTTTAAGGAGGACGGCCCAAAGCGGCAGGTGATCAGTCTGCTTAAGGTGATTGAAGAGATCGAGAAAGCCTGTCCGGGTGTGCAGATACAGAGTATCGGAGAAGCCGCCGTGATGGTAGAATACATTAACGTAGAAAGGCACAAGGGATTTGTGCAGACGGTTAAGCTTGTTTTTGTGGCTATGGTCAGTTTTTTCGGGACAGCCTTTACCATTATGGCTTTCCATAACGATATCGGTATCAACGATGTGTTTACGAAGATATATGAGATGGTGACCGGGTATCAGGGGGACGGTTACGGCATACTGGAGCTGTCCTATTCCGTGGGTCTTGCCATTGGTATCACTGTCTTTTTTAACCACATCGGAGGCAGGAGGATCACCAGGGACCCTACGCCGATCGAGGTGGAGATGCGCGTATATGAGGATGATGTGAATAAGGCGCTTATTGAGACGGCAGACAGGGAGGGCAAGACGATAGATGTGGGTTAGACAGATATTGCTCTCGCTGATCGGGGTCAGCAGCGGGCTGATCGTATCGGCGGGCGTGTTTACCGTGCTGATCTCGGTCGGACTGATACCGCGGTTTGCGGGGAAGATGCACGTTGCGCGCAAGATATTCGCACTGGAGGAAACGGTGGTGTTCGGAACGCTGGCGGGCGGATTCTTCAGCATTTTCAGCGACTGGGGACAGATCGGGGTTTTTGTGCGCACGCATGAGCTGTTTGGCAGCGCCGCTACAGAGGGAGTGTGGAATATCATAAGCACACTGTTTCTTATGATATTCGGTGTGTTTGCAGGCATTTTTGTGGGATGCCTGGCGCTCGCCATAGCGGAGATGCTCAATACGATTCCTGTTTTTGCAAGGCGGATCGGATTCCGGCACGGACTGGGCATTGCCATTTTGGCGGTAGCGCTCGGCAAGCTGATCGGGAGTCTAGTGTATTTTACACAGGCGGTATATCTGTATGGTGGGTAAGTATAGTAAGGCAGCGCATCAGCAAAACCAACGCAGACGCGCTCTCGCTCCGTTACAGAGCATAGCGGCAGTAAGCTCGAAAGGACCTCGCTAACTGTGATGTCCGTAAAAGGTAAGTATAGTAAGGCAGCGCATCAGCAATACCATAAGCAGACGCGCTCTCGCTCCGTTACAGAACATAGCGGCAGTAAGCTCGAAAGGACCTCGCTAACTGCCGATGTCTGTAAAGGGTCTGCTTATGGTATTGCTGATGCGCTGCCATATAGCAACAGTATCATGTGGAAGGAAGGAAATGAGTTATGGGACAGGATCAAATGGAAAAAGCGGAAACGCAGCAGGAGAAGGAGCAGCGCTATAGGCAGCACGTGGAACGGGTGACGCCGAAATACAGTCTGTTATGGCAGATGTGCAAGGCGTTTGTCGTGGGCGGAGGTATTTGTCTGATCGGGCAGTTTATCTTAAATTATGCGACTCAAAACGCGGGATTGGATAAGGAGACTGCGGCATCGTGGTGCTCCATGCTTCTTGTGCTTGCAAGCGTGCTTCTCACAGGTTTTAACATATATCCGAAGCTGGTGGAGTGGGGCGGCGCGGGCGCGCTTGTGCCGATCACAGGGTTTGCCAATTCTGTTGCATCGGCGGCGATCGAGTACCAGAAGGAAGGACAGGTATTTGGTATCGGCTGTAAGATCTTTACGATAGCGGGCCCGGTCATTCTCTTCGGTATCGTCACAAGCTGGGCGTTAGGGCTTGTCTATTGGATCGGCACATTGATCGGGATCGTGTAGAATTTGGTAAAAGTGAAAGTAAATATGTGAAAAGGGGTGATGATATGATATAATCGAAGCAGGCTCTCAGAGGTTTAGTATCATGGAACATTTTGTCTATAGAGATCAGAAAAAATTGAGACTCGGCTATACCACCGGAGCCTGTGCGGCCGCGGCGGCAAAAGCGGCTGCGCGGATGCTTTTGGGCGGAGAAAAGATACGGCAGACGACATTGATGACGCCTCGAGGGATCCTTTTTACAGCGGCGATCGAGCAGATTAAAATAACGTGCGATATGGTATCTTGCGCCGTCAGAAAGGATGCGGGTGACGATCATGATGTTACGGACGGCGTATCTATTTATGCCTCTGTGACCCGGACGGACAGCGGTTTTACGGTGGACGGCGGTGAGGGCGTGGGAAGAGTCACACGGCCGGGGCTGGACCAGCCGGTGGGAAGCGCGGCCATCAATTCCGTGCCGAGGCGGATGATCATCGAGGAGATGCGCCAGGCGGCCGATGATTACGGTTACGAAGGCGGACTGAAGGTGATCATTTCGGTGCCGGACGGCGCCGGTATTGCCAGACGGACGATGAATGCAGATCTGGGGATCGAGGGCGGCATTTCCATCCTGGGGACCTCCGGTATCGTGGAGCCCATGAGCGAAGCGGCGCTGGTGGATACGATTCGCGCCCAGATCAGTATGTACTGTGCGCAGGGTTTGAAGGATCTGATCATCACGCCGGGAAATTACGGGGAGACATTTCTGTCCCGGGAGCTTGGACTGGATCTGGAGCATACGGTGAAATGCAGTAATTTTATCGGTGATACGATAGATATGGCGTATGAGTTCGGACTGGACAGCATACTTCTCGTGGGGCATCTGGGAAAACTGGTCAAGCTCGGAAGCGGTATCATGAACACCCACAGCCGTTATGCGGACGGCAGGATGGAGACGCTGGCAAGCTGCGTTCTACTGGCGGGAGGGGATGCCTCTCTTGCCGGGCGGATGCTGACCTGCAACACGACGGATGAAGCGGTGGATGTGCTCATGACATCGGGATGTCTGAAAGAAGTCATGGCGCAGCTGGCGATGAGGATAGACTGTGCGCTCAGGCGGCGCGCCTGTGAAGGATTGTACATAGAAGCGGTGTTTTTTTCCAATCAATACGGTGTCCTGGGAATGACGGACGGCGCAGAGCGGCTGATGGAGCTGCACAGGCGGCAGCGGACATGAGAAGAATGCAGAGACGGCAGCGGACATGCGAAGACTGTGTGCGGTATGGACAGGACTTTGCGGCATAGCGGACAGTGAGATAAGGTGAGGGCATGTTATGGTAGATTTCGTGGGAGCGGGTCCGGGAGCGCCGGATCTGATCACAGTGCGCGGCAGACAATTGATAGAGAGGGCGGACTGTATTATCTATGCGGGTTCGCTGGTGAATCCGCAGTTACTGGAGTATGCCAAAGAAGGCTGTCAGATCCATAACAGCGCCGAGATGCACTTGGAAGAGATCATTGCAGTGATGGAACAGGCGGAATCGCGGGGGCAGAATACGGTCAGGCTGCATACCGGCGATCCGTCCCTGTACGGGGCGGTGAGAGAGCAGATGGACGAGCTGCGAAAGAGAAAGATTCCCTTTCGAATCTGCCCCGGCGTCAGCAGCTTCTGCGGTGCGGCGGCGGCTCTGGAAGCGGAGTATACGCTGCCGGGGGTAAGCCAGAGTGTTATCATTACGCGCGCGGAGGGCAGGACCTTGGTGCCGGAAAAGGAAAAGCTGCACCGGCTTGCACAGCATGGGGCGACGATGATCCTTTTTTTAAGCGGCAAAATGCCGGAACAGGTACAGGAGGAGCTTTTGAAGGGCGCATACACGAAAAAGACTCCCTGCGCCGTTGTGTACAAGGCGACATGGGAGGAAGAAAAAGTGATACGTGGGACGTTGGGAGAGTTATGTAAACTTATGCAGGAAAACGGCATCACCCGGACGGCGCTCATCGTAGTGGGTGATGTTCTGGGTGAGGATTACGAGCTGTCCAGACTCTATGATAAACATTTTACCACGCAGTACAGGACGGGTGTACGGACACAGCCCTGAGGGGAGCATACAAGGAGGGATCGGCATGGTGAACCATGAACAGGACCAAGCGACACTGATCGTCTATCACGGAGAGACATCCCTGGAATCCCGGCTTCGCTGCGACGGCATCAGACGGGTGCATTTTAATGTGCGGGGCGAACCGGAGTTCGGGCTGTCGCCTGCGCAGGATGTGGATTCGGCGCTTGCGCAGGTGCAGACCAGCGTGATCGTAGGATCCGGGGAAAATGCATCATAACATAGGAAGGAAAGAGGTACATAACACGATGGCACCGGTAAATCCACAGGCAACACACAATGCAAGAAAACTATTACAATATCTGACCGCCCTTGGCGGACGCAGGATCGTTACGGGACAGCACACGCAGACGGTGGCGATGGAGGAGATCGATGAGATCAGAAAAGTGACGGGCAAAGAGCCCGCATTGCGGGGATTTGAACTTCTGGCATATTCCCCAAACATACGTTATGAAACAGGGGATGAAGCGTGCCGAACGGAGATCGACGAGAACCGCAACACGCTGGAGCAGGCGCGGGCATTCGGGAGAAAAGGCGGCATCGTGACATTTACCTGGCACTGGTTTTCCCCCGTGGGCGGCAGGGACAAGAGCTTTTATTCGGAAAAAACCGATTTTGACCCGGAACGCGTTCTCCTGAAGGGTACGGCGGAAAGAGAGGCTTTCTACCATGATCTGGATGTGATGGCGGAATGTCTGAAGCCCTTTATGAAGGAAGACATACCGATCCTGTGGCGTCCCTTTCATGAGTCCGAGGGCGGATGGTTCTGGTGGGGCAGAAAAGGACCCGGGGTGGCGGCGCAGCTGTTCCGCCTGCAGTATGATTATTTTGTGAAGGTACACCATCTGGACAATCTGTTGTGGGTATGTAACTGCCCGTTTAAGGAGGGATATCCCGGAGATGATGTGGTAGACATCATTTCCCGCGATCTGTATCCGGAGAAGGGGACCAGGACGGATTATCGTAGGGAGTACGAGGAGCTGTGCGCCATTACGGAGGCGAAGAAGCCGGCGGCCCTGGCGGAAGTAGGCGTTCTGCCGGATATAGAGATGCTGGAGCAGAGCCGTGTTCCCTGGTGCTATTATATGATATGGAGCAAGGAGTTTGTGATGACGGAGGATTATAACAGCCATGAAGCGCTGCGCCGGATGTATGACAGCAGATATGCCGTGACGTTTCCGGCAGGGATCTGACGACGGAAATGACTACGGGCATCAGGGCATGATTCCCATAAGTGTAAAATAAGGACCGGGCATTGCGTTCGGGAGAACAGAGATAAATAACATATGTTATGATAAGAGCGATCGTAATCTCCTATACAGAAAAAGGCGGACAACTGAATGACAGGATCACGGGCAGACTGCGGGAAGAGGGCGATGTGGCTTATTCGTTCCGGTATGGCGCAGAGCTTCGGGATACGGGTAAGCTGCTGGAGGCAGAATGGCGGCGGACCGGCGCGTTTATCTTTATCGGTGCGGCAGGGATCGCCGTAAGGCACATCGCTCCTTTTCTTACCGATAAGACGCGTGACCCGGCGGTGCTGGTGGCGGATGAGTGCGGCAGATACGTGATACCGGTTTTGTCGGGGCACATCGGCGGCGGTGTGGCGCTGGCGCGGCGGGTGGCGGATGCTCTTGGCGCAGAGGCGGTGATCACCACGGCTACGGACCTGAACGGGAAGTTTGCGGTCGATGTGTTTGCGGTGCACAATCATCTGCTGCTTTGCGACACGGGTGCGATCAAAAAGATATCATCCGTTATATTAAAAGGCAGAAAGGTTGCCATACATACGGATATCCCTATAGAGGGAGCCGCGCCGGAGGGCGTATGTGTGGCTGGGGACTGTCCGGAAGGAGACTCTGCGGAGCAAAACAGCTTCGGACGGGCAGACGGCGCCCGGCGGCAGGGCGAAAGCGGCAAAGTGACCGTCGCCTGTCAGGGGGAAATCCTGTGCGAACTGTTTCCGCGTCCTTATGTTGTGGGGATCGGATGCAAAAAAGGGAAAAGCGCTGATGCGCTGTGGGATTTTCTGATGCGGGTATGCGCGGAACGCCGGATCGATATGGCGCGGATCGCCGCCGTGGCATCCATAGACCGCAAGAAGGAGGAGGCGGGGATATGGGAGCTGTCCGAAAGACTGGGTGTTCCCTATGAGGTATATACGGCCCGGGAGTTGGAGCAGGTTACGGACAGGGTACATTCCTCCGCTTTCGTGGAACAGACCGTGGGCGTAGATAACGTATGCGAAAGAAGCGCCCTGCGCCTGGCGGGAGAATATGGAGAAAACCGCGGGCTTGCGGTGGAGAAGCAGACCTGTGACGGTATGACTGTGGCGGTTGCCGAATACCGTCCCCGGTCATATTGCTGGCATACGCCGCAGCGACCGGAAGGAGGAGCCTGATGGGGCACACGCCGGGCAGCGGCGCGGAGGGTGATGAGATGTTGACGGTAGCGGGAATCGGACCGGGCAGCCGGGACGGCATGACAATAGAAGCATATCATGCGTTATACAATTGCGATTGTATCGTTGGATATACGGTATACGTGGAGCTGGTGCGCGAGCTTTTTCCAGAGAAAGAATACTATACAACGCCGATGACGCAGGAAAAGGAACGGTGCCTGTGGGCTATCGAACAGGCGCGCCGGGGGCGCGATGTGGTTCTGGTGTGCAGCGGTGACGGCGGTGTGTACGGTATGGCGGGGCTGGTATATGAACTGCTTGCGAAGGAACAGCGCGAGGGCCGGCAGGATGCGCTGCAGGTCAGAGTTGTGCCCGGCGTGACGGCGGCAGTCAGCGGTGCGGCGGTTTTGGGTGCGCCGCTGACCAACGACTTTGCGGTGATCAGTTTAAGTGACAGGCTGACGCCCTGGGACCGGATCAGTCAAAGGCTTCTTTCGGCAGCGGCGGGAGATCTTGTGATCTGTCTCTATAATCCCGGCGGCAAAGGGAGGCCCGGACATCTGCGCCGGGCGTGTGATATCCTGCTGCAGAGAGGGGCTGTTCCCCGGGAGAGGCTGTGCGGTGTGGTGCGCAATATCGGCAGAACAGGACAGGAGAGTCTGTTGATGACGCTGGGCGAGCTGCGGGAATACCAGGCGGACATGTTTACCACGGTCTACATCGGGAACAGCGAAACGCGCAGTATAGACGGGCATATGGTGACGCCGCGGGGGTATTCCGTATAGTGCGGACGCCGGGCGCGGCAGATCGGGTGTAAGGATACGCCGGATATTGGGAGGATGAGATGAGGGACGCGATCGTATTTGCGGGAACCAGCGAAGGAAGGCAGTTATATGAATACTGTGAGGAGAACGGCATCAATGCCCTTTTCTGTGTGGCGACAGCTTACGGCAGCGATACCCTTGACAGATTATGTAAACTAAATATCCGCACAGGGAGAATGACAGCGGATCAGATGCTGTCTCTTTTTCTGGAGGAAAAACCCGGGCTTGTCATCGACGCCACCCATCCTTATGCCACAGAAGCCACGGCTCAAATACGGGACGCGGTGCAGCGTTACCGGCAGGCGGAAGGGATCACAGAGGAGATATACTGTCGGGTGTTACGTCAAGTGGCGCAGGAGGATATGCCGCCTGACGAGGCGTTTGACAGCC
>CANQIJ010000041.1 GCA_947624025.1 uncultured Lachnospiraceae bacterium | reverse complement strand
AACTGGCGCTCCCGGAGGAGCGCCGGGGCAGGGCAACGCTGATGCTCAGCACGATGTCGAATGATTTCGGCAGCCTGAGGGAGCGTGCAGAGAACTGTCCGCTCTTTGAGGAGGTGGTGATGTTTGACGAGAAGGAGGATGTCTTCTTCCCGCAGCTTGCGGGATATCATACCGACCGGGGCAATATCGTCTTCAATATGCTGGCGCGCATCCGCTACACGAAGCTGCTGGGGAAACTGCAGGAGCCCTATGTGCCAGTAGATTTTAAAAATTATAAGGATATTTATGTGTTCTGCGACTCCGATCCCATCGGCTATTATCTGAGTTATAAGAAAATCTATTATCACGCGCTGGAGGACGGTTTGAACTGCATTCAGTATTATGACACCGCGCGCTATGACAACAGAGGGCATTTCGGATTCAAGGCATGGATGGCCGCCCACAATCTCATTTTTATCCAGAACGGATACGGGAAGTACTGTATTGATATGGAGATCAACGACAAGAGCGTCGTTCCCTACCCTTGCAAAAAGTATATCGAACAGCCGCGTGCAGCGCTGACGGACAGACTGACGGAGAAGGATAAAGAACTGCTTCTCAGACTGTTTCTGGAGGATATGGACGGACTCATGGAGCAGCTGAATCGCGGCGCCGAGGATAAGGTGCTGATCCTCTCTGAGCCGCTGTGCGATTTGGAAACCAGAAAACGTATCTTTTCGGACGTTATAGACCAGTACGGTATGGTGGACGGCAAACCGGCGCAGATCCTCATCAAGCCTCATCCGAGGGATGTGCTTGACTATGCGCGGGAGTTTCCGCAGTACATTGTGCTGGACGCTTTTTTCCCGATGGAGATGTTGAATCTGATCCCGGGGCTGCGTTTTCGCAGGGTCGCCTCGGTCTTTACGGTGCCGGATGCCATACGTTTTGCAGATGAGATCGTCTTCCTGGGAGAAGATTTCATGGACAGATATGAGGAGCCAGAGCTGCATCGGCAGAACGACGCGATCCGGGGTTAAGAGGTTTTCCGGGGATCGGTCAGAAGCGGAAGAGCTCCCTGACAAAATAGTACAGCCCGGGATTGGCGGCCTGCAGATTCAATCCCAGATCGCCGTTTCCGAATAGAATGCCGAATCCGTAAAACAACTGCAGGATGCAGATCAGCCCCGGTATGACGGATCCGTACGCTGTCCGGTTGTGTTCCGAGGCTCTTTCGATCCGGGCGAGCAGAAACAGAATGGCGCTGAACCAGAACCCCCAGACCATATCTACCGTATACCGCTGCAGGATCCCCGCATAGGTGACGTCGATCAGAACCAGCGCCAGCGAGACGGCGGACGATAAGGCGGCCAGGGCGAAGATGCCCTTCCTTTGCAGACGATCCTTTACCTGACGAACCCAAAAGAGTACCCATAAAAAAGCGTTGCAGGCAAGGATGCCGCCGTAGGTATACTCTGCGTTCAGCTTTCCCATATAGGAGGACGACGTGATCTGAACCCCCTGCAGGAACGGAAAGTCGCTTGTTACCACGGGCGGCCGTATCAGGTAATGCCATATTCCCAAAAGCGCCTGGTGCAGATGAAAGCTGCGCCGGGTCATGTCGTTGCTGGTCAGGCTGTAGGAGGCCCCGAAATCAAAGGGGGATCCGAATCTCGCCGCATTGTAATACATGATAAATACCGCTGTGATCGCATACGGCAGACAGATACTCAGGGCATCGAGAGTCTTCTGCCTGTTCCATGTGTTTCTTAAGGATAGCGGCATGTCTTTCCTTAAGCCGGAAGGTTCCCGGCGCGGTACGAAGCAGGACCGGAACAGAGGGATGGCAAGGAGTGAGAACAACAGCATCTGCGGACGGCAGCCGGCGACCAGAGCCATGCACAGCGACCCCAGGAAAAGAAGGACTTTTCTGCGTTTCCCCGGCGCCGTGTCCGTTCCCCTGATCCAGAGCGTCAGCGAGACGGCGGTAAACATATTGGCCGCCATGATCGGTACATCGTACAGATCGGGTCTTGCGATGACAAACAGATAATTGCCGCAGCAGACCGTCAGAATACAGATCATCAGATACAGGTAATACGGAGTCCGGGGAAACCATTTCCGGACAAGCTCCCGGACAAGGGCAAACACTGCCGCGATAAAGCCGCAGTAAAACAGAAATACCGCTATGTGATTGGGTACATGATGCCCGGTCAGAAGATAGACGGGCAGGTAGAGCATGAGCTCCGGGACGACACCAAAATATACATAGTAGTTTCCGTCATAATAATCATAGTCGGCCAGGTAATCGATCCCGTTCGCCTGAAGGTAGACGGTATCGTACGGATTCTCGGCCTGCAGCAGGCCGTCCGAGGGCTCGGCGTCCAGATGGAACTGTCCCTTTGCCATGACCTCCGCAAGCTGCTGATACTGTTTGTGATGCGGCCACGGCGGGTTGACGCACAGGGGATTTAGGTGCGACAGCATCCAGGCCGCTGCGATGAGCAGGGCAGCCGCCAGAGCGGTGATCAGCCTCTGGCGCGTCGAGCCCGTACAGCTTTGGCACTTTTGCAGGTCTGCATGAGCCGGGTAATACAACAGGGATATGATCCCCAGGATCACAAGCAGCCTGAGCGGGCTGAACAGAAAAGGAATGCGGGCATTTATGCCGATCCCGTGCACGGTCACTGTACTCTCTTCAGGTATCGTAAGCCGGACCGTCACGGATCTGACCCGCCCGGCAGGATACAGATTGGTATAGCGGCTTCTGGGTAATGACGGCAGCAGAACCTGCCCGGGCAGCTCGTAAGGGTAATGATTGCCTTCATCCGTGAGGGATACCGTATAGGCGACGGGCGTATCGTCCGAAAAGTCGCAGGCAATGTAAAGATCGTTCACGGTGCGGTCGATGCCGTCCAGACAGAGCTTCAGCGTACCGTCCGGCGCGGTATAGCCGCCGCTTTTTTCTTCGCCGCCCTCAACGCGGACGTTCTCATACGTGATCCTGTCCCGGTAAAACAGACTTCTCCACGAGGAAAAGTTGCAGACGGTCAGCTCTATGATAAGCGCCCCGGCGATCAGCCGGAGAAGAGGAAACCATTTTGCCTTGTTCATGCTTTCTCCATTCCGAAATATGATCGATCATAGAAATCATACAAATTATACAAAAATAACAGAAATTATGCTATAATATTTTTGTTTTTTATTCTGTTTGGGAAAGGCAGTTAAACATTTACATGAATACGCGAAAGATAAGTCTCGATAAGGCAGTTGTCATCATGATCGTTTTGTGCTGCCTTTTTGCGGAGCTGGTTCAGGGAACCGCCCTGTCCGTCATGATCCCGGGGAATGTGATACCCGCGGCCTGTACGCTGCTGCTTGCAGCTGTTTTCCTGCGTCTTATGTATCTGCATAAGAAGGGAAGGCTGACGGAGGAGGCCGCAGTGTTTGCCATTATTTTGGCGGGGATGCTGTTACACTGCTGTTATGTCCTGTGCACGGGGCTTCACGACAGGCAGCATGACGAAGGAACGTTCACCGGCAGGGGCGATGCCCTGGTCAATCCCGGACATCTGGGCTATATTGAGTATATCTATAAATTCCACAGGCTGCCGGATATCAACCCGTATGAACTGTTCTCCTATTATCATCCGCCGGTGCATTATATACTGGCGGCGGTCTGGGTCACGCTGCAGACGGCGGCAGGTATGGCGGAAGAGGCCGCTTTTGAGAATATTCAGGTGCTGACGCTGTTTTATTCCGGCCTGTTTATGCTCCTGTCCTATCGGATCCTGAAAAAAGCGGGCGCGAAAGGCTCCGGCCTGTACGCGGGGCTCGTCCTTCTGACGATGCACCCGGCGCTTACTTTAATGTCCGGCAGCGTCAATAATGATATGCTGTCCCTGGTGCTGCTTGCCTGCTGCGTTCTGTTCACCCTGTGCTATATCAGGGAGAGGACGCTGTCCAATCTCGTGCTGATCGCGCTGTCGATCGGCATCGGGATGCTGTGTAAGCTCAACAGCGCCGCCATGGCGTTCCCGGTGGGGCTGATCTTTCTGATAGATTTGACCGAAGTAGTCAAGAAAGGTGACAGGAAGGTTATCCTGGCGCGCGTGAAAAATTATGCACTGTTTGGCGTGATCGCTGCGGTGACAGGGCTTTCGTGGATCGTCCGGAATCTGGTGAAATTCGGGGAGCTGTCCGGCGTTCCCGCGCCGCCGGTCGATTCGGTCATGTATACGGGGGATTACAGCCTGTGGGCCAGGCTGGGGATTCCTGCCGTCTCTCAGTGGCATTTCGATTTTCCCTTTCATCCGTTGAGCGGGGATGTGATCCACAACACCTGGGTCATCCTGCTGCAGACATCTTTGTTCGGGGAGATCTATCCGGCGGAGACGACGGCGATCCCGCTGATGCTGTGCCGCATCGTGTATGTCGCAGCGGCCGTGTTTGCCGTATTGTCGGCGGGATGGCTTCTGTATCTGCAGTGCCGCAAATTCACGGGCCGGCTGCAGACCGCGAAAACGGACGCTGTGTTTGTCGTTGCAGGCTATCTTTTCTATCTGTGCGGTTATGTCGCTTTTATACTGAAATACCCTTACACCTGCAGCAGTGATTTCCGCTATGCGTTCCTCTGCCTGGTCTATCTTGCAATCGGCCTTGGCGACGGAGACAGATACTGCCCGGACAACGCAAAGGCGGCTGCGGCATTCCGGATCGTCCGCGCCGGGGTATGGATCTGTATGTTCCTGACCACAATCATTTACATGATATGGCAGTGGGACGGTACGATATAATTGATTTCTAAAACCGGCTATGGTAAAATACAATGATATTTTGAAAATGATTGGATAAGGATTCGGTTGCCGCATGAGAAAAATAATCAAAAAGCTTTTGGTTCTGCTGGATGCAAAACAGAAAAGAAAAATGATAGTGCTTGTCTTTGTCATGCTGATCGGCGCCGTCCTGGAAGCGCTGGGCGTCGGTTTGATCCTGCCGGTCATGAACGTTGTCCTGGAAGAGAATGCGGTGGAGCAGCATGTTTATCTTCAGGTCATCTGCCGTGTCTTTGGGATAAGCGGTACGCGGGAGTTGATGATCTTTGTCATGACGGCCCTGATCGTTGTTTTTGCATTGAAGAACATCTATCTGTTTTTCCAGCAGAAGATGCAGCTTAAGTTTGTCTATACGAATCAGTTTGCCACATCCCGCCGGATGATGATCAATTTCATGCAAAGGCCTTATGAGTATTATCTGAATGCGGATACGGCGGTAATCCAGCGGAGCATTACCTCGGACGTCAACAATATGTACGGCCTGATTCTGGCTTTGCTGCAGCTTACCAGCGAAAGCATCGTCTTTCTCTTTCTGGTGGCGGTAAGCCTCGCGTCCGATGTATGGATGAGCATAACCGTGACGCTTTTACTGCTCGTTGTGCTCCTGGTGATCAAATGTATCCTAAAGCCGGTGGCGCGGAGAGCGGGAGAAGAAAACCAGGATTTTTACAGCGGGCTTTTTAAGTGGATCGAGCAGTCCGTCATGGGGATCAAGGAGATCAAGATCGCCGGACGGGAACCGTATTTTATCAACGAATACGCCAAGTGCGGCGCGGGCTATGTCAACGCCGTTCAAAGATACAATCTGTACAATGCCACGCCCAGGCTCCTGATCGAAACGGTAGCGATCGCGGGCATGATACTGTACATGATGATAAGGCTGTTAAACGGCGCGGATGTAGTGGACATCATGCCGCAGATCACCCTGCTCGCCATCGTGGCGATGCGGCTGATCCCGTGTGCCAACAGGATCAACAACCATCTTACCTCGATCGCCTACTTTGAACCGTTTTTCATGGGGGTGAGCGATAACCTTCAGGAGGAGATCCGGGATCAAAATATCGACTACAGCGAAGAGACCTACCGGAAGAAACAGGATGTGGACAAGCTTGCGGTCAAAGACAGGATCGAGCTGAAACACATCACCTATCAGTATCCCAATACGGATGTCCTGATCTTCGACGATGCAAATATGGAGATCCCTGTCGGAAAGAGCGTGGGGATCGTCGGCACTTCGGGCGCGGGCAAGACGACGGTGGTGGATATCATGCTGGGGCTCCTTAGACTGCAGAGCGGTGAGATACTGGCTGACGGCGTGGAGGTGCGGGAGCACTATGCCGGGTGGCTTAAGAATATCGGTTACATTCCGCAGACGATCTTTATGCTCGACTCCAGTATCCGTAAGAATGTGGCCTTCGGTTACGCGGACGAGGATATTGACGATGATAAGGTATGGCAGGCGCTTGCCGAGGCACAGCTCGACGGGTTCGTAAAAGGGCTGCCGGAGGGATTGGATACCGGGATCGGCGAGCGGGGGATACGCCTGTCCGGCGGGCAGCGGCAGCGTATCGGTATCGCCAGGGCGCTCTTTGAAGACCCGGAGGTACTCGTGCTGGATGAGGCGACATCGGCGCTTGACAATGAGACGGAGGCGGCGATCATGGATTCGATCAACAGGCTGCACGGGCGCAAGACTCTGGTCATTATCGCGCACAGACTGCAGACGATCGAAAAATGCGATATGGTATACCGTATAGCGGACGGAAAGGCGGTCAGGGAAAGATGAAAAAATTGTGGAGCTTCTGCCGGGATAGTTACAGAAAATATGAGGAGGCGATCAACTACCTGATCTTCGGTTTCCTCGCCTTTGTCTTAAATTATGTGCTTTACTATGTGTTCGCCGGACTCTTTGGCATACATCATCTGATCTCCACGGCGGTTTCCTGGGCGCTGACGGTGGTGTTTGCCTACTGGACCAACCGGACCTTTGTGTTCAAGAGCCGGAATAGCGATGCCAAAGCCGTGCGCGGCGAGTTTATCTCGTTTGTCGGCGCCAGGATCGCCACGGAATTTCTGGAGCTGGGGGTCATGTTCCTGATGGTGGACTGCGCGCATATCAATGAGTATCTGTCCAAGCTGGTCGGTCAGGTGCTCGTGATCGTGGCGAACTATTTTTTGAGTAAGCTGTGGATCTTTAAGGAAAAGAAATGACAGAGCCGCAGGTTACAGAGGGAAAGCTTATGCAATCAAAACGACAGGCCAATTTTGAACTGCTCCGCATCGTGGCAATGCTTATGATCATTGCGCTGCATTATCTGGATAAAGGCGGTCTTGCTGTGGCTTATACGTCCGACCGGTCTGCGGTAAACTATACCGCGCACTTTATTCAGGGCTTTTGTATCGTTGCGGTGAACGCCTATGTGCTGCTCAGCGGTTATTTCCTGGCGGAGTCTTCCTGGAGGCCGGGAAAAGTCCTGTCCCTGGCGGCGCAGATCCTTTTTTATTCCGTCCTGATCCCTGCAGTGCTGGGGATCGCCGGAGTCATTTCTCCGGGAGATCTGTCGGTCTATGACTGGCTGACCTATCTGTGGCCGATCGAGACGGAGCATTACTGGTTTGCAACGGCGTACCTTGTCATGTATCTGTTTGCGCCGCTTCTGGCGGCAGGCGTCCGCACAGTGGGCAAACGTACGCTGCAGATCGTCATTGGTGTGCTCTTATGTTATTTCTCGGTATGGAAATCCCTGATCCCTGCGGCGCTTGCGACGGACAGACAGGGGTATGACTACGGCTGGTTTCTGTGTCTGTTCCTGATCGCCGCATACATCCGCCTGTACGGATGTCCTGTGCTGGAAAAAAGGAGGAATGCGGTTCTGCTCTATGTCGGCGCGGGGATCGGTATTTTTCTGGCGACGGCGGTATCCGGTGTGCTTGCGCGGACGATGGACGCATTCGGCTACTATATGGATATGACGACCAGCTACAATCACATTCTGTGCCTGCTCGGATCGGTGGGCTTTTTTATGATCTTCAGGGATACACAGCTGCGGGAGGGCAGAGCAGCGCGGTTCGTCTGCGGGATCGCTCCGTACGCTTTCGGCGTGTATCTTCTGCATGAGCATATCCTTGTCCGCTACGAATGGATGCGGTGGCTTGGGGTAGAAGGAGTGCAGGACAGCTTCCTGTTCCTCCCGCATATGCTGGGCTGCATTCTGCTTGTGTATGCGGCCGGAACGGCGGTCGATTATGTGAGAGCGGGGATCTTCAGGACCGTGGCGGGAGGCTTTCACAGGAAAGCGGAAAGCAAAAGCAGATGAAACGAGTAAGATTTCTATATCAAAAATATTGTCGTATCATAGAGAATGTATTGTTTCCCGCCGTACTGATGCTGTATCCGCTCATGAAGACGGGCAGAGGGGTCAATGTTACGGATACGACCTACAGCCTCGCTAATTTTCAGTTTTTTGAAGGGATGGACGGGACGTGGATCGTGGCGACCTTTCTGGCGAATGCGGCGGGCAGTCTGCTGATGCGCCTGCCCTTTGGCAATACGCTGGCGGGTATGTATTTCTACACGCTGCTCGTGCAGTCACTGACTGCGCTCGCGGCGTATGCGGCTTTAAGAAAAAAGATCCCGGCGCCGCTTGTGTTTGCCGGCGAATGGATCGCATTAGGATTATGCTGGTGCCCATCTACGATCTTATACAACTATCTCACGTATCTGTTCATGACGGCCGGGGCGCTGCTTCTGTACGCCGGGGTTCTGAAAGACGACCGCCGGTATGATGCGGCGGCGGGAATCTGTCTGGGGCTCAACGTGGCGGTGAGGATGCCTAATATCGTTCAGGCGGCGTTTATCGTCGTGCTTTGGTATGGCGCGGCTGTTCGGAGACGGGCTTTCAAGAAGGTATTGCAGGATACGCTGTGCTGCGTCCTGGGGTATCTGATCGGGTTCGGGGCGCCGTTTGCGGCGATCTGTCTAAGATACGGCACACGGGCATATCCCGATATGGTCAGGACGATGTTTGCCATGACGGACAAGGCTGTGGACTACAAGCCTGCGGCCATGATCACGGGTATGTTCGGAGATTATATCACAGGTATGTACCGGCTCATTTTCGCGGGCATCTGTATGGCCGGGGGTTGGGTGATGTTTGCGGTACAGAGGAAGGTGTTTGCCGGAAACCGGGCCATAAAAGCTCTGTGTGTGGCGGTCTATGTCGCCGTGCTGCTGGTGCTGGTCCGTTTTTACTGGGGGCAGGGCGTTTTTAGCTTTCACTATTACAGTGACGGCAGCGTATATCATTGCGCGGTGCTGTTTTTGACGGTATCCGTATTTGCGGCTCTGTACTGCCTGCTTGGCAAGGCTGTCAGCTATGAACAGAAGGTACTGGCGCTTCTTGTGCTGGTACAGATCCTGATAACACCCCTTGGGAGCAATAATGATTTATATCCCATGATCAATAACCTTTTTATCACGGCGCCCTTTGTCCTCCGGACCGCGTATGGGCGGCACGGACAGGAGCACGGAGCGGATGCGGCGCTGCCGGACCGGGAGAGTTATGCGGTGGTCTGGCGGACGCCCTTCGTTCTGCTTGCCGTGCTTGTCCTAATACAGAGTACGGGGTTTCATATGTCCTATGCATTCCGGGACGGCGATGATGGAACGGCGCGTGATACCGTACTGTCATTGCCCGCCAAAGCGGCGGGGATCCGTACAACCTCTGACAATGCGGCGTGTCTGGAGGAACTGGCCGGATATATGGCGGATTCTTCTCTGACCGGGAAACGGGCTGTTATGTACGGTGATATTCCGGGGCTGTCCTATTTGCTGGATATGCCTCCGGCGCTGTCTACGTTCTGGCCGGATCTGGATTCCTATACCATGGCGAAATATGAGCGGGATATGGCGCAGCTTTCGGATCCGCCCGTTGTCATCCTGGCATCCGATGTCGCGGCATATCTTAACGGGGATGCCGACGGTATGAATTGGTTTGGAACGGACAGGGACCGGCTGGATCGGGATGAAAAATTACAGATCCTCATCGGCTATATGGATGCGCATGCTTACCGGGAGTCTTTTGCCAACGGGCGGTATGCGGTTTATGTGACAGAATAAGGGCGGCTTAGGAAGGGAGACGGTGGAATGATCGATCGGATCAAAAAAACATGGATGCGGTGGAAGCAATATGAGATTACCTATTGGGGTGTATATACGCTGGCGTTTATCCTGGTGTTTACGCTTGTTTTTGCACCCTTTCTTTTGGGCGGCCACTCTTTTGTCAAGAGGACTGACGGACTGAACCAGCAGTACGTGTCGCTCTTATATTTCCGCCGCTGGCTTGGCTCTGTCTGGGATACCTTTACCGCGACAGGCAGGTGGGAGCTTCCTTTATGGGATCTGAATATCGGACTCGGTGACGATATTTTTGTAACGATCTCCTATTATATCATTACTTCTGCCGGGTGTATCTTCTGCCCTGAGAGATGGCTGGAGTATTATTATGATCTGGCGTTTATTTTCCGGCTGTATTTGGCGGGAGTCACTTTTTCTCTTTTTGCGAGGTGGCATGGAAAGCCCCGCTGCGGCGCGCTGCTGGGGAGTCTTGCGTATTGCTTCTGCGGTTTCGTGATTCAGAAGGGGGTACAGCATACCTTTTTTGTGCTGCCCATGGTCTTTCTGCCGCTTGTGCTGCTCGGCGCGGATAAGACGCTGAAGAAGCAGTCTCCGGTCCTGTTTATCATCGCAACGGCGCTTTGTGCGATCACTAATTTTTATTTCTTTTATATGACGGTGATCGCGACCGCAATGTATGTTCTGGGCCAGCTCTGGCTTTCGGAGGAAAAGGCCGGTCTGCTGAAGCGTATGGCCTGGCTCGGTAAATTCCTGCTATACGGCATGATCGGAATTGCGATATCCGGTTTTATCTTTATCCCGACGGCGTATGCGATGCTGGGGAGCGGCCGGGTAGGCGCCGGAAATGATGTGCCGGCACTGTATCCAGTTGCCTATTACTATCAGCTGCTGTGGGGATCGGGGACAAATGTTCTGAGGGATTACGACAGCAGGACAGGCTTTGCGGTTCCTGTGCTGGCGGCGATATTCCTGTTATGGATCAGGAAGGGGAGAAAAAAGCTCAAGGTTTATTTCGCGGCACTGTTTCTCTGCCTTTGTCTTCCGTTTTTCGGATCTGCGTTTAACGGGTTCGGATATGTTTCTAACAGGTGGATCTATATCTTTTCGTTTTTGGTGTCTTATATTCTGGCGGAGATGTATTCGGATTTTCTTCGGCTGTCCCTGCCGGACGCATGGAAGCTGACCGCAGTCATATCGGTATACTGGCTGGCAGGAGCGGCAGCCGCTCTCGTCATCCGGGCAGAATCTGCCGACTTTTACAGAAACGGGATCTATTTAATAGCCTTTGTTGTTATACTGGGGTGTATGGCATACAAACAGTGTGGCGCAAAAGCCGTGCAGAAGCTTCTGACGGCAGTTACCGTTGCCAGTATCGCCGTCAACGGATATTTTGAGTTCTTTCCCAGCTGGGGGGGGGTCACAAGTGCATATGTCAGCAGCGGCGATGTCCTGAGTGAGTATACCGATAAGCTTCCCAGCAATGATCTGCTGCAGATTGAAGATATACACCAATATCGCAGTGATGTATCACATAATACGGGGGAAAAGGAAAACTCCTTTATGATACAGCAGATACCGGGAACACAGTTTTATTTCAGCGTGGTTCAGGACAGCGTGAACGCGTTCCTTACGGAAATGTATTATGATCATCCGCTGGAGCATCAGTATAACGGTTTTCAGGACAGACTGATCTTAAACAGTCTGTCGGGCGTCAAATACTGTCTGACGGCATCGGATGACGAGACTCTGGCTTCGGATCCTGCATTTGTCAGAACAGAGTATGCAGATGAAAACAGGACGGTCTATGAGAATTCGTATGCGCTGCCCCTGGCATATTTGTATGACACCTATATTCCGAGGTCTTACTATGACGGGCTGGATGTGGCGGATAAGCAGGAGGCATTGGCTGTGGGAGCGGTTGTGGAGAGCAGTACGCTGCCGGAGACCGGGCTTTCGTTCTCCAATTATGATATCAGCTATGAGATGCGCTCTGACAATGTAAGTATAACGGAAAACGGCTTTATCGTCGACGGTGAGGACAGTGAGATTGTCCTGGAACTGGAACGGATCCCCGAGGACGCCGAGGTGTATGTGATCATGGAGGGAATGCAGTGGCAGGGGATGGACCCGGTCACACAATGGGCCGGGGGAGATCTTAAAAATCTGAGCTGGGATACCAGACAGGTCATACGGTCAGGTCAGCGCATGTACACGCAGGATGATAATGTGGCGATCGATATTGCCTATTCCGGCCGTACAGGCGGCGTGACCTATTTTACGCCTCGGCACAGAATGTACTGCGGAAGACACGATTTCTTATGCAACCTGGGTTATATCGGCAGGGGAGATGGCGAGATCACACTGTATCCCCAAAAGAGCGGTTTCTATACGTTTGACAGGATCAGAGTCGTTGCGCAGCCGAGAAAACCGATCGAAGCCTATCTGTCCGACAGGCAGTCTAAGGGCGTAAATGACTGGCGCTTTTTGGTCAATGCCATGGAGGGCAGCGTCACTTGCGAAAAAGACAGTATTCTTTGTGTGGCGGTTCCGTTTTCGGAGGGCTGGAGCGCCCTGGTCGATGGGATCAAGGTGCCGGTTGAACGGGTAAATACGGTATATATGGGTATTGCCATAGGCAGGGGAAGCCATACTGTCAGATTTGTTTATGCCACTCCATATGGGAAGGCCGGAGTTGTCTGTACAGCTGCGGGCATCCTTGTAACGGCGGGACTGGCGGTAAGATATGCGGTGAGAAAACGCCGGGGAATTGCCAATTAAAGCATTACTATGCTACAATAGATGCAGACCGGGCAGTTCGCGTCAGGGAGCTGCCTCGCAATATCGTACGATGACAGAACAGGGGATCGGACATGATCAATTTTAACGTACCGCCTTATACGGGCAAAGAAATCGAATATATGAAGGAGGCCGTCACAAACCAGAAGATCTGCGGCGACGGCCCTTTTACAAGGAAATGCAGCGAGTGGATCGAGGAAAAGACGGGTACGGCCAAATGCCTTCTTACCACATCCTGTACGCATGCGACGGAGCTGGCGGCGCTGCTTGCGGATATCAAGGAGGGCGATGAGGTGATCCTGCCGTCCTATACCTTTGTGTCCACGGCGGACGCTTTCGTGCTACGCGGGGCCAAGGCGGTATTTGTGGATATCAGGCCGGATACGATGAATATCGATGAGACGCTGATCGAGGATGCGGTCACAGACAGGACCCGTGTGATCGCGCCCGTACACTATGCCGGGGTGGGATGTGAGATGGATACGATCATGGAGATTGCGGGCAGGCACCACCTGACGGTGGTCGAGGATGCCGCTCAGGGCATCATGGCGTCCTATAAGGGCAAGGCTCTGGGAACCTTCGGTGATTTCGGGTGCTTCAGTTTTCATGAGACGAAGAATTTCAGCATGGGGGAGGGCGGCGCTCTTCTCATACGGGATAAACGGTATATAGAGAAAGCGGAGATCTTCCGTGAGAAGGGAACGGACAGGAGCAAATTTTACAGGGGAGAAGTGGATAAATACAGGTGGCAGGATTACGGTTCTTCCTATTTGCCGAGTGATATGAACGCCGCTTATCTGTACGCGCAGTTAGAGCTTGCGGATCAGATCACACAGGCGAGGATGGATCGGTGGAACCAGTATTGGGAGCTGCTTACGCCCCTGGCCGAAGAGGGCAGGATCGAGCTGCCTTATATACCGCCGCACTGTCAGCATAACGCGCATATGTTTTATATCAAGACAAAGGATATGGAGGAGCGCACCCGGCTGGATGCCTTCCTGAAGGAGAGAGGCGTACACGCGGTCTTTCACTATATACCGCTGCACTCTGCACCGGCGGGCCGCAGATACGGCAGATTCTACGGTGAGGACAGGTATACGACCAGAGAGAGTGAAAGGCTGCTCAGGCTGCCGATGTTCTATACGCTGACGGAGGACGAGGTGACCTATATCACCGATCAGGTGAAGGCGTTCTATCGATAGAAAGGTTTGGAAGCTCATGCGGCTGTGCAGGCTATGGGAAAAATATAAAGATCATATTGCGGTTCTGCTTACTGTTCTGTGCAATGTTGTCCTGATGAGCCTTCTATATGATTTTTATTATGATCTGAATGACGATGTCATGATAAAAGACGTTCTGGCGGGGGTATATACGGGGACGCCTGACGGACATAATATGCAGATGCTGTATATGCTGGGTGTCGTTATCAGTTTTTTTTACAGAGTGGCTCGTAACGTTCCGTGGTATGGGATCTTCCTTTGCCTGTGCCAGTTCGGGAGCCTGTATCTGGTGGGAGTCAGGGTGCTTGGCATGTGCAAAAGCCGCGTCTGGAAGGGTGTCTGGCTTGTCATGCTGACGCTTTTTCTATGGGGTGTGCCGCTTCTGCATATGGTGGCGGTTCAGTATACGGTAGTCTGCGGTATCCTGGTCTGCGCTGCCGTGTTCCTGTTTATGACAACGCCGGGCGGACTTTCGCTGCGGGCTTTCCTGCGTCATAATGCGCCTGCCGTCGTGTTGGTGGTTCTTGCCTTCTGGCTCCGGACGGAAATGGTGCTTTTGCTGTCTCCGTTCATAGCGGCCGCCGGCCTGTTTCGGTTTCTGATGGAGGAGCGGCCCTGGCAGAAGGCAAATTTTCTGCGATACGGCCTGGCGCTGGGAATGATCCTTCTTGGTATTGGGTTTGGCCTTGCGGTCGACCGGGCGGCATACGGCAGCCCGGAGTGGCGGGATTTCCGCAGTTTTTTTGACGACCGCACAAGAGTGTATGATTTTCACATGGATGCGGTGACGGACGGCTCCCGGGCAGAAGAGCTTGCCGGGCTGGGAATATCGGAGGCACAGCGGATGCTGCTTGCCAACTATAATTTCGGTCTGGATGAATCAATCGATGAACAGATGATGGCGGCGCTCGCGGATCATGCTGACGACTATGCCGCATGGAATACGGATATCAGGGCGCATTGGGTAAAAGTGCTGGGGCAGTACCGATATCGGATCCTGCATCTGCAGGACGGCTCCTACAGCATACTGGTGCTGACGGGC
>CANQIJ010000040.1 GCA_947624025.1 uncultured Lachnospiraceae bacterium | reverse complement strand
CCGTTTTCTGAGAGCGCGCCTTATCCTGCGCAGTACAAAGAACAGAATAACGATCACGATCAGCCACAGCACGATATACGGCAGATGAACCACAAATCCTACAAAACCGTTCTCAATGCCGATTCCCATATCATAAAAGGTATCGGAAAGCCCCTGCCTGATCCTGCCCCATATGCTCTCGTCATTCACGGGCGTCAGTCTCCTGACTTCCTGAACATTTAATGTCACCGTACTGTAGGTCACCTGATTCTGAAGAGTACGAAGCTGGGATTCCATGCTCTCCAGCTCATACCTGACATCGGAAAGTCTGGATTCTATCGTGATCAGCTCCTCCACCGTCTCCGCCCGGTCCATCAGCTCCATCAGCCGTTCCTGCTCTGTCTCAAGGGCCTTCTTATGACTCTCCAGATCCACATATTTAAGCGTCACATCCTCCACACGTTCCTCTTTGTTGACGATATTGGATATTTCGCCCACCTTCCCGATAAACTCATCCAGTCTGTCCGAGGGGATACGTATCGTCAGATTGCTGCTGCGGTTCTGAAAGGTATTCTCTGCCGCTGGCTGCGCGTAAGGGTCCACATATACGTCCCGGTTCCCGTTGTACTGGTATCTGTATTCCACGTAACCGCCCAGAGAAGCGATCTGCCCTTCCAGACTGGCAAGAAGCTCGTCGTACTGTTCCGTCTCCGTATACAGGTCCACCGTCCGGATCAGCTTTCTGTCAGACGTCTGTACATTCTCATCGGAAAGCTGCGTATCGGCATCCGCCATATCGCCGTTTCCTGCTTTCGTTCCATAAGATGCGTTTTCATACACGCCGTATCCCGCGTCATACGCAACGTCCTCCGCCGCCACCGCATCATACGCGGCAGTATCGGCAGTCGGAGCAGCGTTTTCATACTTACTGCTGTTTCCGCAGCCTGCAAGCAGCGCTGTAAGCGCTGCAACGCAGAGCATCATTCGTTTTCTCTGGTTCTCTTTTCCTATCCTCTTCATAATTTTTCCTCCCGTGATCACATTGTCGTCAAGCCATGATTTTCATGACGCGCGGCGGCCTGCCGCGCCCTTTGTGAATAATACCTCTGGGCCCCACAAAAGGTTGCAGTGATCAGTGGAACAAATACTCTGTTTTTCCAAACAGTTCACTATTTGCCTTAATATTTTCCTCATTCCCCACTACGCACAGACATTCCTCGTCCATAAATGCCCTGATATATTCCGCAAGGCCCCTGATCGCGGCGGCATCCGTTGACAACAGTTCATCCCTGTCCTTCTGCGCCATCTCATAGGAATAATGCGTCATATAGCCGGTGAGGGAATAACTTCCCTTCATTGCAGGCGTCATAGGAATATCCATCTCGCTGACTGCTCCGATAATATACTGCGTCATGGTTCTCTCATCCGCATCAAAATGAGCAATATAGTCCGCAGCCTTCTCAAAGACCTCCAGCGTATTCTTCAGATTAGGATCTCTGTAAGACACGAAATAACTCTCACCCGACTTCATAAAATCGCACATACAGCCATATGCGCCGCCCTTTACCCGCACCTGCGTCCACAGATAGTCGTATCCCATCATCACACGGAGCACATGCAACGCACCGTTATAGGAGAGTCCCTTTTTCCCGAAATTGCCGGCACGACACACATACTGTATCTGCGCCGATGTCATAAAGCCTTCGTTCTTTTTGGCAGGCACAGGCTCATATCCCGCCGTATCGACCGGTTCCGTGTACAGTCCCTCTTTAAACTGCTGTATCAGCTCCTCTATGCCTTTGAGCCCTTCCTGCTCCGCCGTATAATCTACAAGCAGATTCTCGGGACGGAAAATGCAGCGGACCACCTTGTCAAGATTCGCAGTCAACTCTTCTTTCTTTGTATCAAACTGTCTTTCCAGCTCTTCCAGCATCTGGTAAAACGGAATACCGCTTATCTGCTCCAGTATCACGGCAGTCCTGGACAAATATGACAAAGCCCTTTCCGCCGCCACTCTGTGACCTGCCGACATCATTTCCGCCTGTTTGCAGGAGCGTGCCTCCGCCACCAGCTCATAGAGACGTTTTGCGTCGGTATAGTCCGATCTTGTCAGTATCTCCTGCGCCAGTGCGAACGCCTGCGGAAGCTTCTCATACAGCACCTTGACTTTCAGGTCAAAAGTCGCCGTATATCTGGACAGATCCCTAGCGTCCGTATAAGTGCCGACAACAGGCGTGATCCCGCCGGTCTGCAGGTTAATCTCATTATATAGTTCACTGTAGCTGTAATTGTCCGTACTTACCAGGCCCAGGATCGCCTTCAGTATACCAACATAGGGGAAAAGCTCTTCCGGCACCTGCCTTAAGTCAAACATAAATCTGAGATAGCCTATACCGTTCGTGTAGATATCGTGGTACAGGAGCACCGAATCTCCGACTTTTTTCTCCTCATTATAATACGGGGCCGCCTCTTTTCTCATATCGGCTCTGGACAAGAGCGGTATCTTTTCCAGATTTTCTTTCGCATCCGGCTCCTCCTGATACTGCTCCAGTTCTTTTGTCTGTCTGACGATATATTCGATCTCTTCACTGCTCATAGCGGCTTTCTTCGCCGCCAGCTTTGCGGCAAGCTGCCGCTCCTTCTGCCCCGTCAGACCTTTGACCGGCCTGACCGTCACCACGCTCTTATGGGTGCTGCCAAGCAGACTGCCGCGAACAAGCTCCTCAAAATAAGACGTGTCGATCGCCTCCTGCAGCTCGCGGAAGGTATCAAGCAGTTCCACATTGACAAAAGGCTTCGCATCGTCATACAGCCATGTCTCCAGCATCTGAAGGCCGTACATCAGTCCCTTCGGGCGGGAGCCGTAATCGGCTTCCCTGTATTTAAACTCACAGTTATTCAGATTGGCCCTTATCGCTTTCTTGTCCAGTCCTTCCGCAGCCAGTCTAGCAAAGGCTTCTTCTATGGTGCGGATGAACGCATCCCTCTGCTCTACGTTGGCGTTCTTGGCGATAATCGAAAAATACGGCTGTTTTACCCCCATATCGTAATCACAGCTTATATCCGTTCCGATCCCCGCATCGAGAAGCGCCTGCTTGACCGGAGCGCCCGGCATCATACACAGGACATCGGCAAGGGTGTCAAGCGCATAGTTGAACTTCCTGCCGGGCTGCACGCCGAAAGCAATATTATAGGCAAGATAGGCATTATCCCGTTCCGACTCGCTCTCCATGATCGGATATTCTTTCTCCACCATATGCGTCTTTTCAAAGGGCTCTTCTACGCCAAGCTCAGAATCTACGGCAAGCCTGTCATATTTTGACAGATACTCCTCATCGATATACTGCAGTTTTTCCGCCATATCCATGTTGCCGTACAGATAGATGTAACTGTTGGACGGATGATAATATTTCTTATGAAAAGCGAGGAACTCCTCATAACTAAGCTTCGGTATCACATCGGGATCGCCGCCCGATTCCACGGCATACGCGGTATGCGGATAGAGGGAATTCATGATCTCTCTCCACAGGACGTCGTCAGGCGAAGAATACGCGCCCTTCATTTCACTGTAGACAACGCCGTTGATCGTAAGGTCATCGTCCGCACTGTCCATCTCATAGTGCCAGCCTTCCTGTTTAAAGATCTTCTCCTCATGATAGATGTTCGGATGAAAAACCGCATCCAGATAGACGTCCATCAGATTCTGAAAATCCTTGTCATTGCAGCTGGCAACCGGATACACCGTCTTATCCGGATATGTCATGGCGTTTAAAAAGGTATTCAGAGAGCCCTTCGCCAGCTCAATAAACGGATCCTTGAGCGGATATTTATCAGATCCGCACAAAACGGTATGCTCCACAATGTGCGCAACTCCCGTACTGTCCTTGGGCGGAGTGCGGAATCCTATATAGAACACTTTGTTCTCATCATCGTTAGACAGAAGGGCTATTCTCGCCCCCGTTTTGTTATGCTTTAACAGGTATCCCACGGAACGGATATCCTTGATCTGCCTTTTTTCCAAAACTGTATATGCCTTTAACTGATCGATCTGCATAAATGTACAAACTCCTTTCCTGAAATCACCTGTTCTATAGTATACCACTCTTCCCCTGACTTAGCAAAATAGAAATAAACGGACACACGAAAAACGACAGAGACAAATCCGGTCATCTCTGTCGTTCTGAGTAAAAAGGGAATTTTACTATATATATTAAAATTTAATATATATATACCATATAAAAATACCACACTGCCAAAATAATTGTCAACTTGTTGTATTTCTTGTCTGGTAAAGTCAGTTTAACAGATAATACAGCGATAGGCAAGTATAATTTTATATTTCTTTCTGTCATTCATCGCGCGATTCGACATAATCCGACAAATTCAAACGCTGAAAGCCATCAGGGCCAGTTTTGACAGTATCAGCTCCTGTATGACCATACCGCACTGTTTCTTCTTTGCCAGGTTCATCCCGGCCAGTTCTTCCAGCTTAAGCACCTTAGTCTCATATCCTGTCTTAACAGCGCCAAACAAATGCCTTTTCTGCACGAGCATACTCACCTTCACTCTTGCCTTAAGCTGCAGGTATGTCCGATACGAAAACTGATCCGAAGTCATATAATAAAGCTGGCTTTCCAGCGTAGTCTCCGGATCCGTATCTTTCAGGATATAGTGTTCCACAATGCTTTTGTATTTAAAAGAGATCATCTCATGCTCCAGTATCTGCGCATAACTGTACCTGGCGCCCAGATACAGAGAACCGGTATCCTGCATATAATATTGAAAATCTTCGTTTCTGTTGTCCACTGTCTAACGTACCCTTCCCTCATGCCAGATCTTCTATTTTGCCGCCGCTCATACGGACAGCGTCCTCGATCGCCTTCCTGCTAAGCCCCGATTCCTCCATGACTTCCTCGACCGTCACCTTCCTGCGAAGCTCCTCAGACAGTGCCCGGGCGACATCCGCCACTTGATTGACTTTATCCGCGATCTTCTTATCCTTCCTTGCTTCCTCCGCATTGAGCGCAATATACTCTTCCATGGCGTCCATGATCATCTTGCCGAGCATCCCCTGTGCCTCGGACGCATACTCCATCGCTCCCAGCATGGTGACTCCCATGGCCACCGCCATGTTGCCCTCCCCGATCAGGTCTTCCAGATACACGCCCTGTCCGGCATAAAGCTTGGCGATCTCAACCACCTCCGGCAGATAGGCCTCCGCCAGTCTGCTCTGCGCATCCGCATCACCCGCCATGGCAGACAACGTCACCGCCTCCTTCTCTCCGGGCGACAGCTTTGGCATATCGCGCAGCTGTGACAGATAGGTTTCCAGATAATCCTTCTCCTCATCTGCCAGATACTCGTCCGGATCCACCGGCTCACCGATGCCGATCTTATTCTGATGCAGATAATCGTAGACTAACTTCATCTGCGCATCGTCCAGCCCAAGGGGTCCAAAAGCGGTTTCCACCTGTTCCCTGGTAACGGTTCTCCCCTGCGCCGCGGCAGTTTCCTTTATCTGCTCCAGCGTCCTTGCAAACAAGACTTCCTGATTCATATGCTATCCCCTCTTCACATGGGTATGGGTATATAAATGCTCTTCGCAGTATTCATAGTTGCCGTCACACTTGGAGCAGAACCTGAACTGCATCCCCGGACTGTCCACCTCGGTCCTGCCGCAGATCGCGCACTTATGCTTCGTGATACCGGTATTCTTGCGCACATCTCTCTTAAACTCCTGCCGTCTGTGTATCTGCTTGGGATTTAAGTGCATCATGTTCCTCGATGAGACAAAGAAAACAATAAAATTCAACAGGGATGCGGCAATGGCAAACTTGCCGTCCACGCCCGTCTGGATGAAATCAAACAGCAGCATAACGGCGTAGATGATGCCCAGCCATTTTACCTTGATGGGTATGATGAACATAAGCAGCACCTGTACATCCGGGAACGTCGCCGCAAAGGCGAGGAAGATCGACATGTTGATATAATAGGTGCTGAAATACAGCGAGCTGATCAGGAAATAATAGTCCGCGCCGACGATCGCTATCTCATCCGCGTGAAACAGATAATGAAAGCCCATCTGCAGGAAGCTCCCCGCTATCGTAAAGAGCATCCCCGAAAACAGATAGACGTTATACCGATAGGTTCCCCAGGTACGCTCAAGCGTCGTGCCGATGGAGCAGTAAAAATACAGCATGATCAGCGTGAGAAAAATATTGCCCGTAGACGGCGGGATCAGGATCCAGGTAAAGAGCCGCCACACCTGTCCGTGCAGGATCGCATACGGGTCAAGCGTAAGATACAGGATCAGCGTATTGCTCCTGTCAAGCATCTGCAGGACATATCCGACGGCATAACAGATCACTAATATAAAAGACAGGTTTCTGATCGCATATCTGCCAAACTTACGTTCAAAAGGACTCATTTTCAATCTCCCAACTGTTACGATGTATTTTCGGTTTTCAAGCTGAATACATTTTATCATTCCTTTTCTTAAAAGTAAACGCCGCGCTCTTTCAAAACCGAAGAAGTCATAAAAATTTAATAATTGCCACGACAATTTCCACCAATTAGCTGATTGCTTTTTGTAAAACCGTGTCGTATAATGACTAAATCCGGCATATCCATATAAATGAGAATGATTAGGAGTGATATCGTAAAATGAGTGAACTGCAATATACCCTTGGCATTGATATCGGTTCAACGACCGTAAAGATCGCCATACTGGATCCGGGACGCCAAATACTCTTTTCCGACTATCAGCGGCATTATGCCAATATAAGAGAAACCCTTTCCGGGCTGCTGACCAGGGCATACGATCAGCTCGGCAACGTAACGGTCCACCCGATGATCACAGGCTCCGGCGGCCTGACGCTCGCCAATCACCTGCAGGTTCCTTTTGTACAGGAAGTGATCGCGGTATCCACTTCCCTGCAGACCTTCGCTCCGGTCACAGATGTGGCGATCGAGCTGGGCGGCGAAGACGCCAAGATCATCTATTTTGAGGGCGGCAACGTGGAACAGCGCATGAACGGTATCTGCGCCGGCGGCACGGGCTCCTTTATCGATCAGATGGCTTCCCTGCTGCAGACCGATGCGTCAGGGCTCAACGAATACGCCAGGAATTATCATTCCTTATATACGATCGCCGCAAGATGCGGCGTGTTTGCCAAATCCGACATCCAGCCGCTCATCAATGAGGGGGCTACCAAGGAAGATCTGTCCGCTTCGATCTTTCAGGCGGTCGTCAACCAGACCATCAGCGGCCTTGCCTGCGGCAAGCCCATTCGCGGACATGTTGCCTTTCTGGGCGGACCGCTTCATTTCCTGTCCGAATTGAAGCAGGCATTTATCCGCACCCTGAAGCTGGATGAGGAACATATCATCGACACGGATAACTCTCATCTGTTCGCCGCGATCGGCTCTGCATTAAATGCGAAGGAGGACGTCTCCTTCACAATGGCGCAGATGGTGGAGAAGCTCTCTTCCGACATCAAAATGGAGTTCGAAGTGGAACGCATGGAGCCGCTGTTTGCCTCTAAGGATGAGTATGACAGCTTCCGCAGGCGGCACAATGCCCATCATGTAAACACCGCAGATCTTGCTTCCTATAAGGGTAACTGTTTCTTAGGCATCGACGCGGGATCTACTACGACCAAGGTGGCGCTTGTCGGCGAGGACGGCTCGCTGCTCTATTCCTTCTACAGCAGCAATGACGGAAGTCCGCTGAAAACCGCCGTCCGCTCTCTCAAGGAGATCTACTCTCTGCTTCCGGAAGGGGTAAGGATCGTCCGCTCCTGTTCCACCGGCTACGGCGAAGCCCTGATGAAAGCCGCTTTCCTTCTGGACGACGGCGAAGTGGAAACTGTGGCGCACTATTACGCCGCCGCTTTCTTCGACCCGGAGGTGGATTGTATACTGGACATCGGCGGCCAGGACATGAAATGCATTAAGATCAAGAATCAGACCGTGGACAGTGTGCAGCTAAACGAGGCATGCTCGTCCGGATGCGGTTCCTTCATAGAAACCTTTGCGAAATCGTTAAATTACAGCGTGGAGGACTTCGCCGGCGCCGCCCTGTTCGCGGAGCATCCCATCGATCTGGGCACCCGGTGCACGGTGTTTATGAATTCCAAGGTAAAACAGGCGCAGAAGGAAGGCGCCTCCGTGTCCGACATCTCGGCAGGGCTTGCCTATTCTGTCATCAAGAACGCCCTTTTTAAAGTCATCAAGGTATCCGACGCCTCGGAGCTCGGAAAGAACATCGTGGTGCAGGGCGGCACCTTTTACAATGACGCCGTGCTCAGAAGCTTTGAAAAAATAGCGGGCTGCGAAGCGATCCGTCCCGATATCGCGGGTATCATGGGCGCTTTCGGCGCCGCGCTTATCGCCAGGGAACATTACGTGGCGGGCGAGGCTTCCACCATGCTGGGCATTGAACAGATCAACAGTCTGCAGTTTGAGACAAGCATGGCGAAATGTAAGGGATGCACGAATAACTGTCGTCTTACCATCAACAAATTTACGGGAGGCCGTCAGTATATATCCGGAAACCGCTGCGAACGGGGTCTGGGAAGAGCAAAGAACGAAAACGGCATCCCCAATCTCTACGATTACAAATTAAAGAGACTCTTTTCCTATGAACCGCTCTCTGCCGACAAGGCTGTGCGCGGAACGGTCGGTATCCCGAGAGTCCTGAATATGTATGAGAACTATCCGTTCTGGTTTACCTTTTTTACCAGGCTGGGATATCAGGTCGTACTGTCACCCAGCTCCAACCGCAGGATCTATGAACTGGGCATCGAATCCATCCCCAGCGAGTCGGAATGTTACCCGGCAAAGCTCGCGCACGGGCATGTAGCATGGCTGATCAACCAGAAGGTAGACTTTATCTTCTACCCGGCGCTGTTTTATGAGCGCGATGAGTTTCATGAGGCCAACAATCACTATAACTGCCCCATTGTCACCTCCTACTCCGAAAATATCCGAAACAACGTGGAAGGAATCCGGCGCGGCGAGATCGTATTCCGCAATCCTTTCATGTCCTTCGGCAGCCTGAAAACAGTCACTTCCGCCCTTGTCAGAGAATTTGAAGAGCTTCCCGTTGCAGAAGTAATGGACGCTGCCAAAGAGGCATGGGAAGAGCAGGAGCGGGCGCGTCAGGACATGAGGAACAAAGGGGAAGAGGTTCTCCGTTACATGGAAGAAAAGCGCATTCGCGGCATTGTCCTTGCCGGAAGGCCCTACCATATCGACCCCGAGATCAATCACGGTATCCCGGAGATCATCACTTCCTATGGGATCGCCGTGCTCACGGAAGACTCCGTCTCCCATCTGGCCGACCCGGAGCGCCCTCTGATCGTATCGGACCAGTGGATGTACCACTCCAGGCTCTATGCGGCTGCCAGCTATGTTAAGACACGGGACGATCTGGACCTGATACAGTTAAACTCCTTCGGATGCGGTCTGGACGCCGTGACAACGGACCAGGTCAACGATATCCTCACCGGTTCCGATAAGATCTACACCTGCCTGAAGATAGACGAGGTCAATAACCTCGGCGCGGCCAGGATCCGTATCCGTTCTCTTCTCTCCGCCATCAAGGTGCGCGAGCAGAAGAACAAGCAGCGTATCATACACTCCAGCGCCATCAACAAGGTCGCTTTCACGGAAGAGATGCGCCGGGAATATACGATCCTGTGCCCGCAGATGTCGCCGATCCATTTTGAGATCATGCAGGCGGGTTTTGAAGCATGCGGGTATCACTTTGAGGTGCTTGACAACGATAACAGACACGCTGTTGACGTCGGCCTTAAATTTGTAAATAATGACGCATGTTATCCTTCGCTGATGGTCGTCGGGCAGATCATGGATGCCCTGCTTTCGGGCAGATACGATCTGAATAAGGTTGCCATCATCATGACACAGACCGGCGGCGGCTGCCGTGCCACCAATTATGTCGGCTTCATCCGCCGTGCCCTCGAGAAGGCCGGAATGGCACAAATACCCGTTATTTCGCTGAATCTTGCAGGCATAGAAAGCAATCCCGGTTTCCATCTGAACGCCGAGCTTTTGCTGCGCGCCGCATACAGCGCACTTTTCGGCGACATCCTCATGCGCTGCGTTTACCGTATGCGTCCTTATGAGCTGGAGGCCGGTTCGGTTGATGCACTCCATGCGAAATGGGCCGATCAATGCCGCCGGTTCGTGTCGCGCAAACATATGAATTACCTTACGTTCTGTAAAATGTGCCGTCAGATCATACAGGACTTTGACGGTATTCCGATTGATGAAGAGCTGCAGAAGCCCCGGGTAGGCATCGTCGGCGAGATCCTGGTCAAGTATGCTCCCGCCGCCAACAATCATCTTGTAGAGCTTCTGGAGTCCGAAGGCGCTGAGGCCGTTGTTCCCGACCTGCTGGATTTTATGCTCTACTGCTTCTACAACCAGATCTACAAGGCGGATTATCTGGGAACCTCCGCCAGGGCGTCCGCCGTATCCAGACTGGGAATATGGGCGCTTGAGAGGCTGCGGGGCGCCGCAGTCAGTGCATTTGAAAAGAGCCGGCACTTTACACCGCCGGTCAGCATCTATCAAATAGTAGAATATGCGAAGCCGATCGTAAACATCGGTAATCAGACCGGAGAGGGATGGTTCCTGACCGGGGAAATGGTGGAGCTGATCCACAGCGGCGTCAACAATATCGTCTGCACACAGCCCTTTGCCTGTCTCCCCAATCATGTAGTCGGCAAGGGCGTTATCAAGGAGCTGCGCAAGCGGTTCCCTCTCTCCAACATCGTGGCGATCGATTATGACCCGGGCGCCAGCGAAGTCAACCAGTTAAACCGTATCAAGCTGATGCTTTCAACGGCGCAGAAGAATCTGAAAAAAGACGCATAAAAAAGCAGGTGTGGGAACCATCCTACATCTGCTTTCTTACGATCAGATATTCGTTATCCAGCTGGTAAAAGGAACAGTCAAAACTGCCGCCCTGCAAAAAACGGCCCATGTCGTCCTCATCCAGATCTACCATGCATACATAACACTCGTAATCTTCGTCGTACTGATAATGACTGCATGTATCGCAATTACTCATAACGGTATTTCTCCTAATAAAATGTCCTGTCAACCTTGCGGTTGATAAAGCGGATCTTTCCTTTGATCTCTTCCGCCAGACTCTCGATCGCCTCTTCTGCCGTCTCCTTTTGCAGCTGGTTTACGCAGAAAGTGCATGTCCCGAATTTTTCGCCGGAAAAGAGCTTCGGCTTCTCCCATTTCACGAAATAGGAGACCCGGTTCTTCAAAAGAACCTTCTCGATCTTCTCCTTGGTGTCGATATCGCTTACCTGGCACCATTCCAGTTCATTATGTACTTTTACTTTCTGATATGCAGTTTCCATACCGCAGGTTCCTCCGTTATGCCATTACTTCTCTTAAGGGCGCAGGCTTATCGGCCCGCGTCTATTATATCCCTTTTCACAACAATGTGCAATTGTTGCAACAAACAACTTTTTATGTTAATGTATATTGTAACCGTTCGGCGCCCGATACATCGGAATACTCTGCAGCGCCGGAAAGTCGAGGGATTCGTATGCCTATTAAAATTGCCGATTCGTTACCGGCCACCGCCATACTGGAACAGGAAAACATATTTGTCATGACGGAGTACCGTGCAATGCACCAGGATATCCGTCCGCTCAATGTGCTGATCCTCAACCTGATGCCTACCAAGATCGTGACGGAAACGCAGCTTCTGCGCAAGCTGTCCAACAGTCCCCTGCAGGTCAATGTGGAATTTCTGCAGACGGCAAGCTATACGCCGCAGCACATTGATTCCAATCATCTGGAATCCTTCTATACCACCTTCGATCAGGTAAAGGACCGGAAGTATGACGGCATGATCATCACCGGAGCTCCTCTGGACTATGTGCGATTCGAGGATGTCACCTACTGGGATGAGCTGTGTACCATCATGGACTGGGGCGCTTCCCACGTTCACTGTACGCTGCATCTGTGCTGGGGCGCTTTTGCCGGGCTGTATCATTTCTACGGTCTGGAACGCTATGACCTGGAAACCAAGCTGTCAGGAGTCTATCCGCACCGGATCGTCAAGAAAAACTCCCCTCTTTTCCGGGGATTTGACGATATCTTCTATGCGCCGCAGTCGCGCGCCATGGGGATATCCGAGGAAAAGATCGCATCCGTGCCGGAGCTTGAGCTGATGGCTGTCTCCGACGAGGCGGGCGTCACGATCGTCAAAACAACCGACAGCCGCCATTTCTATGTCACCTGCCATCCCGAATACGATGCGGACACTCTGGCGCTGGAATATTTTAGGGACCTCGATAAGGGCTTAAACCCTTCTGTTCCCGTCAACTATTTTCCCGACGATGATCCCGGGAATCCGCCGATCGTCAACTGGCGTTCCACAGGCCAGCTCCTGTACTCCAACTGGCTCAACTATTACGTTTACCAGACAACGCCCTATGACATACGCGACATATAACATATAAAAACAAGTGTTATTTTAAAATAACGCGCGATATTTATCTATAGTCAGGCCAGATATTCTTCCACGAACTCAGCCTCTGAGATAATGCGGACGCCCAGCTCCTTTGCCTTTTTATTCTTGGAGGATTGAGACGTCAGATCGTTATTGATCAGGCATGTGGTCTTACCCGTAACGCTGCCTGTCACCTTACCGCCCTTCGCCTCGATCTCATCCTTCAGCTCATTGCGGTTTTCGTAGCGCTCCAGGCTTCCCGTGATAACAAAGCTCATCCCGGCAAGCGTCTGCGCGCTCTCGTCTACCGTCTCACGGACAATATGAAGCTCGTCCAGCAGATGATCCAGCTGTTCCATCCGCTCCGCATTGCGGAAATAGTCGTATATACCGGCTGCGATCACTTCACCGACTCCGTCGATGCTGCTAAGCTCCTCCACATCCGCCCTGCGCAGCTCGTCCAGGGAGAATTGAAAATGTCTGCACAGGATCTTGGCGTTCGCCACGCCGATATTTTCGATGCCAAGGCCGTAGACAAGTCTCGGGAGCGTTGTATTTCTGGCATTTTCTATGCTCTGCATCAGATTTGCGTAAGATTTTGCCCCGAACCCTTCCATCCCGGTGATCTCCGTCTCATAACGGCTCAGCTTAAAGATATCCGCAAATTCATGCAGAAACCCTGCCGCAAGGAATTTTTCCAGAGTGGATTCCGACAAGCCTTCCACATTCATGGCATCTCTGCTCACAAACAAAGTAAACGATTTGATCTTCTTGGCGTCACAGTCAGGATTATTGCAGTACAGGGACTGTACATCGTTCACCTGCCGGATCTCTGTCGGCTGACCGCATACGGGACAGTAAGCAGGGATTTCCAGCGAATTGCTCCCGGTAAGGTTCTCTGCGATCTGGGGAATGATCATATTGGCTTTATAGACGGTAATGCGATCGCCGATCCCCAGCTTCAGCCCTCTGACAATGCTGATATTATGCACCGAGGCGCGGCTCACCGTCGTACCCTCCAGCTCTACCGGTTCAAAAACCGCCACCGGATTGATCAGCCCCGTACGGCTGGCGCTCCACTCGACCTCCTTCAGCACAGTCTCCCGCAGCTCATCCGCCCATTTAAAGGCGATGGAATCTCTCGGGAATTTGGCTGTCCGGCCAAGAGAACGCCCATAGGCGATATCCTCGTAAAGCAGGACAAGACCGTCCGACGGTACATCATACGTCTGCACCTTCGCCTCAAAATAAGCGATCGCGTCCATGATCGTATCGGGATCCACCAGCCTGTACTCCACTACGTCGAAGCCCATTTGGGAAAGAAAATCAAACTGCGCCTTTCTGGAATTGCCGAAATCGACATCTTCCGCACGAATGAGGCTGTACGCATAGAAATTGACGTTGCGCGCCGCCGTGACCTCGTTGTTAAGCTGTCTGACAGAGCCGCTGCACAGATTTCTCGGATTCTTGTATTTTGCCTCCACATCCTCTATCTGACTGTTGATCCTCTCAAATTCGCTGTAGCTGATGATCGCCTCGCCGCGTACCACCAGTTCCTTCTGATACGGGATAGACAGCGGAATATTCTTAAACACCCTCGCATTGTTGGTGACTACCTCGCCGATCTCCCCGTTGCCTCTTGTAACCGCTTTGGCAAGCCTGCCCTCTTCATAGTGAAGGACAACCGTAAGGCCGTCTAATTTCCACGACAGCAGCGCCTCCCTGCCGTTCAGCCAGTCGCGCAGCTCCTCTCTGCTCTTCGTCTTGGACAACGAGAGCATCGGCTGTTCATGCCGGTCCTTCGGCAATTCCTCCACCGCCTCATAGCCGACATTCATCGTAGGGCTGTCAGCAAGCGTAACTCCTGTTATTGATTCTAACTCTGTCAGTTCATCGTACAGACGGTCATATTCAAAGTTACTCATGATCTCCGCATCCTGTGCATAGTATGCCTTCGATGCGCTGTTCAGCAGAGCAGCCAGCTCTTTCATACGGTTCAGCTTATTTTCATCCATAACCATACCCACTCTTTATTCTTTCATCAGTCCGCATATTTCATACAGACCTTTTGCCTCCGCCTGTGAAAGCACCCGGTATTCTCCGGGCCTTAATCCATCCAGCGTTATATTAATAACACGTGTTCTTTTTAATGACTCCACCTCGCAGCCCTGGGCGGCGCACATACGGCGGATCTGGCGGTTCAGCCCCTGCGTCAATATCATGCGTACCGTTCTGGGGCCGGCCCTCTCTATCCTGCAGGGGCGTGTCTTTACTTCCAGCTCATCCAGATACACCCCTCCGCGCATAGCCTCAAGCGCATCCTCACTCCACTCTGTTGCCGCGGTAACGATATATTCCTTTTCATGATGATTGGAGCTGCGCATCATGGCCTCGATCAGGGCTCCGTCATTCGTCATAAGCAGCAGCCCCTCCGAATCCTTGTCCAGCCTTCCGGCATAGGTCACGCGCACCGGATAATCGATCTGAAAATGCAGTCCCCGGAGAACGCCTTTCCGCGATGCGGACTGGTTGTCCTGAACAAAGATC